>CACYZW010000133.1 GCA_902778995.1 uncultured Eubacteriales bacterium
AAGGCCTTGCGCACGGCCTTCTTGGCGGCGCGGATGTGGGCCGGGGAATCCAGCGACACGCGCTCGATGTAGGCCGGGCCGTCCAGGGTCGCCAGCAGCTCGCAGATCTTCAGCGGCATGCCCGCCTGCTCGCGGGTACGGCCGTCCACCGACGTGGTGGAGCGCTGGCCGATCAGTGTGGTGGGGGCCATCTGCCCGCCGGTCATGCCATAGATGCCGTTGTTGATAAAGAAGGTGGAGAACTTCTCGCCCCGGGCAGCAGCGTGGACGATCTCGCCCATGCCGATGGAGGCCAGGTCGCCGTCGCCCTGATAGGTGAACACGACCTTGTCGGGATGCACGCGGCGGATGCCGGAGGCCACCGCCGGGGCGCGGCCGTGGGCCGCCTCGCACATATCCACGTTCATAAACTGGTGCGCCACGACGGAGCAGCCGATGGGGGCGACGCCGATGGTCTTGCCCAGCAGGCCCATCTCGTCCAGCGTCTCCATGATGATGCGGTGTGCGACGCCGTGGGTGCAGCCGGGACAATAGCTGGTGCTGACGGGCAGCATGCCTTTTGTAACGGTAAATACAGGTTTCATCGCACTTCCTCCAGTATCTTCTTCGTCTTTTCAACGACCTCCAGCGACGTGGGCAGCATGCCGCCGACGCGGTGGATCAGCTTCACGGGCACCCGGCCCTTGACGCCCAGGTTGATGTCCTGGAGCATCTGGCCCATGCTCAGCTCCACGGATATGACGACCCTGGTCCTGGCCGAGAGGTCGTCGAACGCCCTGTAGGGATAGGGCCACAGGCTGATGGGACGGATCAGGCCGGCCTTGACGCCCTGGGCCTCAAGCAGCTCCATGGCCTCGCGGGCCAGGCGCGCCATCGTGCCGAAGGCCACAAACACGACCTCTGCGTCCTCCAGGTTCTCGCACTCCACGCGTTCGAGCTCCCTTTCCATCTCGGCGTACTTTTCGTACAGGTGCTCGACGTGGGCCTCCAGTACCTCGGGCTGCAGGCGCAGGCTCTTGACGACGCTGCGCTCGCCCTTGGCGCTGCCGGAGATGGCCCAGGGCTTGGCCGTGGGGATCTCGTCGCTGGTGAAGGCGTGCTTGGGCTCGGGCAGCACCACGGGCTCCATCATCTGGCCCATCAGGCCGTCGGCCAGCACCATCACGGGGTTGCGATACTTATCGGCGAGGAACGGGGCCTCGTAGAGGATGTCCACGGCCTCCTGGATGCTCGCCGGGGCAAACACGGGGATCCTGTAGTCGCCGTTGCCGCCGCCACGGGTCACCTGGTTGTAATCGGCCTGGCCGGGCTGTATAGAGCCGATGCCGGGGCCGCCGCGGGACACGTTCAACAGCGTCACGGGCACCTCCGCGCCGCACAGGAAGCTCATGCCCTCCTGCATCAGCGCGATACCCGGGGAGGATGACGATATAAAGCCGTTGCCGCCGGCAGCGCCGCAGCCGTAAGCCATGTTGATGGCTCCCAGCTCGCTTTCAGCCTGGAGGAATTTGCCACCCCGCTTGGGCAGCTCCCGGCTCATGAACTCGGGAATCTCGCTCTGGGGCGTGATGGGATAGCCGAAGTAGAAGCGCACGCCGCCGCGAATGACGGCCTCCGCGAAGGCCTCGTTGCCCTTCATCAATACCTTTTCGCTCATGCTTCCCCCTCCTCCAGCTGATAGATCTCAATCGCGCAATCCGGACACACGGTGGCGCAGCTGGCACAGCCGATGCACTGCGCCTGATCGGTGATCTTCGCGGGACAGTAGCCCTTGGCGTTTACCTGCGTGTCCATCTCGATGATCTGCTTCGGGCAGAAGCTGCGACACAGCTCACAGCCCTTGCAGCGCTCCCGGTCGAAGACGACCTTGAAACTCCTTGCCATAGATTAGCCTCCCCTGAACATTTGAATGAAACGCATATCGACCATATTGGCGATACACGCATCCGTCACAATGCGATAAGGGGTGAACGCTCACCCCTTACCGGCACACAACAGCGATTTTTCCCTGGGCCCGTGAAATCCGGCGCTATTCAATCGTAAAGATTTCGTTGAAGCCGGTGACCTCGAACACCTTTTTGGTGATGTCGTTGGCGTTGGTAATCCGCATCACGCCGCCCATCTTCATGCTCCTGAACGCCGCCAGCAGCACGCGAAGGCCGGCGGAGGAAATGTACTCCAGCTTGCTCAGGTCCAACACGATCTCCGACAGCTCGCCCAGCTTGTAGCCTTCGAGCTCCTTTTGCAGTTCGGGCGCGGTCAGGGTGTCCAAACGGCCCTCCAGGGCAATCGTCATATGCTCTCCCTTAACCTGGATATCAGCTTTCATTGTCCTTTCCTCCTTTATTAACCGAAACGCTTGTAAATGGTGACATCGACCACGCCGCCGCGTATGCCGATTTTTACCTGATCCGCGACGCTTTGCAGGATCGAACGCTCAAAGCCGTCCCAATCAGGCTTCTGGGTCGAATAGCCGGACACATCGCTTGCCACGTCCATGGGCAGATCCATGTCCTGCCGGTCGACTTCGGCCGTCATCGCCTCTTCGAGGGCGTCGCGCAGCTTCCCAAGGAAGCCAGAAGCCGCCTCGTTCCTGTGCGAGGTGGAGGATTCGATCAGCTGGAAGCGCTTTTCCTTGTCCATGACGGTCTTGGTGGTCATGTGCAGCTGGAAGGCCTTCCCCTTGGATTCAATCCAGAAGGACGCCTCCACTTCGCCGGTGACGCTGCGAACCAGCGAAAGCATCTCCTCGGTAAGCAGCTGCAGATCCAGGGATTCCGCCTGATCCAGGCCGACGAATTTCGCCGTCTTACCGGTCTGGGCAATCGCTTCGCCGAATCCGTTGCCCCTGCTATCGATAATGATGACATCCGATTTCATAGTGCATTCTCCTCCTGTGAAATTATGATCGTATTGTCAATCCGCCCGTTCAGCGGGCGGATTACCTGTCGATCCAGCTGGGCCGCATGTACAGTCCCATAGGCATGGGATGCTCATATTCCCGCTCCATCGCGCAAGCGTCGACGATGCCCTCGGGATAGCAGTCGCACCAGATAAACAGGCCCGCGGCGTCGCAGACCTCCCCGCAAAGCCGATGGCCCTTCGCCACGCACCCGGCGTCGGTCTCCAGCAGCAGATGGCAGTTGTTGATCACGCCGTCGATGCGCCGCCCGGTCTTGCATTCAATCGCCCGAAGATGCTCCAGCGCCCCGGCAACGTCCCGGGTCTCGGGGCGGTTGGCGTTCACCACGGCCAAAAACAGCGCGTCCTCAGGGCCCAGGTACTTTTCAAACTGGTTCAGCACCACCGCGCCGGTATCATTGCCGCCCACATCCACGATCACCCGGCAGTCCCCGTCCTCCAGCGGCGCGCGTATGTTCGCGCCCAGGGCGGGCAGCTCCGCCGTGATTTCGTGCTCATAGGCGTTGCCGTACACGCGAACGCCCTGGGCCTCCAGCTCCGCCTTTCGCTCCCGGGATCGAAAGTAGGGGTTCGCGATGTCAATATCGATCAGCGCGAGGCGCCTGTAGGGTCCAAAGCCCCGGCGGGCCAGCCGCATGGCGAGGCTGACGCAAAACTCGGTCTTGCCGCTGCCGTAATGGCCGGCGACCACCATGATCCGGCGGTCCGGCGTCCGCAGCCCGCTGAATTCAGGCATCCCGGCTCCCCCTTCTAATGGAACTGCCGCATCATCGAACCGTGCGGCATTTCCTTAAGGAAATACCGCATAATCGAGTCGTGCAGTAATGCGCCATGAGCATTGTGCGGTGTTTCCTTAGCTGTTTCTGCACATAACATAATCTATCAGGTATGTGGGCACTTGTCAAGTAAGAATTGCGGGAAAAGCCGAACAATCCCAGGATTTGTGCAAGCCGTTTCCGGCGAAAAGCCGTACAATAATCAAAACTTAACCTCTGAAACCTTTGACAAGGGCCCACAGGAGTGATAGAATACCCTCAATCGAATATTCACTAAAGGCAATGACGAAGACGGCGGAGTTCAGGGGTGTACAGAGAGTCGGCCAGCTGCTGGAAGGCCGATCACCGAAGGCTCAGACGCCCATCGCTTCCGAGCCGGAAGCCCGAAATATCCCTCAATCAGGGGTGCAGTAGGCGCTTCCCGTGAAAGCTGCGTAAAGGCTTAGGGCTTGATAGAGCCTGAAGGGGCGCGGAAACGCGCAAGTTGAGTGGTACCGCGGGTTGATTGCGACTCGTCTCAAGCGATGCGATACGGACGCATCTGTGAGACGGGCTTTTTTATTGACATCCCTTACCATTAATGCCTTGACCAGAACCATCGATGTTCGATTGACCCCGGTACGACCGAATAAGGAGGAAAACGCCAATGAACGCATCAGAGATGACCGGCATGCTCTACGAGGTGGGAACCCGCATCAAGGCCCTGCGGGAGATCGCGGGCTATTCGGTGGTCTACATGGCCGAGCAGACCCGGCTGGACGTGGAAACCTACATGGACTACGAGGCCGGCAAGGCCGACCTGCCCTTTACATTTATACACAACTGCGCCCGCATCTTCGGCGTGGACATCACCGACCTGATCGAGGGCCGCAGCGCCAACCTGCGCTCCTATACCGTCACCCGCAAGGGCGAAGCCACCATCACCGCCCGTGAGGAGGGCATCGAGATCAGCAACCTGGCGCCGATGTTCAGCGGGAAGATCGGCGAACCCTTCTGGGTCACCTACAGCTATTCCGAGGAGCTGCAAAACCAGCCCATCCACACCCACTCCCACCCCGGCCAGGAATTCGACCTGATCCTCTCCGGCGAGCTGCTGGTGCGCGTGGGCGACCACGTGGAGCACCTCAGGGAGGGCGACTGCATCTACTACAACTCCTCCACCCCCCACGGCGAGATCGCCACCGGCGGCAGGGACTGCACCTTCGTGGCCGTGGTCATGCCCGGCGAGGAGACCGAGCAGGACAAGATTGTCGAGGCCGTCATGCCCGTGCGCCTGCCCAAGCAGCACATGATCTACGACGATTATGTCAACCTGGACGAGGACGGCGACGGCCACCTGCTGCACATCGAATTCCCGAACCGGGAGAACTTCAACTTCGCCTTCGACATCGTGGACCGGCTGGCCGAACGCAGCCCCGACAAGCTGGCGATGCTCCACGTCAACCGGTACATGGAGGAAAAGCGCTTCACCTTCGAGGACATCAGCCGCAAATCCAACCGCGCCGCCAACTACTTCAAGGCCCTGGGTATCAAAAAGGGCGACCGGGTGATGCTGGTGCTGCGCCGCAACTGGCAGTTCTGGGTGGTGATGATGGCGCTGCACAAGCTGGGCGCCGTGGCCATTCCCGCCACAGATCAGCTCCTTAAAAAGGATTACGAGTACCGCTTTGAGACGGCGGGCGTGACAGCCATCTGCATGACCGCCGACGGCGAGGGCGCCCACCACGCCGAGGAGGCCTTCGAGACCTGTCCCTACGTCAAGACCCGCATTCTCTGCGGCGGCAAACGGGAAGGCTGGCGCGATTTCGACGAGGAATACCTGCGCTACCGCTCCGCCTTCCCCCGCACCGAGGATTCCCCCAAGGGCTCCGACCCGATGGTCATGTTCTTCTCCTCCGGCACCACCGGCTACCCGAAGCTGGCAATGCACAACCACAACTATCCTCTGGGCCACTTCATCACCGCCCACTACTGGCACAACGTGGAGCCCGACGGCCTGCACCTGACCATCTCTGACACCGGCTGGGGCAAGGCGCTGTGGGGCAAGCTGTACGGACAATGGATGAACGAATGCGCCGTGTTCGTGTACGACTTTGACCGCTTCAACGCCCACGACATACTGCCGATGTTCGCCAGGTACAACATCACCACCTTCTGCGCGCCGCCCACCATGTACCGCTTCCTGATCCGCGAGGACATCTCCAAGTACGACCTGTCCAGCATCCACTGCGCATGCACGGCCGGCGAGGCCCTGAACCCCGAGGTGTTCAACATCTTCAAGAAGACCACCGGCCTTTCCATCATGGAGGCCTTCGGCCAGACCGAGACCACGCTGGTGCTGGGCAACTTCGCGGGCACCACGCCCAAGGTGGGCTCCATGGGCAAGCCCAGCCCCCTGTTCGACGTGGATCTGGTGGATGCGGACGGCAACCCCGTGAAGGCGGGCGAGCCGGGCGAGATCGTCATACGCACCGACAAGGAGATCCCCTGCGGCCTGTTCGCGGGCTACTACGGCAACGAGGAAGCCACCAACGCGGTATGGCACGACGGCCTGTACCACACCCGGGACATGGCCTGGCGGGATGAGGACGGCTATTACTGGTATGTCAGCCGCACCGACGACGTGATCAAGTCCTCCGGCTACCGCATCGGGCCCTTCGAGATCGAGAGCGTCATCATGGAGCTGCCCTACGTGCTGGAGTGCGGCGTCTCCGCCGCGCCGGATGAGATTCGCGGCCAGGTGGTGAAGGCGTCCATCGTGCTCACCAAGGGCATCGAAGGTACCGAGGATTTGAAGAAGGACATCCAGAACTACGTCAAGAAGCGCACAGCACCCTACAAGTATCCCCGCATCGTGGTGTTCAGGGACGAGCTGCCCAAGACCATCAGCGGCAAGATACAGAGAAACAAGCTGTAATACAAGCGGTCATGTCGGTTTTTCCGACATGGCCCAGGATGTTGACAAAGTCAACAGACTGCAGGCCACTGAGAAAGGCTGCAAGGCAAGGCGGCGAGCCTGCAAAAAAGGGAGTTTACCCCGTCGTAAATGACCGCATTTTGCAGGCGACGCCAACACAGCAAGCAGAAAAGCGGCCTTTGTCAGCGGTCTGGGCCATGTCGGGTTTTCCGACATGGCCGTTTGTTTTGTCAATGAATCTGCAGACAGCAGGCGGCTGAAATTCAGGTATTAATGCGCCACGGGCATTGTGGGGTTTCCTCAATTCAGGCCGCCAAAGCCCTTGAGCAGCCACGCAGCATTCCGCTCCAGCGTCTGCCGTGAAATTTGCCCGCGCCGCGCCGCGCGCCACACGCGCCACACCCACAGCGGGCCGCCGGGAGTGATCCAGCTGTTGCCGGCGTTGACCATTTCGACGGCGTCCACGGTGCGGACGCTGCCCCAGTCGGACATCACGAAGCCCTCGAAGCCCCACTCCCGGCGCAAAAGCCGCTCCAGCAGCGCCTGGTTTTCCCCGGGATAGAGGCCGTTCAGGGCGTTGTAGCTCGTCATCACCGAACGGGGCCTGTGGGTGCGGAAGGCGATTTCAAAGGCTCTGAAATACAGCTCCCGCAGCGCCCGCTCCGACACCACGCTGTGGCTGCCCAGGCGCCCCAGCTCGGCATTGTTGCAGAACATGTGTTTGTAGCAGGCGCCCACGCCGCCCGCCTCCAGGCCCCGGGCATGGCAGCTCGCCAGCTCCCCGGTCAGGTAGGGATCCTCGGAAAAATACTCCGGGTGACGGCCGCACAGCGGGCTCCTGTGAAGGTTCATGGCCGGAGCCAGCACAAGGTCGACGCCGTGGGCGGGGCATTCCTCCGCCACCACCCGGCCCACCGACTCGGCGATGGCGCGGTTGAAGGTGGCCGCGATCACGCTGCTCGCGGGGAAGCCCACGTTGGATCGACGCAGGTTCAGCCCTGCGTTGGCGTCCGAGGCGCAAAAGGCGGGCAGGCCGTAGCGCCGCAGGCGGGGCGTATACCCCGCCATGCCGTCCTGCCAGGGCAAATTCCGCATTCCCGCACAGACGTTCAGGCGGCACAGGGACAGCAGCGAAAGCTGCGCGACGAAGCTGTCCAGCTTCGCAGGCTCCTCGAGTACCTCGCGCCAAACGATCCGGCGCGCCCCACTGTTCTTCGCTTCTGCGCCGTCTTCGAAGGCCGCGCGGGGCGCAGGCGCGGCAATTTGATCGCCCAGGGCCACGACGCCCGACCTCGACCCGTCCACCGTCGGATCGGCCCGGGTCAGCCGTTTGAAATCCTCCACTGGCGCGGCGACGGCTTCCACTTCGCGCAACACCCGCGCCTCAAGGCACAGCGCCCCCGCAGGGACCAGATTCCCGAGGCTCTCGCCGACAAACAGGGCATACGTCCCCGCCTCCAGCACCCAGGCATGCGCGGCTTCATCATAGGAAGCGGCGTCCTCAAGGCGCATGCGAATCTCCAGCGTTTGCGCTTCGCCGGGCGGCAGCAGCGCCGTCTTTTCAAAGCCCGCCAGGATGTGGTCGGGCTTTTCCAGCGTCCCCTTCGGCGGCGCGACGTAAAGCTGCGCCACGGCCTTGCCGGGGCTGTTGCCGGTGTTTTGAACGCTCACGCGGACGGTCGCGCCGTCCCCTCGCCTTTCGACGCCGCCGGGGGTCAGCAAAAAGGTCGTATAGCTGAGCCCGTGTCCAAAGGGAAAGGCCACGGGAACGCCGAAGCTGTCGAAGTAGCGATAGCCCATGTAGATATCCTCTTCATAGTACACCCGCACGCCGACGCTGTCCTCGTGGATATAGGGTTCGTCCGCCGGCCTCTGGGGGAAGTTCCGGCTGACGGGGTTGTCCTCGAAGCGCCAGGGCCAGGTATCCGGCAGATGCCCGGAGGGATTGACCCTTCCGTCCAGCAGCTCCACCAGCGCATGGGATGAAAGCATGCCCCCGTAGCCGGTGAACAGCACCGCGTCCACGTCGATCTCCCGAAGCCACACCATGTCAATCGGCCCGCCGGTATTCAGGATCACGATCACCCGGTCAAAAACCCGCCGCGTCGCCCGAAGCAGGTCCAGCTCGGCGGCGGTCAGGCGATACTCGCCCTCGATGTCCCGAAGGTCCATCATCTCGCCCCACTGACGCCCGATGAACACCAGCGCGTGACCGCCGTTCGCCCGCGCAGCCTCCAGCAGCGTTTCATCGGGCAATTCGTCCCGTCGGGCACTGCGGTAAAAGGCCGACAGCGCGGTGTTAACGCGAAAGCGGCTGTGCTCCGCCGCCGCCTGGTGAAAATCAGGCCGGTGCCGGGGATTGATCCTCGACGCCCCCGCCATGGAGCACCGCCACCAGTGCTGAGCCGAGCCCAGACAGTTGAGGATGCTGTCCCTGGCCAGCGGCAGCGCCCCGTTCTGATTGCGGAGCAATACCATGCCCTCACGGGCCGCTTCCAGCGCTGCGGCGTCGTGACCCTCATAGTTCGGGTCGGCCTTCCGCCGGGGCGCAACGGTCACGTGGAAGACGCAGCGCGGAAAGCGCACGCCGCCGGGGGTGCGAAAGCCCTCCAGCACCACGCGGCAGCGCCGGCCATACCCCGGCGAGACCTCCGCTACGGGCAGGAACAGCAGCGTGACGCCCTTTAAATCCACGCTCTCCCACCGGCTCAGCGCCGTGCCGTCCACCTTCGCAACGCCTGTACCCGGCTGAATGCGGGCCAGCGCAGCCACCGTCACAAAGCCCTCCAGACGGGTGTAGATGGAAAATTGGCCCACGTCCTCATCCAGATTCAAGTGCTTCTGTATGGGCACCATCATTGGCAGCATCGTTCCAACCTCCCGGCCTTACATCTTCTTCCATTTTATCACATTCAGTCCTGCCTTGCAATTCTAGAGTGTGTTTCTAAAATGAGGGAGATGCAGTTTCGAGTGGATTTGCCTGCAGTTCAAGGCGATTTTCCGCAGGCTTAGTGGGGCTAAGTCAAGGGAAATCAACGCAGAAATGCAGGCGTTTTGTGGTTTCGCTGCCATTCAGCCAACAAGCTAACTTGGCAGGGAGGTATCGGAGGGGTCGCTCCCCTCCGATACCCCCCTGCCGGGCTTGCCTGTCGGGTAAATGATAATGATTTGTCACATTTTTTTGCTGATTTCAGTAAATGCGGTCTTGACTTTCATTTAAATGTGTGTTAAAATGGAGGCTGTCGATCAATATACTTCGCCTCGGCGACTATAAATTAAGACAGTCCATTGGAAAGGAAGTGATTTTATGTCAATGTCTGAAATCGCCGCAATTGTACAGTCCAGCCCGTCTCTTGACAGGCAGAAGGCCATCGGCACTACCGACATTCCCACCGGCGTGGTAAATTCACTGGCCGGAAAGGGCATTCATACGGTAGGCGCGCTGCTGGATACGGACGCCTTCAAAACGATTACCAGCGGACGCTATGACATCGACAGCGTGCGTGAGGTCAACGGCATTCCCATCGCGGCGCTCCGCTGGCTGTTGGATGAAATCATCCGGCAGAGCGGTTCCCCGACGCAAAACCTGTGCGCGGGCTGATCGGGCCGACTTCCGCCTAAACCGGCGGAAAGGGCTGACGGCGGCAATCGCGCAAACAGCGATATCCCCATCGCCCAGGTAACAAAGGCCAAAGCCCCAAAAAAAAGGATTGTGCCTTCCAACGTTCTCCGACGAAAAAACGCTCGGAAACAGAGAAGGCACAATCCTTTTTTTGTCTCAGATGTGTATCCACCCGAAGGCGTCGCACACGGAACTCACCAGGATCACCGCCAGCATGATCAGCGCCAGGTATTTTACCACAAAGCGGTACACGCCCCGGCGGTGGAAGGCCGAGGAACGCATGATCTCCCGCTCCATGTTGTCCAGGCCGATGACCTTCAGCACCAGGACGATGGTCGCCACCGCCGCCACGGGCATCATCACCGAATTGGTGAGGAAATCAAAGAAGCTGAGTATGTCCATGCCCATGGGCGCGACGTGGGAAAGGGCGTTGAAGCCCAGGCACGAAAGGCTCCCCAGCGCGGCAAGTATGACGCTCACCAACGCGGCGGCCTTCGGGCGGCTCCAGCCCAGCTCGTCCTCGAAGGTGGCGCAGGCCGTCTCCGCCAGGGAGACCGAGCTTGTGAGCGCGGCCATCAGCACCAGCAGGAAGAACAGCACGCCGATCCAGGCCCCGCCCATGGACTCGAATACCTTGGGCAGCGTCACGAACATCAGCGAAGGACCCTTCCCCAGGGCTGCCGCGTTGCCGCCGGAGAAGGCGAACACCGCCGGAATCACCATCAGCCCCGCCAACACGGCAATGGCCGTGTCGAAAATCTCAACCTGCACGGTGGTCTGCTCTATGTCCACTTCCCTGCCGGTGTAGGAGCCGAAGGTAATGAGTATGCCCATGGCGATGGACAGCGAATAGAACATCTGCCCCAGGGCCGACACCACCGTCATCAGCGAGAAGTTCCGCAGATCGGGCACCAGGAAGTAGCGCACCCCCGCCAGCGCGCCGGGGCGCGTGACGGAAAAGCCCACCACCACCAGCGTCAGCACCGCCAGGATCGGCATCATGATCCGGGAGACCTTCTCGATGCCGTTGCGCACGCCGCCGAAGATCACCGCCATGGTCATCGCCGCAAAGACCGCGAAGAAGGCGATCGTCGCCACAGGGCTGCCCAGGAAGCCCTCAAAGGTGCCCTCCAGCGCCATGGCGTCGCCCTGGCCCGATATGTAGCCCCACAGGTAGCGGCACACCCAGCCGCCGATGACGGAATAATAGGGCACGATCAGCATCGGTATGATGGCGTTGATCCAGCCGCCGGCACGCACCCAGCCGCGTTTGCTGAAGCTGGCAAAGGCGCCGACGGGACTCTTGCCCGTCATCCGGCCGATGGCCGTCTCCGACATGATCATCGCGTAGCCGAAGGTCAGCGCAAGCAGTATGTACACCAGCAAAAAAGCGCCGCCGCCATACTTGGCCGCCAGATATGGAAAGCGCCATATGTTGCCAAGGCCCACCGCTGAGCCCGCCGTCGCCAGCACATAGCCCATCTTGCCGGAAAAGCTGCCCCGTCCGTTGTCGTGTTTCAAGGTCGTATTCCTCCCAGGTTGCTGATGATTCATATGACAAGCGGGAGAGCGCCGGGCGCTTTCCCGCTTATATCGTGCATACCAGCGCTTACTTAAGGAAACACCGCATAATCGAGTGGTGCAGTAACGAGATGAATTTTAGTCGATTGCAAACTGCAAATTTCGAAGGCTTGCTGGCGGCAAGTCAAGAAATCAGCAGGCAGCAGGCGGCTGAAATTCAGCCG
>CACYZW010000134.1 GCA_902778995.1 uncultured Eubacteriales bacterium
GTCAAGATCCAAACTCAAATCCCCCAGCTCGACGGCCAACCCGCCGTCGATTTGATCCGCCGGGAAGTCATCTCCGAAGCTGAGCCCTTCTTCGTCCCCGTCGATCGGGAGATTGCCTTCAAGCTTCAACGCGTCTCCTGCCTGGCCGATCTCGACTTCGACTTCCGCCAATACCGGCGTTACGTCCTGCGCTATCAACGCAAAGACCATCAGAAGCGCTACTGCCAGACTGAGCCATCTTTTCTTCATGTTACACTCATCCCTTTCCAGGATATTTATTGATGTTATTCTATAATCTTTCCTGTTTGATTGCAATACGGTGCTCCAGATTGGAACATTAAAATATTTTGTTAAGGAAATACCGCATAATCGAGTCGTGCAGTAACGGGATGAATTTTAGTCAGATGCAAACTGCAAAAACCGAAGGTTACCTGCTTGCGTAATCGAGGGCGAAGGTTACCTGCTTGCGTAATCGAGGGTTTTGCAGGCAGCAGGTGGCTGAAATTCAGCCGTTAATGCGCCATGAGCATTATGCGGTATTTCCTTAAGGAAACGCCGCAATGCGGCAGCACATTTCGCATATGACAGCACATCATCGGCCTATTGTAAAAAATTTGTTATTTCATATAAAATTGCAGGAATAACCCATATTGCAATCGAAATAATACGGATAGCATAATAGCATTATTATGTGCATGTGCTTCGACAAAGCATATGGATTTTATCGAAAATGGGCGGAGGCGGTTACCCATTACGCGCGTTGTACTGGCCAAACATGCAGGTTTCTGCTTTGGTGTGCGAAGGGCTGTGGAAACTGCCGAACGATCGGCTCCGGCGATAACCCTGGGGCCCATCATCCACAATCCCCAGGTCGTCGCTTCGCTGGCAGAAATCGGCGTGCGCAGCGCCGACAGCCCCGATGAAATCCCGGTGGGCTCGCGGGTGGTCATCCGCTCCCACGGCATTGGGCGCGCGGCCTATGACACGCTGAAGGCCCGCGATTGCGAGATCGTGGACGCCACCTGCCCCTTCGTCCAGCGGATCCACGACATGGCGCGGGAAGCCTCGCAGGCCGGAACGCCGCTGATCGTGATCGGCGAACGGGATCACCCCGAGGTACAGGGCATACTGGGCTGGAGCGACGCCCCCGCCTGGGCTGTGTTGTCGGAGGCGGACATACTGGCCCTGCCCCCGCTGGATTGTGCCCGGGTCGTGGCCCAGACCACCATGGTGCAGGAGCGCTTTGAGACGCTGTGCGCGATGCTTGCACAGCGCATTGAGCGCCTTGACGTGCGCGCCACCATCTGCACCGCCACCCGCGACCGCCAGCAGGAGGTCGCCGAGCTCGCCGGGCAGGCCGATGTGATGATCGTCATCGGCGGCAAGCAGAGCTCAAACAGCCGCAAGCTGTACAGGCTGGCGACTGAATTCTGTCGCAGGACCTATTTTATAGAAACTGCGGCGGAGCTGGACGGCATATCCGTAAGTCCGTCCGATACGGTTGGGATTACAGCCGGTGCATCCACGCCGGATTGTATTATTAAGGAGGTTGTTGCAAGAATGAACGACATCGAGAAGAAAGTCAATCATCGGCTACAAGTCTGACGGTATCGTTAAGAAATCCGAGCTTTCTTCCACCGATGTCAAGGAAGGCGATGAAATCGAAGTCGAGGTCGTCAAGGTAAACGACGGCGAAGGCAACGTGGTGCTTTCCCAGAAGAACATCATCAACCGCAAGGCGTGGGAAGATATCTGCGCCAAGGCAGAGGCCGGCGAGTTCGTCGAAGGCGTCGGCAAGGAAGCCGTCAAGGGCGGCCTGCTGGCCGACGTGGCGGGCATCCGCACCTTCATCCCCGCCTCCCAGCTGTCCCTGCGCTATGTCGAGAAGATCGACGAGTTCGTGGGCCAGCCCATGAAGCTGAAGATCATCGAAATCGACAAGGCCAAGAAGCGCATCGTTGCCAGCCGCAAGGACGTGCTGAAGGAGGAAGAGGCCGAGAAGAAGAAGAAGATCTGGGAATCCCTGGAAGTGGGTTCCGTGGTGAAGGGCGTCGTGCGCCGTCTGGCGGACTTTGGCGCTTTCGTGGACATCGGCGGCGTGGATGGCCTCGTGCATGTCACCGACCTGAGCTGGGGCCGCGTCAAGCACCCCTCCGAGGTCGTTTCCGTAGGCCAGGAGATCGACGTCAAGATCAAGAACATCGATCCCGAGCGCGACCGCATCTCCCTTTCCTACAGGGAGACCCAGCCCCGTCCCTGGACCGTTGCCGGCGAGAAGTATCCCGTGGGCTCCGTGGTCGAGGGCAAGGTGGTTCGCATCGCCAGCTTCGGCGCGTTCGTAGAGCTGGAGCCCGGCCTTGACGGCCTGGTGCACATCAGTCAGATCGCCCTGACCCGCATCGCAAAGGTCGAGGACGAGGTGAAGGAAGGCGACATCGTGCGCGTGAAGGTGTTGGATGTCAACACCGAAGCCAAGCGCATCTCCCTGTCCATTCGCCAGGTCCTGGAGGACGAGGCGCTGGATTCGGGCGAATATGACATCGCCGACATTCCCAGCGAAGAGGCTCCCGTCGAGGAATAATGACTTGCTTTCAAGCGGCACGAACGTTTCGTGCCGCTTTTTGTTGGGATTTTCCGCAACCGGCAAACGGGTCGGGGACATCCGACGGATGCCCCGCCAATCGTTCTCTTTGGACGAGGAGGCGCGCTATGTCGAGAATCGAAAACCTCACAATTCCCTCCGAAGCGGACGGCCTGCCGCTGTCCGTCTGCCTTGTCACGCCCGATTCCGGCCAGCCGAAGGCGCTGGTGCAGCTGGCCCACGGCATGGCCGAGCACAAGGAGCGCTATCTTCCCTTTATGGAATACCTGGCTGACCACGGCTACGCGGCGCTGATCAACGATCATCGCGGGCACGGCGCCAGCGTGCGCGATCCAGGGAATCGGGGCTTCTTTTACGCCGGAGGCGCGGGCGCCCTGGTGTTGGATCTACACCAGCTTACACGATGGTTCCACAGCCGGTTTCCCGGCAGAAAGCTGTTCCTGTTCGGCCACAGCATGGGGTCGCTGGCCGTGCGCGTATACCGTCAGCGCTATGATGGCGACATCGACGGGCTGGTGGTATGCGGCAGCCCGGGATACAATCCCGCCGCCGGCGCGGGCCTGACGCTGAACCGACTGATGACCGCTTTCAAGGGAGAGCGCTACATCAGCCCGCTGTTCGTGAAGATGACCACCGGCAGCTTCAACAGGGGCAACCCCAAGTCCGGCAGCCCCAACGCATGGCTGAGTACCAACCAGGACAATGTTCAGCGATACGACGCCGACCCGCTGTGCGGCTTTCCCTTTACGCTGAACGGCTACAGGGCGCTGTTGACGCTCATGCGGGACGCCTATCGGTCGGTCCCCGCCGCCCACCCTGCCCTCCCCGTCCACTTTCTCTCCGGCAGCGAGGATCCCTGCGCGCCGGACGAGAAGGGCTTCAACGACGCCGTGGCGCGCCTGCGGCGCGACGGCTACAGGAACGTCACAGCCCGGCTATACCCCGGCATGCGCCACGAGCTGCTGAACCACACCAACCATCTGGAGGTCTACGCAGACCTGTTGGCTCTGTTTGACTCATGGATTTAGGGCGTGTTTCAAAATACCCCCTCCCGTTTTTGCAAAGACATGGAAAGCCAATCACCGCTGTCCATGTCTTTTGTTGTTTTCATGTAAATTATTGTTTCGGCACCTTGACATTTTGACCCGTCAATATTATTATTTAGGTACCGAAACAAAAAAGAAGGTGAATTGAAAATGATGTATGATTCCATGTATGAACCGCACGCCGACCAGCATCACCGTTGCGGCGGATTTTACGAGTCTTTCGAAGGTGCTCCCGGGCGCATGCCCCGCAACGGCTTCTGCCACGGCGGCGCAGTTCCACAAACCATGCCCCGGCGCTTCGACGATTGCGGCGACGATTTGCGCTGCATGCCCCGCGGTCACGGCGGCCATGGCGGCCACGGCGGCCACGGCTTCGGTCCCGGAGGCTTTGGTCCCGGAGGCATGCCGCCCCGCCGCCCTGATCCGGCATTTCTCAAGCGCCGCATCGACGAGAGCGACCTGATGGCGCTGATCGACATGGCCGGACGCATGGCCCAACGCCGTCCTCAGGGCGGACCGGCCCGAAGCCAGACATTGATCCTGTCCATACTGGCCGGTCGGGATGCGCTCTCCCAGCGCGAGCTTCAACAGATGCTGGGCATCCAGCCCGGATCGCTGAGCGAACTGGTGTCCAAGCTGGAAGCCAAAGGCTATTTGGCGCGGGAGAAGGCTGAGGATCGACGCGGCAACCTTTTGCGCATCACCGAAGCCGGACGCAGCGCCATCCACAACGCCGACGATCAGCCGGAGGACGATCCCTTTGCCGCTCTGAGCGACGCGCAGCAGGACGAGCTGGCCGCATTGCTGCGAACGCTGCTCAACGCCTGGGTCGATGCGCTGAACGCCTCTGATCCCCGGGAGTTTCACGGCCCCATTCCCCACCGCGACAGGCCGGTCGAGCTGTGACCGGCCTCAGCGGACGCGGCCCTTGCCGCCGCCATCAGCCCGGCTGCGAAGCAGGGCATCCTCATCAAGCAGATGCGCACAGCCAACGCGGTGCCGCGCCTCGAATCTATGATTTGCGCCGTGCCAGTTTGCGAATCGGACTGGGAAATCACCGATTTCCGAGTCCGATTTCTGTGTTTCTTTTCCCTGTCTCAGGGCTGAAATCCATCCCGCTGCCGCGTTGTTCGATTGTGCGGTACTTCCTTAAGGAAACACCGCACAATCGAGTCGTGCAGTAACGAGATGAATTTTAGTCGATTGCAAACTGCAGATTTCGCAGGCTTGCTGGCGGCAAGTCAAGAAATCAGCAGGCAGCAGGCATACCGCACAATCGAGTCGTGCAGTAACACCATGGGCATTGTGCGGTGTTTCCTTAACCATAAGCCCGGGCTTCAGGAACACGGACGGGACGACGGCATCCCATGCATAATCCGACCCCTCTGCGTTAAAAATCCGCCTGTTTTCCGGGACCAGCCTTGTGATCGGATCTGGTTTCCTGCCGCCAGGCGTTCACGGATGGCGGGCGTGAAATGAACCTGCCGCGGCGGGCGTGGCATTTCCCGGACAGCCGATGTTTCCACCCATATGGATGATCCAGGCAGCGTCGTCCGAAGGCGATGCAATAAAGCTGGATTTCACGGCTCAGCCATGACCGCGCATGGGCAGGGCCGCCTCATTGTAATGCCGTCGATCTGCACCATGCGCGGCGGGAATGGAAAGCCAAATCTGCACGGTCGAACAGATACGACAAAACGCCTTTTGTCCCTACGCCGCAGGAAGCAGTATATCCGCGGCGTCAGCCTCCGTCCCATCCAGGAAGCCGATCAGCCTTTCCTGAAAATCCTTATGGAAGGGCTTCTCGATAAAGGCGACGTGGGACGCGCCCTCTATCACCTCAAGCGCAGAGCCCTCCGGCAGATGCGCCAGGGCGGCGTACACCAGGTCGTAATTCAGGTATGGGTCCTGGTCCCCGCAGATGACCAGCGTGGGCACGGTGATCTTCTCCAAATCGATCAGCTGCCGGGATTCGTCCACACAAATGTCGCGCCGCCCGCCGTTGGGACTCGATTCCCGGTCGTAATGCCATGCGCCGGAGCAGAGCATTTCGATGACGATCGGGTCCACCGTATCATAATTGAATGCGCCGGTTTCCGTGCGCTGGAAGTCGTCGGCCGCATGCTCCCATGTATTGTGGTGGAAGGGCTCAGCGACCTCATGCGCGCCGATGCCGCTCAGGATCGGCGCGTAGAGCACGAGCCTGCCGATATGCTCCGGGTATTTGGCGACGCACCGGCTGGTCGTCACGGTGCCCCAGCTCCAGCCGAGGAGGTCGATCCTGTCCTGCCCGGCAAACTCACATATCCTGTTCACGGCGGCGTTGATGTCTTCGGCGGCGTAATCCGAATCCGGCAGGAAGCCGTCCTCAACCGCTCCCGACTGGCCATAGCCGGCGATGTCCAGCCGCCAGACGGCATAGCCCTCCCGCGCAAGGGCGCGTACAAGGCTGTAATCCTCATAGTAGATGTCGAACTCATGGGTGGAATAGGTGACCCCGTGGATCAGCAGTATATTCCTGTCAGGCGCTGTTCCCTCGATAATCGTCCGATCAAGATGCAGAGATATGCCGGCCCGTTCCAGAGGCAACGCTTCACAGGTAAACGAAGCGTCACTCAGCAGCGCCGCTTCCGCGCAAGCCATCGCGGACATCGCGACCAGAAGACACATCGCCATTGCGAGCAGCCATGCGGTCTTTTTCATGTTCATTCTCCCGTATCGTTTCATTTTTACCTCCCATATTTTGCCACACCGGCCGCCAATCCGCAACCGCGTCTGCGCCCGGTTCAGTAAAAGGCCCTTGCATGTCGTTCCTGCCCCTATGACCAGTTCAGTTCAAACAGGCTGAATTCGGGAATACCCGCTATGCCCTGACCCAGAGATCCACATCCCCTGCATATGAACTGTGCCATCATGCCTCTACACGGTCCGGGAAGGTCGAACCGCAGCATCCTGTCCGGCCACTGTTTCCCCGGGGACGGCTGTCTGAATGTTGGCCCTGGCCGGAAGCCAATTATCGCGCACCTTCTATCATTTCCATATTCCACGTATCAGTTTCCCGGATCAGTATACCCTTGTCGATCGCCTCGGCCAGGGCCTTGATATGCTTTATGCCGTGAACATCGAACCATCCAAACGGAAACAGCCTGTCCGCGCCCTCACTTCCAACCGTGAAACCGTGTCGATGAACATATATCACTTCCAGCATGCGCTGCTGAAGTCGAAGGCTATCGTCTTCATCATCCGGAATGACGATTTTTTCAATCGGCAGTGGTATCACATTGTCCAGCGACGGTAGCGGCCCCACGTCTGTCAGCCTGGGCTTTGGCCGTTTCAGCAGATATGTTCCGCATTCGCTGCAGAATCTCGAATAGGGCAGAATAATCGCCCCACATTCGAAGCATATACCCAACGTCACTTCCGGATCAAGGAACGTATCCGCTTGCTTCAGCTCTCCCTGATCGGATAAATCCTTCCCGCAGAACAGGCAATAATGAGAATCCGGTGTGATATCCTTCCCGCAGAACGGACAGATCACATTCTGTTTTGCTTCCATGGGCTTCTCCTCCCCGAAGACATAGAAATGTTGCCATAAATCAAACTCCGGTCACTATATCCAGAGTATACCACCGACCAGCCAGAACTGCAACATCGCGCGCCGCTTTCATTGATGGCGTACCCGCCTGCGGGATGCCCACTCAGAAACGCGCGCTGCAGTCCGAACGCCGTCTGCGTCCGAAACCATCCGATTCCTCCGGCTGCGACACCCTGGGCGCAGTGACAATGACAAAACACAGGAATCCGTCCCATCGTCCATTCTGTTAACTTTAAATAAACTCTATCCTTTGGCCCTTTGCGATGGTATAATTTGACTGGTTCCCTTAAGGAAATACCGCACAATGCTCATGGCGCATTAACGGCTGAATTTCAGCCGCCTGCTGCCTGCTGATTTCTTGACTTGCCGCCAGCAAGCCTTCGTAAAAGCGTGACCCATCCCTGGTGGGCGCCTCACGGCGGCGTCCCGGCTTGCTCCCGGCCCGCCGCATGAACGAGGGGCTGTGGACAGCCTGGCCAAATTCTACGACGACGAGGTGTTAAAGGAAAATGAAACCATACGGCTCCCACGAAAAGAAGGCGATCCTCTACGCCATCACCGACACCGACGGCGCGCCCCTTGATCTCATGAACATACAGTCCTTCAAGGACGGCGTGCTCGACAGCGTCGTCACCTTCATCGGAAAGCACGACCGGGATGAGTATGTCCAGGTCGCGAAGGTTCTGGACTTATCCGCCCCGGGCACCGGGTTCGACTACCGCTCCTTTGTCAGGCAGCAGGCGTGCTTCCTCGGTCAGTATCTGCGCGCCTACCACAGGGCGCTTGCCGGGAAGGTGTACAGGGACGGCCGCGCCACCTATGTTGACGACAGGGAATTGTCGCCAGAGGATGAACTGATAGAAGCCCTCCGGTTGTTTCATACACAGCGGTAAGGCGGCACGGTTTAAGGAAATACCGCGTAATCGAGTCGTGCAGTAACGCCATGAGCATTGCGCGGTATTTCCTTAATTGCTCATAAGCCCTTCCAGCGTTTCGAACAATACCTCCGGTTCCACCGGCTTGCTCAGGTGCGCATTCAGACCTGCCTGCATGCTGCGCTGAACATCCTCGTCAAAGGCGTTTGCCGTCAGCGCCACGATCGGAATGCGCTTTGCATCGGCCCTGTTCATGGCCCGGATCTTCCGGGTCGCCTCCAGTCCGTCCATTTCGGGCATCCGCATATCCATCAGGATGGCGTCATAATAGCCCTCTTCGTGTCCCTCAAACTTTTCAACGGCAATGCGCCCGTTTTCCGCGTGATCCACCTGTATCTCCCGCATGGAGAGCACCATGATCATGATTTCTGCGTTTACTGTGACGTCCTCCGCCAGAAGCACCCTGCGGCCCTTGAGATCCACCTTCTTGTGTACGCGCTGCGCGTTCTTCTTCTTGAAAGCCTCCCTGAACTCGTCCAGCACCGTACCGGCAAAGAGCGGCTTTGCCACAAATGTGTCAACGCCGGCCGCCTTCGCCTCATCCGCAATCTCATCCCAATTATACGAGGTCAGTATGATCACCGGCGTTTCGTTGCCCACGGCCGCCCGAATCTGCCGGGTCGTCTCTATGCCGTCCATGTCAGGCATGCGCCAGTCCACCAGGATCAGGTTATAGGGCTCCCGCCTGGCATGGCGGAGTTTCGCCATCTGCAGCCCTTCTGCCCCGGACAGCGCCTTTTCACAGTTCACGCCCACCTGTCCAAGCACAAGCTGGGCATGCTCGCAGGCGATCGGATCGTCGTCGATCACCAATACGCACAGCTCGTGGAGGCGCAGATCGTTCTCTTCTTCCGTAAGGCTTTTGCGTTCGCAGTCGATCAGCGTGACCGTGACCGTAAAGGTCGTTCCCTTTTGCTTTTCACTCTCCACCGAAATCGTCCCGTTCATCAGGTCGATATAGCTCTTTGTAATGGCCATGCCCAGGCCGGTGCTGCCAAAGCGGCTTGTGCTGGATGAATCCTCCTGGCTGAACGCGTCGAACAGCCTGGGCAGAAAATCCTGACTCATTCCAATGCCTGTATCGCTGATGATAAAGCGCAGCGTGGATCTTCCATTGAATCGCGCGATGGTTTCCACATCAAACTTGACGCTGCCGCCCGGGGGCGTGAACTTGACTGCGTTCCCGAGGATATTGATCATAACCTGCCGCAGCTTCATGTCGTCGCCGATATAATAATCCTGGACTGCGCCTTTCACGCAGCATTCATACCCGATGCCCTTGTCCCCGCACTGGTCGCTTATAATGGTATTGACCTGGGCCAGAAGCCTGGCGAAGGAGAATTCTTCATTCTTCACGGTCATGCGCCCGGATTCGATGCGGCTCATGTCAAGGATATCGTTGATTATGCTCAGCAGGTGCTGGGCCGATAGCCCGATCTTCTCCACATACTCCCGCGTCGTATCAGATATGCCGGGATCGTTCAACACGATCCGGTCCAGCCCGATGATCGCATTCATCGGCGTGCGGATCTCATGGCTCATATTGGACAGGAAGGCCGTCTTTGCCTTGTTGGCCTGATTGGCCTCCTCCAGCGCAATACTCAGCGATTCCCTCTGCTGCGCCAGTTCCCGCATCATCTCTTTCTGCTCGGTGATGTCTATGAACACGCCCACGTAGGTAATGGGCGAACCGTCCGGGCGGCGCGTGGGTTTGCCCACAGCCCGATACCAGCGATACTCCCTGTTTTTCGTCCGCAGCCGATACTCCACATCGTAAGTGCTCTGGCCGGTATAGTCGGAAATCGTCTCGCGAAACGCCTTCAGCACGTGCGCCTTGTCGTCGGGATGCAGCAGGTCGGACCAGGATTCCAGCACATCCGGAAAGTCATCCTTGCCACGATACCCGAGCATGCTTCGAAATTCGTCGCTCCAGTTCACCCGGACCATCACGCCTGCTTCATCAAAATCCATCGTCCATTTGCCCGATCCAAGCATCGCATGAATCGTGTCGAGGGACGCCGCTTCGTTTTGTATCGCGACATACAGCGTATCGCGTTCCTTCTCCTGGGTTATGTCGATCGTCACGCCCCGGTACTGCATCGGCCTGCCCTCGGAATCCCGGGATATCAGGCCCCTGCTGCGAAACCATCGGACCGAGCCGTCCTTTCTGTAAAAGCGGAAATCATTGCCCGTTGTGCGCGTGGTTTTTCCATCGTAAACCTTCGCGGTCATATCCCCGATAAAGGCATCCCTGTCTTCCGGGTGAATGCCGCGCGCGAACGATTCAAATTGATTTGGAAAATCGCTCTGGTCGCTGTAGCCCATCAGTCTGCGAAAGCCGTTGCCCCATTGTACAGACGTCAACGAGCCGTCCGGCGCAAAGTTGATGATCCAGCTGCCGGCGTCAGTCAGATCGGTAAGAAGGCGGATCGTCGCGGCCTGTTCTTCGATAATATGCCTGTCCATTTCCCTGTCTTTCCTTTCCATAAGGATCCCCCTTCACATCGCCGACAATGTGTTTTCTTCATCGTTGCCGAGGTTTCCCAACGCACGGGCTGGAGTGCGTCTCCTCGCTGCAGGCCCATTGCTGCACAGTATGGCGGCAGCGCCGCGATGGCCAGCGACGTCACCGGGGCGCCGCAGGACTTGCTTTCCTTCATTTTACCATAACATTTCTCTACTGTCCATATGGAATTCTTACGGAAAAAGCAGCTAAAGCGCCGCGCTTTTGCCATTGACATGGGCACCCAAAGGCCCTATAATGTATTTGTATCTAGAGTGTGTTTCTAAAATGCCTGAAGTGCATTTTCGGCGCCTTTGACTGCATTTCTGTGTTGCTTTTTCTTGCCTTAGGGTCCACTAAAGCTGCGAAAATACAATTACGAAAGGAAGAGAGCGATGGTCACTGATCTCATTCGGCAAAGAAGGAGTGTACGCACCTTTGACGGCAAGGCGCTCACTGCGGAGGACCGCTCCGCGCTGGAGGCCTATGTGGCTTCCCTGACAAACCCCTTTTCCGTTCCGATCTGCTTTCGGCTGCTCGACGCGAAGGCATACGGGTTGTCCAGCCCCGTGATCGTCGGCGCGGAGTCCTACCTTGCGGCAAAGGTCGAAAGGGTCCCGCATTTTGAAATCGCCTATGGCTACAGCTTTGAGAAGGCCTGCCTGTATGCCCTGTCCCGTGGGATTGGAACGGTGATGCTGGCCGCGTCGCTGAGCCGCGCTGCCTTCGAAAAGGCGATGGATGTGAAGGACGGTGAGGTCATGCCCGTGGCGAGCCCCGTCGGATATCCCGCGGAGAAGAAGTCGATTCGGGAAAGCCTGATGCGCAAGGGGCTGAAGGCGGACGACCGCAAACCGTTTGAACATCTCTTCTTCGAGGGCGGCTTCGATCGGCCTCTTTCGAGGACGAATCCCTTTGCGAAGGCTCTGGAGATGGCGCGATGGGCGCCTTCCGCTGCCAACGGCCAGCCCTGGCGCGCGGTGGTGGACGGCGGCAGCGTTCATTTTTATGAAACCAAGAGCATGAAGGACAGCCCGCTGGGAGACATCCAGAAGGTGGATGTGGGCATCGCGCTGGCGCACTTCGACATGGCTCTGGAGGAAGAGGGCGTCAAAGGCGCCTACAGCTTCTCGGATCCGGACATCCCGACGCCGGAGAATACGCACTATATCGTCACCTTCGGGAGGGCATGATGGACACGAGGTTTTCATCCGCCATTCACATACTGATTATGATCGCGGGGTCGGCGCAGCCCCTCACATCAGAGACGATTGCGAACAGCGTCGGCAGCAACCCAAGCTACATCCGCAAGGTGACGGGCCTTTTGAAGAAGAAGGGCATCCTCGACAGCCGCCAGGGAATCCACGGCTTTTCGCTGCTGGTTCCGCCGGAGGCGCTTTCCCTTTGTTCGATTTACCAGGCCATCAACGAATCGGACGAGGTTCACGTCTTTGACCTGCACCAGAACCCCAACGATGCATGCGTCGTCGGACGGCATATCCGGCCGGTGCTGGCGGAAACCTTCCGCGGGATCGAGGAGAAGGCGGAGCGACAGCTCAGGCAGACCACCCTCGCGGACTGCATGGACAAAATGCGCATCAGAATAGGTGAAGAGCAATGAGAGATGCGTACTGTAAAAAAATCGCGGGCTGCCTGTATTGGCAATCAAGGGTTTTGCAGGCGGCAGGCGGATGAAATTCAGCCGTCAATGGGCCAAACATGCGCATGGTACGGCATCTTCATAGCTTGTCTGCGCGTCTTTCCAGCCTGAACAGCATGGGATAAACGCCGAAATCCACAAAAGCGACTATGGCATACCGCACACAGCGCACCAGCAGGGAGGCGGTGCTGCCGCTGGACAGGAATTCCTTTGGAAAGGGCAGCTTGAGTGCAGAGTTCAGCACAAAATAAACGGCCAGCCCGCCCAGCATGCGGGCGACCATCCAAATCGGCTTGCGCGTATTCTCAAAGCGCACCCATCGCTCCTCCAGGAGCGTGCCCCCCATGAATCCGATCAGCAATCCCATGGATGTGAAGTAATCTTCGCTCTTGCAGAAGAAGAATCCCGGAATGGCGGTCACCAGCAGGATGCCATACAGTGCAAGCGTGTTGTTTATCCGCTTTTGCAGCTGGTGTACAATCAATACGCTGATCGCGCCCAGAAGCCAGCCCGCCAGCACATCCGTGGGGTAATGCGCGCCCACCACAATCCGGGAAATGCCGGTGAGCGCCGGTATGATGATTGCAATCGCCGTCACCCATCGCTTTCGCAGGTTGATCGCCAGCGAGGCGACCACCGTCACTGCGTTGGTGGAATGGGTGCTGGGAAATGAATAGCCTTGGGCGGCGATGTCATAGATATCCGCCTCCGGCTCCACGACGCGCAGTATCTTTATGCCCTCGTGGTCGAAATACGGCCTGCGTCGCAGGGCGACATTCTTCGCCATGGTGTTCCAGGTCAGGCCCATGATGGCGCTCAGCCCCATTGTCCTGCCCAGCCGCTTGTCGTAGCTCCAATACACAAAGCCCAGGATCAGGACCAGCAGCAGCTCCTCCCCGAACATGGAGAAGAAGGAGAGCATCCCAATCCCAACGCCATTGATGTGTGTCTGAAGCCATTCCATCAGGCTGACTTCCCAGGGAAAGAAAAACGTGCTGCCAGTCGCCGCCATGCTTTCAGTCCTCCTTAATGGATCTCGGGCCGCTCTGCTTCGATCATCCGGTCAGGGCCTGCCGTTTCAAGCATCTGTATGACGCCTCTGATCCGGCCCCCGACCTTTATTTTCAAGGCACTGTTCGCTTAAGGAAACGCCCGCATGCTTCCCTATTTGGATTAGAGTGTGTTTCTAAAATGAGGCATGTGCAATTTCGAGTGGATTTGTCTGCAGTTCAAGGCGATTTTCCGCAGGCTTAGCAGGGCTAAGTCAAGGGAAATCAACACAGAAATGCAGGCAAAGACGCCGAAAGTGCATCTTTCCGAATTTGCATAATTATAACAGAATGCGACTCCAAAGGCAACCGCTTATGGAAATATACCGCATAATCGTGTACAACACAAACGAGATGTATTTTTTAACTGCAAATATCGAAGCCTGTCGGCGCTACCGCTCCTTTTGGGCTATGCGAAGGGACAGGTTTTGTGGTATAATGAGATATATGCAATGGCTGAGGAAGGAATAAAATGCTTTCAAAGATAAAAAGAGAACTGCTGTTTGCCGGCGTCTTCCAGAAGAGCAATGAAAAGGTCAGGAAGGACATCCAGGAGGACAACCGAAAGGCCGCGATTTTCTGGGCGTCCATCCAGCTCATATTCTGGTCCTTCAGTTTGTTCATGTCCCGGATTGAATCGGAGTACACCGATTGTCTCCCTGTCTATATCATTGTGCTTGTTATTTGCGGCGTCTCGCTGTTGCTTGCACTCTATGTCTGCCCAAAGCATCTGCACCTTGTACCGGCAGTCGCGACGGCGCTGAATATAGCGCTTCTTGGTGCAGGCCTTGGCATCACGGTGCTGAAGCCCCATCTTCGATCTGCCGTCATCTTCTGCACTTTGCTTATTGTCCCGGTCAGTTTCGTCACGGATACGCTGTCAACGATCGTGCTGATTTTGATTGATTTTTTGGCGCTGGTGATTGTCGGCTCTCACCGCATGGATCCTGATATTTTCCGATGGACTGTAACCTTCTTCTTAATATTCGGAACGGTTGGAATCCTGATGGGGCATTTCATCAACAGGACCCGATTCGAACGCTATGTTTTTGCCGAATCCGCCATGCAGTTGGCTGAACTTCAGACCAGGTATGCCTACTATGACCAGATGACCGGGCTTCAGAACCGGCGGGCTTATTCCGAGAGGGTTGCGCAGTTTTCAAAGCAATTGCCCGTGCCCTGCACCGTGGTCATGGCGGATATCAACGGATTGAAGGAGGCAAACGACACCTACGGCCACGATGCCGGAGACGAGCTGATCAGTGGCGCCGCAGAATGTCTCAGTCAGGGCTTTGAGGGGGCCGGAACCGTCTATCGTCTGGGCGGAGACGAGTTCAGCGTCATCACGACCGGCACGGAAGAGGATGCCCGGAACTGCCTGAAGCAGACGGAAGCGCTCTGCGCCGCGTGGAAGGGACGGATCATCCAGGGCATTTCCATCTCCTACGGCGCCGCCTCTTCGGAAGCGTATTCCGATATTGATTCCCTCACCAAAGCGGCGGATGAAAGGATGTATGCGTTCAAGCAGAATTACTATTTGACCTCCGGAAGGGAACGGCGCCACCGGTGACCGGCTGCGTTCCCGGATGGGCGCCCATATGGGCAGAATGATCGCAACGCTTCTCTCGCGCGGTTTTGCGGAGGTTTGGTGCTCAGCGCCCCCCCCTGGTAAACGCCCCCAATCCGGTCCTCAAATCGGGCGCTTGTCAGGCACGTTACCACTCAAAAAGGCTCCCTCGACGAGGGGGCCTTTTTGATGCGTAATCAGTTCAATCCGCCTTCCTCCGGGCGGAGGTGGCAGCCTCAGCTTTCCGTGTTAAGCCATTTGCGGTTCATTGCTTCCCTTTCCTCCGGCGTTTCGCACGGCCGGACGGCATCCCCGCTGCGAATGCGGAACAGGACTTCATCCAGGGATTCCGGCTTTTGATAATAGAATCCCTGTACGAACTCACAGCCGATTTCCCTTGCGAAGTCCAGCTGCGCCTTCGTTTCCACGCCCTCGATAAGGGTGTGAAGTTTCAGCGCCTTGGCCAGGTGTACCAGATCCTTCAGGACCAGGCGGTTCGCGCCGTCGTTATCATCCAGGTGCCGGATCATCTCCATGTCATATTTGATGAGCTCGAAGCGAAATTTGCTGAACATGTTGAAGGAGGAGTATCCGCTTCCAAAGTCGTCCAGCCATATGCCAAACCCGTTCTCCCTGATCCTGCGGAGCTGAAGCTGACAGCTCTCCGGATCGGCGGCCACCTCCTGCTCGGTGACCTCTACGATGAAATAGCTCCTGTCTACGTACTGATCGGCGCCGCTCTTCTCATAAATCTCGTTCATCCGGCCCACGACATCCGTGTGATCGAAATCCTGTCTGGAAAAGTTGACCGAAACCGGAATCAGCGGCAAGCCGTTATCGTTCCTGACCTGAACGTCCCGGCACACCTGCTCGAACATGCACAGATCCAGCTTGTACAGCAGGTGATATTTCTGCAGGGTCGGAATGAATTCCGCCGGTGATATGATTCCCCGCACCGGATCGACCCAGCGGGCGAGGGCTTCAAACGCCGCGACCTTCTGGCTCTCAACGCGGTACAGGGCATGATAATACACTTTTATCCAGCCGCTCTCTATCGCCCGGTCAATGTTCTCCACGATGTAGCGGCTCCGCCAGTATTCCTCATCCATCTGCATGGAAAAGAAACACACCTTCTGGTTCAGATTGGTATTGATCCGCTTCAGCGCGTGCTTGGCGTGGTCGATGGCGCTGCCAACGTTGTCTTCGGAGCCGTTCATCTCAACCGGGCAGACCCCGGAACGTATCCCGCCGGTGTTCCCCTTCGCAAGGTGCTTTATTCGCTCGTTGACCTGATCCAGCCGACTTTCAAGCGCCTCTTTCTCGTCTACATCCGTGAGCATGATAAAGTGGTCGTCCGCGCTGCGCGTCACCAGCGATGTCGGGAAAACCGCCTTCAGCGACGCCGCGACCAGCCGCAGCAGGGCGTCGCCCTCATCAACGCCATACTGGTTGTTATAGGACTGCATGGATTCCACATCGGAATAGACCAGCATCGGCGTCCGACCGGCGGAGCGGATCTGCGCCGCCTTCTCACCGCCAAACTCGTGCAGATAATTGGTATTGGGCAAATCGGTCAGAATATCCCTGTAGAAGCGGTCTTTCTGGAGCAAGCCGTATGCCTGGGTCTTTTCCTGGATGGTCTGTATCATGTCGGACAGATTTGCGTAGGCAATCACGGCGAGCTCAGTCCCATCCGGCATGGTCTGCCAGCTGCCCAGCCCGTGAATCAGGGTATACTTTCCCCTTTCAATCGCGGAGAGCCTGCACCGGAACACCACATCATAGGGCCCCTCGTGCCTCAGGAACTCGTCGCTCACCTGTGAAACGATGCCCACATCATCGGGGCACAACCGCTCGAACAGGCCCCTTTGCAGCCATTCCAGGACATGCGCCCTCGGCATCCCGGTTCTTCGGCAAAAGCCATCCGACGCAAGGACGGGAACGGCCTTATCCCCTATCTTCTGATAGTAGACGAAAGACGCTTCGCAGCGCTCAAGCGCCTCCCTCATCTCTTTCGGAAAAGTATACATCCGCTGCACCCCTTTGCTGGACATGTCCTGTGCTCATGTTTCAAAATACGGAAAATGAAATTTATATTTACACAAAGCCATTTGAGTATTTTGTGTTATTATATCATATTATCCATAAAATAACAAGCGGCAATTCAGCCCTTCGCTTCCAAACACGGGATTAAACAGCATCGGATGCCGGTGCCAAATTGGGGGCTGGGCAGACAGCAGGAATTGTGGTATACTTTGAAGGAGATACGGCATGCGTACAGTACATGTAAATCGATATTTTGAGGAGAAACGGGTATGACTGAAAGGGAAAAAATGCTTGCAGGAATGCTTTACGATCCTACCGATCGGGAATTGAGTGCGCTATTGGTGAAAGCGCGAAAGCTTGCCAGGCGATATAACCAGATTGATGAGGATGAGCCCGAAAAGAGGGCTGCCATACTGAAGGAGTTGCTGTGCAGCACCCCGAATCTGCCTTCTTTGCAGGCGCCGATCTACTTCGATTACGGCTGCAATACCACCTTCGGCAAGTTCAGCAGCGCGAATTTCAACTTCACATGTCTGGATGTGTGCCCTGTGCACATCGGCGATAACGTGCTGATCGGCCCCAACGTGACCCTGGCCACGCCTATGCACCCGCTGCTGCCGGAGGAGCGCAACGTCCGTCAGGATGAAGATGGGCGCTGCTATAACCTGGAATACGCCAAGCCCATCACCATTGAGGACAATTGCTGGCTGGCCTCCAATGTGGTGGTCTGTGGCGGTGTAACCATTGGGGAGGGCAGCGTGATCGGCGCGGGCAGCGTCGTCACGAGGGATATTCCACCCCATAGTCTGGCTGTAGGCAACCCCTGTCGTGTGATACGCACATTGACAGCCGCAGACCGAATGGAACCGTAAAAACCGCGCATCCAATCAGGAAACGATTCTTTGACGGGATGATCCCGATGACTACCCGGAATTTCAGTCTGAATATCTGCCTGTTATGGTGCAGTGCGGAACAGGAGGGCACGCGATGAAGCTGTGGTGCTTCGGAGATTCCAACACCTATGGTTATGATCCCTGCGGTTTCTTCGGCGGGCGATATGATGCGCCCTGGCCGGAGCTGCTGGCGGAGAAAACCGGTTTTCAGGTCGTCAACGAGGGGAAGAACGGGCGGATGATCCCCGGGCGGGCATATGAATTCAACCAGTTCCTCAGGGATGCGGAGCGGCAAAGCGCGGACGTGTCCATCGTCATGCTCGGGACCAATGATTTGCTGAACGGCGCGACAGCCGCAGAAACAGCCACGCGGATGGAGACGTTCCTGAGCCGCTGTAACGTGCCCCGGATCCTGCTGGTCAGTCCGCCGCCCATGAAGCGCGGCGCGTGGGTGCCGGACGACCGGCTTGTGGAGGAATCCAAGGCGCTGGCGCGTCAGTACAAGGTCCTGGCCGCGCGTCTTGGCGTCCGGTTTGCCGATGCGGGCGAATGGGATGTTGCCCTCGCCTATGACGGCGTCCACTTTACGCAGGAGGGACACGCGCGCTGTGCGGCAGGACTGGCTTCGTGCCTGTCCGGAACGGAGGGAAAAATATGAGTCGTATCAAGGACCTGCAAAAACAGGTGAACAAGGTTCTGGAGAAGCTGGAGGACGGGGACAGGCGGTTGAAGGCCGTCTCCCACCTGCATGGGGTTGCGCTGGCCGCTGCGATGCTGGCGAAGGTGCGCGGCGAGAATGCAGAGCTTGCGACGATGGCGGGACTGCTTCACGACCTGTACGCCTACAAGAGCGGCAGTTACGACGACCACGCCCAGCTCGGCGCGGATTACGCCCGGAAGCTGCTGGATAAGCTGGCGGTCACATCGCCGGAGGAGACGGACGTCATCTGCACCGCCATCCGGCATCACGACAGCAAGGCCGAAACAAACGGCCCCATGGACGAGATTTTGAAGGACGCCGACGTGATCGACCACAGCCTGTCCGACCCGACGAAGGCAGTCAAGCCCCACGAGGCGGCGCGCTACGCTAGGCTGCGCGCGGAGCTGAGGCTGGCGGATTGACCAGCCGTTCGGAATCTCGGCGACGCTTATAACAATGTAATCCGGCCCGGAATGGGCCTGCGTACCGGGCATCCTTATGCGGCGGAGATTTTCAAATCGGGCGACACGGCGGGACCGCGGATCTGAATGTCGGAGGAATTATGGAACTGAGCGTATTGACCATGGCGGATCGGGCGCGCGTCACGGCGCTGTTTTACGATGTGTTCACGAACGAACCCTGGAACGACGATTGGAGCGACGCAGCGCAGCTGGACGCTTACATCACCGACCTGATCGGCCAGCGCAATTCCCTCGCCCTGGGGTTCTTCGACGGGGATCGGATGGTGGGCCTGTCCATGGGCATCATCAAGCACTGGTACACGGGGACGGAGTACTGTATCGACGAATTCTGCATAGACCGGCGGATGCAGGGACGGGGCATCGGCACATCCTTTATGGTGGAGATCGAGCAATACCTGGCGAAGCGGGGAATCCACCATATCTTCCTGCAAACGGAGAGAAACGCCCCGGCCTATGGATTCTATTTGAACAGGGGCTTTCAGGAATTGAAGGATCATGTCTCGTTCGCAAAGGAGATTGAGGGCGTGCAGCCTGAGCATGAAGAGGCGGAAGACGGAAAATGAGAACAGGGGCGATTGCAATGATGTGCTGTTTCCGGTTCTTCAACTTCTTCAGGATGATGATGTCATGCCCGAAGTCTGCATCGCAAATGCGGATATAGACAAGGGTGTTCGCGCGAATGCCAGTGGCGAGGAATGTGTTGACCGCCGCGCAATTCTTCCATTCGGTCCACCTGTCGCTCTCTGGCTGCTTCAGAAGGCGCTGAAGTTGCTGCTGACGCTGGATCAGGACGGATACCGCACCAAATCAATCAATAACAACCACACCCGGCTTGTTGATGCCGGGTGTGGTTGTTATTCGAAATTGAATTATTATTGGTGGAAATGAACAACTGTATGTGTTTACAAATGCTTACTTGTCTTCGTCTATATCGACATAGGGGTCCTTGAAGGATTCGTCCAACTTCATCACGGGGATGTGGATGAGCTCCATGTACTCCCGCTTGGCGCAGAAGCGAAGGAAGACGCGAAGCCCGCGGGTCCTGCAATTCACGGCGGTCATCTTGTTGCCCTTGTCCATCTCGTGGAGGATGAAATCCTCGTAGAGCTTGTCTGTGATCTCGTCCAGGTAGGTGACTTCGGTGATCTTCTGGAAGTAGCGAAGGTCTTCCGTGTAATACTCGATGGTTCGCGGTGACAGGTTCTTCAGTCGAGCACCTGCTTCGTTTTGATCCTTGCCATCTAAATTCCCTCCTCAAAAAAGTGCCGAAAAATCTAGTCGTCAAAATCTAGTCACCAGGCACTTTCAGGGGGTGGACCAAAACAGTGAAAAGCCCTGAAAACTCAGTGTTTTCAGGGCTTCAGTGCGGGAAACAGGACTTGAACCTGCACGAATCGTAATGATCACTAGAACCTGAATCTAGCGCGTCTGCCAATTCCGCCATTCCCGCATAGATGGTGGG
>CACYZW010000135.1 GCA_902778995.1 uncultured Eubacteriales bacterium
CATTACGCCTGCTCCCGTCTGATTCATAACTGCTATAGTATTCCCGGGCATTGGTATACCCTTTTTCAGTGCTCTCAGCAGTTATGTTTCACAGTAAATGCCTGAAGCGCATTTTCGGTGTATTTGCCTGCATTTCTGTGTTGCTTTTCCTTGCCTTAGAGTCCACTATCGAACAGCAGTTTAAACTTCACCATTCATGTTTTCAACGGGCGGTGCAAGTGGTATAATGTATGCGGAAAATTCACCGTGCAAAGGAAATCAACCATGTCCATGTACAAGCTCCATTCTGATTACGCGCCCACCGGCGACCAGCCCCAGGCCATCCAAAAGCTGACCGAGGGGCTTGAAAAGGGCATGCGGCACCAGGTGCTGCTGGGCGTGACCGGCTCGGGGAAGACGTTCACGATGGCGAACATCATCAAAAACGCCAACCGGCCCGCGCTGGTCATCGCCCACAACAAGACGCTGGCCGCCCAGCTCGCCGCGGAGTTCCGGGAATTCTTCCCGGAGAACGCCGTGGGCTATTTCGTGTCCTATTACGACTACTACCAGCCGGAGGCCTACATCCCCTCCACGGACACCTTTATCGAAAAGGATTCCTCCGTCAACGACGAGATCGACCGCATGCGCCACAGCGCCACGAGCTGGCTGGCGGAGCGGCGGGACGTGGTGATCGTAGCCTCGGTCAGCTGCATCTACGGCCTGGGCGACCCGGAGGAATACGAGGGGCTTTCCATCTCGCTGCGGGAGGGCATGGCCATCGACCGGGACGACCTGATCCGCCGGCTGGTGGACATACAGTTCACCCGCAACGACTTCGAGCCCGAGCGCGGCACCTTCCGGGTGCGGGGCGAGGTCATCGAGATCATCCCCGCCGCCTCGGAGAAGCGGGGCGTGCGGGTGGAGTTCTTCGGGGACGATATCGAGCGCATCAGCGAGATCGACATCGTCACCGGCAAGGTGCTGCGGCTGATGAACCACGTGCTCATCTTCCCCGCGTCCCACTACGCCACCAGCAAGGACAAGCTGGACCGCTGCATCGAGCAGATCGAGGCGGACCTTGCCCTGCGCCTGAAGGACTTCCGGGACAACGACCGCCTGCTGGAGGCCCAGCGGCTGGAGCAGCGCGTGCACTACGACATCGAGATGATGCGGGAGATCGGCTATTGCAGCGGCATCGAAAACTACTCCCGCTACTTCGACGGGCGCAGGCCCGGGGACGCCCCCTTCACGCTGATGGATTACTTCCCCAAGGATTTTCTGATCTTCATCGACGAGGCCCACGTGACCGTGCCCCAGATTCGCGCCATGTACAACGGCGACTTCGCCCGCAAGCGCACGCTGGTGGACTACGGCTTCCGTCTGCCCGCCGCCTACGACAACCGGCCCCTGAAGTTCCATGAATTCGAGGAACGGGCGGGCCAGACCATCTACGTCTCCGCCACGCCCGGCCCCTACGAGATGGAGCGGGCCGAGCAGGTGGTGGAGCAGATCATACGGCCCACGGGCCTGATCGACCCGGAGATCATCGTGCGACCCGCCACCGGCCAGGTGGACGACCTGCTGGGCGAGCTGCGCACGGTGACGGAGCAGGGCGGCAGAGTGCTGGTCACCACGCTGACCAAGCGCATGGCCGAGAGCCTGACCCAGTACCTGCGGGAGATGGACATTCGGGTGGAATACCTGCACTCGGACATCGAGACCCTTGAGCGCATCAAGCTGATCCACGGCCTGCGCAGCGGCGAATTCGACGTGCTGGTGGGCATCAACCTGCTCCGCGAGGGCCTGGACATGCCGGAGGTCAGCCTGGTGTGCATATTGGACGCGGACAAGGAGGGCTTCCTGCGCAGCGAGACCAGCCTGATCCAGACCATCGGCCGCGCGGCGCGGAACGTGGACGGGCGGGTCATCATGTACGCCGACGCCATCACCGACTCCATGCAGAGCGCCATCACCGAGACCAACCGCCGCCGGGAGATTCAGCAGAAATACAACGAGGAACACGGCATCGAGCCCCAGACCGTGCGCACCGCCATCCGCGAGCTGATGGAGGTCACCCGCGCCCCCGACGAGGACGCCGCCCAGGGCCTGGACGAGGAGGAGAAGCGCATGGCCATCGAGCGCCTGGAGGAGATGATGCTCCAGGCCGCCAACAACCTGGACTTTGAAAAGGCCGCCAAGCTCCGCGACCAGATGCTGGCCCTGAAGGGCGAAAAGGTCATGGCCAGCGGGGAGCAGTCGCGGCAGAAGCGCAGAAGAAGAGAAAAGATGACCCATCGGAATCCGGGATAATGCCTTTGTGAGGATCAGTGAAAATGAAAACGCGGCAAGTCGTCGTCATGCCCTATGACGAAAGCTGGGAACAGGATTATTCGGCCATTGCAGCAGAGCTCCGGGAAGCCCTCGGGAAATGGGCCGTTACGATCGAGCACGTCGGCAGCACCGCCGTGCCAGGGTTGTCCGCTAAACCGATCATCGACATCGACGTCGTCATCCGGGATTATTCCGAATTCGACGCGGTGGTCCGGGCATTGCAGTCCATCGGCTATCGTCACGAAGGCGATCTTGGCATCGCCGGGCGGGAGGCCTTTGACTATGACGACAAGGCGCATCTGCAAAAGCACCACCTGTACGTATGTCCCCAGGATTCCCCGGAGCTGAAGCGGCACATCGCATTCAGGGATTACCTGCGCGCCCATCCCGACGCGGCGCGTGAATACGGTCGCGTCAAGGAGGAGGGGGCTTCCCTCCATCCCCATGATATTGATGGCTACATCGAACACAAGTCCGCCTTCATAGAGAGGATCTATACAGAGCTGGGCTTGTGACCGACCATTGGAGGCAGCATGAAAAAGGTCAGGATCACCGTCGTGCGCATGGCCCGCTATGACGATCTGATGCAGCAGTATGAAAACCCCATCGAGCACGCCTGCGATATGCGATTGGGGCAAACATTCACCTGCAACGGCTGGGCCAAACCCGAGGGCATGTGCGACAGCGCCTGGGAGACCCTCTCCCCCTTCGTGATGACGCTGGCCCACGGCGGGGAAAACCTCTATGACGGCTGGATGAAGGATCCGAGATCCGCCATGATCTCCTGCAACGACGGCTTCCGGCCGGTGAGCTTTTATGTTGAGACGCTGAAGGAGGACGCAGAGGCATGAACACCATTGAAAGATACGATGTCAACGAGGAGTGGGCGCATTCCGGGGTCATCAGGGCCGGGAACCTGGTCTTCCTCAACTATTGCGCCGGCAACGTGGGACAGCCCATTGAAGCCCAGGTCAACGGCGCCATCGACGAGATGGAAAAGCGCCTGGCCATGGTGGGCCTGACGCTGGAAAACGTGGTGCAGATGGACTGCCTGTTCCGGAACGTGTGGAACATCCCCGTCATGGAGAAGGTCATCAAGGAGCGCTTCCACGGCAAATACCCGGTCCGAAAGTCCATACAGACCGAGTTCGCCCACGTGGGCGGCGAGGGCGGCCTGCTGTTCCAGATCGACGGCATCGCTTACGCGGAATAACAGCGAGGTACGAGCTTTGAACATCAACGAAATCATCATCAAGGGTGCGCGGGAGCACAACCTGAAGAACGTGAACCTCATCATCCCCCGGAACAAGCTGATCGTGATGACCGGCCTGTCCGGCAGCGGCAAGAGCTCTCTGGCCTTCGACACGATCTACGCCGAGGGCCAGCGGCGCTATGTGGAATCGCTGTCCTCCTATGCGCGGCAGTTCCTGGGGCAGATGGAGAAGCCGGACGTGGACTACATCGAGGGCCTCTCCCCCGCCATCTCCATCGACCAGAAGACCACCAGCCGCAACCCCCGCTCCACCGTGGGCACGGTGACGGAGATCCACGACTACCTGCGGCTGATGTTCGCCCGCATCGGCGTGCCCCACTGCCCCAAGTGCGGCAAGCCCATACAGCAGCAGACGGTGGACCAGATCGTGGACCAGATACTGGCCCTGCCCGAGCGCACCAAGCTGATGATACTGGCCCCGGTGGTGCGGGGGCGCAAGGGCGAGTTCGTGAAGCTGATGGAGGACATGACCAAGCAGGGCTACGTCCGCGCCCGCATCGACGGGGCGCTGTGCGAGCTGTCCGACCCGCCGAAGCTGGAAAAGAACAAAAAGCACACGGTGGAGGTGGTGATCGACCGCCTGATCGTGCGGCCCGACATCCAGCAGCGGCTGACCGACTCGCTGGAGACCGCCATGAAGCTGGCCGAGGGCCTGGTGATCGCCGCCGTCATCGACGGGGAGGAGATGCTGTTCTCCCAGAATTACGCCTGCCCGGACTGCGGCGTATCCATCGGCGAGCTGGCCCCCCGCATGTTCTCCTTCAACAACCCCTACGGCGCGTGCCCCACCTGCTCCGGCCTGGGCGTATTGATGAAGATCGACCCGGACATCGTCGTCCCGGATCGAAGCCTTTCGCTGAACCAGGGGGCCATACAGGTCACAGGCTGGAACAGCGGCGAATTTGATTCGATGGCCCACACCTACCTCGAAGCCCTCTCGGCGCAATACGGCTTCTCCCTGGACACGCCCTTTTGCGACCTTTCCGAGCGCGCCGTAAACGTACTGCTCTACGGCACGAACGGCGAGAAGGTCAGGATCCACTACACCCGGGGCGACGGCGGCGGCACCTTCTCCGCCCCCTTCGAGGGCATCATTCCCAATCTGGAGCGCCGCTACCGGGAGACCAATTCCGACGCCATGAAATCGCTGTACGAGGGCTACATGAGCCAGGTTCCCTGCCCCGACTGCGGGGGCAAGCGCCTGAAAAAGGAGAGCCTTGCGGTGACCGTGAAGGACAGGAACATCGCCGAGCTCTCCGACCTGTCCGTGCGGGATTGCCGTGCGTTCTTCGACGGCATCACGCTGACTCAGCGGGAGCAGATCATCGCCCACCAGATATTAAAGGAAATACGCTCGCGCCTGGGCTTTTTGAACGACGTCGGCCTGGGCTATCTCAGCCTTTCCCGCAACGCGGGCACGCTGTCCGGCGGCGAGGCCCAGCGCATACGCCTCGCGACGCAGATCGGCAGCGGCCTTGTGGGCGTGCTGTACATCCTGGATGAGCCCTCCATCGGCCTGCACCAGCGGGACAACCGGCGGCTGCTGAACTCGTTGAAGGGACTGCGGGACCTGGGGAACACGCTGATCGTGGTGGAGCACGACGAGGAGACCATGCTGGACGCCGACTGGATCGTGGACGTGGGCCCCGGCGCGGGCATCCACGGCGGCGAGATCGTGGCCGAGGGCCCGCCCGAGGCGATCATGGCGAACCCCGCCTCCCTGACCGGTCAGTACCTGTCGGGAAAGAAATTTGTGCCCATTCCCGAAGCGCGCCGCGCGCCCTCGGGCTGGCTGACCATTCGCGGGGCCCGAACCAACAACCTGAAGAACATCGATGTAAAGCTCCCCCTGGGGGTCATCACCTGCGTGACCGGCGTGTCCGGCAGCGGCAAATCGTCGCTGGTGAACGAAATCCTGTACAAATCCCTGTCCAGGACGCTGAACCGCTCCCGCCAGAGGGCCGGCGCCCACGACGGCATCGACGGCGTGGATCAGCTCAACAAGATCATCGCCATCGACCAGAGCCCTATCGGGCGCACCCCGCGCTCCAATCCCGCCACCTACACCGGCCTGTTCGACACCATCCGCGACGTATTCGCCGCCACGCCGGACGCCAAGGCCAGGGGCTACCGGCCCAACCGTTTCAGCTTCAACGTGAAGGGCGGGCGCTGCGAGGCCTGCTCCGGCGACGGCATCATCAAGATCGAGATGCACTTTCTGTCCGACGTATACGTGCCCTGCGAGGTCTGCAAGGGCCGCCGCTACAACCGGGAGACCCTGGAGGTGCGCTACAAGGGCAAGAGCATCTACGACGTGCTGGAGATGACCGTGGACGAGGCGTTGGATTTCTTCCGCCCCATCCAGAAGATCGCCCGGAAGCTGGAAACCATGCGGGACGTGGGGCTGGGCTACGTGAAGCTGGGCCAGAGCGCCACCACCCTCTCCGGCGGCGAGGCCCAGCGGGTGAAGCTGGCCACGGAGCTTTCACGACAGGCCACGGGCCGCACCATCTACGTGCTGGACGAGCCCACCACCGGCCTGCACGTGGCCGACGTGCAGCGGCTGATCCAGGTGCTGGACCGGCTGGCCGAGGCGGGCAACACCGTGGTGGTGATCGAGCACAACCTGGACGTCATCAAGACCGCCGACTACATCGTGGATCTCGGGCCCGAGGGCGGCGACGGCGGCGGCACCGTGGTCGTCACCGGCACGCCGGAAGAGGTCGCCGAATGTGCGCAGAGCTTCACCGGACAGTATTTGAAAAAGGCGCTGAATAATTGAGGAAGGTGAAATTCAGATTTGGCAGGTTGACGCGGCATCTATAAGCCTTCCCCTTGAGGGGAAGGTGGGCCGCGAAGCGGGTCAGAAGAGGTGTCCCCGCAACGCATAGATCGTCTGTTGCAACAGAGGAACGAGGCATGGGGGGAACACCTCTTCAGTCACCTTCGGTGACAGGGGCTGTCTCAAAATGACATGAAGAGGTCAATTTGAGGCAGCCCCTTCATTATACGAGTAATGCATACGAAGAGACGAAAAAAGGCAGTGAAAGAGA
>CACYZW010000136.1 GCA_902778995.1 uncultured Eubacteriales bacterium
TTATTCTCTTGAATGTATCGAGCGTATGACCGCAGATCAATCCTTAGAGGCTCCTGCTTTTCATATGGATTGACATGTTGAATAAATTCCTCAACGATTATGTTCTGTTCCTCATACCTGGTCGTCTGTCCATACATAGTCATACACCCCCCGAATCCTTTGAGTCACATTATCCGTTAGCATAAAAGTATATGGATCTCCGATATAGATGCCGCCCTGATCCTGGAAGTTGCAGCAGGAATTGATGAACACATGCTTCCCCAGGTGGATGATTCTGCCGAAATCGGTGTAGAAGGGCGGAAACAGGGTCAGGCTCGTATCCACAGCCTCCCCGGTCAGTTCGGACATGATTACGACGATCTCTTCCGGGGTATGGTACTACGTGTTCAGCTCCATGGTCTGGCGGATGGCATTCTGGCTCTGCTGAAGCGAACAGGCGTGCATCTCCGGGGTCATGTCCGCGACCCTGTCGGCATTCAAGTATTTCAGCACTTCTTCAATGGTCATTATTACCGGAATCCCTCCACGAGTTCTAATCAGCCCAGCTTCGCCGAGAAATCAGCCATCACCTCGGAGATTTTGATTTGCTGCGGGCAGACCTGCTCACAGCTGCGGCAGGCGAGGCACGCCTGCGGGCGCTTGTCCTCCGGCAGGGCGCTCAAGGCCATGGGCGCGATGAAGCCGCCGCCGGTGTAGGCGTGTTCGTTGTACAGCGCGATCAGGTGGGGGATGTCCAGCCCCTGAGGACAGTGGCTGACGCAATAGTGGCAGGCCGTACACGGCACCGTGCCCACGGACAGCATCCTGTCGGCGACGCCCATCAGCGCCTTCATCTCGGCATCGGTCAGTTTCCTGTCGTCCGCGAAGGTGGCAAGGTTCTTTTCCAGCTGTTCTTCGTTGGACATGCCGGAGAGGATCATGGTCACGGAGGGGATGCTCTGCAGGAACCGGAACGCCCAGACTGGGATATCCTCGTCGGGGCGCAGGGCCTTCAGCTCGGCTTCGTACTGCGGGGCAAGATGGGCCAGCCTGCCGCCGCGCAGGGGCTCCATGACCCACACCGGGATGTTCCATTGATCCAGTAGCGCCACCTTGTCTCTGCCGCCCTGGAAGGTCCAGTCCAGATAGTTCAATTGCAGCTGACAGAATTCCATGTCCTTGCCATAGGCGTCCAGAAAGCGCTTCAGCACCGGCATGGCCCCGTGACAGGAGAAACCCAGATGCCTGATGCGGCCGTTGCGCTTCTGCTTAATCAGATAGCTGTAGATGCCGTACTTCCCGTCGTCCAGATAGGCGTCGATGTTCATCTCGCACACGTTGTGGAACAGGTAGAAGTCAAAGTGATCCACGCCCAGCTTTTCCAGCTGACGCTCAAAAATCTCCTCCACCTTGCCCCAATTGGCGGCGTCGTAGCCGGGGAACTTGGTGGCCACGTAGAAGCTGTCCCTGGGATAGCGGGCCAGAGCCTTGCCCATCACAAGCTCAGAGTTCTCACCGTGATAGCCCCAGGCCGTGTCGTAGTAGTTGACGCCGCTCTTCATGGCCGTGTCCACCATGCGCAGCGCGGCAGCCTCGTCGATCCGTCCGTCGTCTCCGTCGATCACCGGCAGGCGCATCGCGCCAAAGCCCAGCGCCGACAGCTTCATGCCCTGAAAATCCCTGTAAATCATATCTGCTTCCTCCTCATTTCATCCGCTTTTCCTGTGCGTGGATCAGATAGTCCATCCGATCAACCTTCCGTTGACTTTTGTGCATTTCATCCACCAGCTCACAGCGCTGCAGCCGCATCCGACGCAGCATCTCCCTGGTATTTCCCGCTTCAAACAGGGAGCCAATCGCCGTACAAGCTGCTGTGTCACATCCGGCGTCCGAAAGTCCCTGCATCAGCTGCTCTTTCTCCGTCATATGGGATTGCCGCCTCCCCATTCTCTTCTTCTGATTTCATTATAACCGCTTGCGCGATTCTCCGCTAATGGTTATAATGAATATCATGAAATTCTCATACAGAATATCATAATGAAGGGAGCGCCTGTATGGAAATCAGAACGCTGAGATACTTTCTTGCAGTGGCCCGGGAGGAGAACATGACCCGCGCGGCGGAGCTGCTCCATGTCACTCAGCCGACCCTCTCCAAGGCGCTGAAGGCGCTGGAGGACGAGTTGGGCAAGAAGCTGTTTACCCGACACAGCTTCTCGATCGCGCTGACGGATGAGGGCGTGCTGCTGCGGGACCGGGCGGAGGACCTGATCACCATGGCGGACAAGATCGAAAAGGAATTCCTGTCGCTGGACGACATCACCGGCGGCGAGCTGTACTTCGGCCTCGCGGAATCCTTCCAGATCCGGTATCTCGCCAGGGAGCTCCGCGCCTTTAAGGCGCAGTATCCCGGTTTGAAATACCACATCACCAGCGGTGATACCGAACAGGTGACGGAAAAACTGGACAAGGGCTTGCTGGACTTCGCCGTGATCTGCGATGCTCCGAATGGGAAGAAGTACGATGCCATCGCCTTTCCGGAGGGCGATACCTGGGGGCTTATCCTTCCCAAAGAAGACCCGCTGGCAGAGAAAGAAACCATCTGCGTGGATGATCTCATTGGCCTTCCGCTGTTTACCTCCGAACAGGGCTGGGAGGGCGACATCCAGGGATGGGCCGGAGATCGCTTCCCGGAGCTCCATCTTGAGGGCTCTTTCCGTCTCGCCTACAACGCATCCATGTTCGTCCGGGAGGGGCTGGGGTATCAGCTGTCCTTTCAGCATCTTGTGGATGTTTCGGAGAGCAGCGGGCTTACTTTCAGGTCACTGGAACCCCGGCTGGAGAGCAAGCTGTATTTGATTTGGAATCGATATCAGGCATTAACGCCTATCGCGGAAAGGTTTATCGAACAGATCAGGCGCAGCTTTGTCTGAGCCCATAAGATAAGCCCATGCCGTAGTCATCGTAAACCTCTTCAGCCAAATGGATCTGAATGCATATCATGGGACTTGATTCGCTCGATAAACAACTGAACAGCCGGTGAGAAGGTCTGATATTTCTTCCAGATCAGCGCACCGGTTGTTTTCTTTTGCCCGGCGAGAGGACGGAAGCAGAGGTTGAAAAGGAGGTTGTAGGTACCGATGATATTAAGGTTTCTGGTCTCTGCGACGCTCTTCCAGTAGGACTGGGAGGCGCGGGAGATTATACATATCTGTCATATTATTGGAAATTTCGTGTTACAATTCTTTCCGCACATTATGATAGAATATAACAGTAATATTCAGATTCATGCCATAATTGATGCTGGGTTACATCTGCGAAAGGTGGTTGAACGATGAAAAGCGCGCTCTGTTTTTTCCTGATGATGCTGTTGGCTCTGTGTCCGGCCCTGGCGGAAGCGGCGGCTGACCCCGTCGTGGTGCGGGTGGGGGACGTGGTGTTTACAAAAAGCCAGCTGGAAAGCGCCGTGGATACGGACGTCACCATAACAGAAATGATGTCCCAGAAATACCTGACGGACGAGGAAAAGCTTGGGCAGCGGGATGAGACCATACAGCGCTTCATCGGCGTGGGCCTGATCGAGATGAAGCTGCGGGACGCGGGCAAGAACGACTTCACCGACGAGGAGGAGGAGTCGCTCAGGGCCACGGCCATGAGCCAGTACGAGGCCATGTGGCAGGGCATCTGGCAGCGGGCGCAGCAGTCCGAACAGGGCTTCACCGAGGAGCAGGTGACCGAGTTCATGCAGGAGCAGGGCTATACCTCCGAGGCGATCTTCGAGGAATTGAAGGCCAACGAGCGCCGTCACCGGGCGGTGGAGCTGTTCTGCCCCAGAGCGATATGAAAACGACCTGGACCTTTATGAGCAGGAGATCCTGGCCGGCAACAACGAGTCCTTCTACACCCCGGAAGGCTACCGGGCCATCCGGCAGGTGCTGCTGGCCTACCCCGATGAAGTGACCCGGGGCCTGAGAAATGAGAACGCCCACGTCAACGAGGCGGCGCGGGTCGTGGCCGAGGCGGTGCAGAAGGTCACCGAGGCCGCCCTCTCCGGCGACAGCTGGGATGACGTGGCCGAACCCCGGGCGGAATATGACGAAGCGCTGGAGGCGCTGAAGTCCGCCCAGCAGGCCTATACGGAGAAGCGTAAGGCGCTGGCCCTGCCGCTGCTCCGGGAAACCGTCGACGCCATCAACGCCGAGATCGACGCGGGCATCGACTTCAATTCCATCATCAACAAGTATTCCACCGATAAAAACGAGCAGAACCTGGACAAGGGCGGCTATCCCGTCCATCCGGATTCGAAGAACTGGCCCGGCGAATTCCTGGAGGCCGTCGGGAAGCTGGAAAAGCCCGGCGACACCTCGGGGCCCGTCCTGACGGACATGGGCATACACATCCTCTACTACGCCTCCGACATCCCCGAGGGCCCCCACGAGCTGACCGCCGAAGAGCGCAGCGCCCTCAACGCCTCCGCGCTGTACTACTACCAGACCCTGGAGCTGGAAAAGCAGATGGAGGACTGGATGGACGAATACGAGATCGAGACCCACCCCGAGCTGCTGGACAACTGATACGAATGACGGAGGCATCCCCATGAAAAAAGCATTCGCCCTGATTCTCACGCTCATACTGCTTGCCCAGGCGCTGCCCTGGACGGCCTTCGCAAAGACCATCGTTCCCATCACCGAGGCCGAGCTGAACCGAGCGCTGCAAATCGCGGGCCTGCGCCAGGACCCGGACTATCCCCAGGCCAACGCCGACGGCGTCTCAACGCTCCGGCTGGCGGCCAGGGAGACCGTCTATCACAACGGCATGGAGCCGGAGGAGACCTGGGACGCCCAGACCCTCATCGACTGGCTGGACGACAAGCTGAACAAGGAGTTCTACAACGTGGTCAGCGTGTTCAGCCGCGCCGACAGCCTGCTGGAGCGGATGCAGGCCGACGACCCGGCGTCCTACGCAGAATTCACCTCGGGTGAATTCGCGGGCTATGAGGACATGCTGCGCCAGTTCATGTTCGACACCGAGGTCATCGAGGAGAGCGCCCACTTCCTGAGGGATCGTCTGGGCGATTACATCGCGTTGATCGAGAACACTGCCGAGACGCTGGCCAACCGGTCGGGCAACCTCTTCGAGACCGAGCAGCTGCGCCTGTCCCAGCGCGTCCGCGAGGCCACCGACGCCCTGGCCGACCTGCGCGGCCAGGTGCTGGACTTCTCCCGGCAGGAGCGGCGGGAGCTGCAGATCTGCCAGAGCGTCATCGACGGTGAAACAGAGCCGGAATTTTCCCGGTGGTTGCACGCGCTGCTGACCTCGGTGGATGACCCGCAGACCGTCAACGTGTCTGCCAACCAGGTTCGCGTCGTGGGCAATGACACCCGCCTGTCGCGGCTGGGCGCGGGCGGCAGCGTGCTGGGCAATGCCGACCCCGGGGACGTTTACATCACGGTCATCGACAAGAACGAGTTCGCCATGGAGTTCCACGGCGTCGATGGCGTGCCCCTGGCCGGCGTCAAGGCGACGGTGAAGGACTACAACAACCCCGATACGGTGCTCGAGGGCGTTTCGGCCGAAAGAACCGGCAACATCGTGTTCGACGCCACGAAGTTCGTCAACGACTACGATTACGGCATGGAGCTGGTCATCGAGGTGGACGCCAGCGCCGTCGGCTACCGCAGCTTTTACATCCCCTGGGCGCTGGTGACCCAGGGCACGCCCCTGATCTATGACCTGACGCCGCTGACCGGCCCGGTGACGGAGGGCGAAGCCGTACAGACCAACGCGGAAGGCAGCGTCAAGCCCTATGCCTATTCCTGCACCTTCAATAATTTCGACATACTCCACAATGACAAGATGACCGAGATTTCCCCGGTGAACGACGCCCAAATCAGCTTCGTGCTGGAAATCGTCCACGCCAAAGGCGAGCGCCCTGTGAACCCGACGCTGCATTACAAGGCTTACGATTATGACAATTTGGCGACCCGGTGGGTGGAGATGAAGCCGACACAGGTTCCCGTCAGGGATTCGGACACCCACACCCGGTATGTTTACACCGCTGATTTCAAGCGCTGCCTGGCCACCGGCCTGATCAGGGAGGATTCCCCCTATTTCACCATCCGGGAGACCGGGGAAAGGATCAATACCAAGCTGACGCCCATCCGCGCCAAGGTGGACCAGCCCATCTATACCGGCCAGGAGCCCATCAACCCCATGACCTCGGTCCTGGGCAGCGGCTTCGGCTTTGATTTCAACATCCCCGTCATCGGGGGCAAGTTCGGCGTGAACCTGCCCTTTGAGGAGAATCTGCCGAAGGTGTTTTACGACCCCGTCGGCTATGTCACCGTATCCTGGGGCAGCTCGCTGGTTCCCCAATCCGCTACGGAGAAATTCTCCTGGAAGAACACGGAGGCCGAGCACTACGACAAGGCCATGAAGCGGTACGAGCACGCGGTCAGCGTGGCCCAAAAGAAGCAGGCCACCGGCATGGCCAGCAATATGTACAGGGGCATCCTGCCCATTGAGGGACAGGCCCGCATGAAGCTGGATTTCGGCGCGTTTGTGGCCGGCTCGGGCAAATTTGAAGAGGACGGCTCCAAAACGCTGGGAGCCTTCAGCTTCATGGCGGGCCTCAACGTGGTGTTCACCCAGGAATACACCCAGTTGATCACCATCGGCCCCGTGCCGCTGTACATCGGCTATGTGTTCAGCCTCTCCGCGGGCATCGGCGTCGACGGCTTTCACGTCACCTTCAAGGTGGACAAGGACGGCAAGCCCTACGACCCGCACTTCAAGCCGCTCAAGAACATCACCATCACCATTCGCATATCGCTGACGGCCACGCTGGGCTTTGGAATCAAGGGCCTGGCCTCGGCGTGGGTCTCCGCCATAGGCATGATCAACATCATCTTGGCGCTCAACCTGGATTCGCCCATCACCTTCACCATCACCCTCCAGGCCATTGTGTCCGTCGGGTTTGAGATCTTCTGGATCAAGTATTCCCGGACTGCATGGGATTCGCCCGTGTACCAGGTCTACCCGAACGGCAGCAACGCCAACGCGGCCGCGGGCCTGTTCGCCGCCTACGCCAACGACGATGCCGGGGACGACCCAAAAGCGCCACAGGTGGACATCGTGGGCACCGAGCCGGCGCGCTATCCGGCGATGGCGCCGGCGGCGAAGGTCATAGATACGAACTATCCGGGCACAGATATCCGGGCTGTTAATTACAAGGATAGCGACATTATATTCTATATTGAGAGACCAACCACGTATTGCAAGCTCGGTATCGAGGACAAGACTCATGGGGTGGCGGTCAGGCTCGGGTGGTATATAGACCGTCCCTTTTACGATCAGCACTTATCTTGTGATGATTACAAGGTATGCAGCTACGATGTCTACAACGATGGCAGGTATCTGCACCTGATCGCTGTGCTCGCCAGATCGATAGACGAAAACGGCAAGCCCATTCCCGGCGGAACGGAACAGAAGCCTAATATTATCATTTGCTATTTGGAGTTCGACGACATTGGCATGCCTTTCATCAGTGACCCCTTAAAAGTGAAAAAGGTTCTCCTGTGCCCCTGGATTCCCACCGTGGATAATTTCCTGTCGCCGATTTGTGGCCATCCCAAAATCGACTGGGCTGGAGAGAGCGGCATGGGGCAGGTGGAGGTCTACGGTTCGCTGTTCGGCCAGAACGACGATGAGAAGACGTCCCAGTTCGACCTGTTCTACATTCTGCCTGACAAGGACGTGATGGAGATTCGCGGGGACGCGCTTGTACACAACGATTATGGGGATCCGGGCCGGCTGATTGGGGGCTACACCTATAAACGGGTGCAGCTGCATTCGAATATGCGCAGTATGAACCTGGATTTCGACGGCACCGAGATCAATCCCCGCTATCCCAAGGTTCCCGGATTTGTCGCGCTGGAGGTGCGAAATTATGGCCAGCAGCCCTGCCATATCGTACTGCACGATTACTACATGAACCACAAGTGGCCCTATAATCCTACGAAACAAGTGTCGGACGGCCATATCCGATACGATATCAACAGTTGCGTGAACGCCATTGATCTTGCGCAGGGGAACATCAGCAGCTTCGAGCTGCTCCAGCAGCTGGCTCCGGATGGGAAGAACTTCTCACAGACGATATTCTACCTGGACCAGGAAACGGTGGGAGATCGGGTGGAAAACCGCCTGAAGAGCATCTATGTCGCGCCCAAGACCATCACCAATACCTCAGAAGAAGCCGTATACAGGGGAGATGTGAGCATTACCTATAAGGATTACGATCTCAGCATCCCTGCCACTGAATTTCACGCCGTGTCCATCGGCGCTTCCCAGTACCTCTACTGGCTGTCCACCGCGCCGAAGGAAAAGGACAGCGATCCTGACGTCTGGCGTATCAATGGCGTGTATTACGATTCGTCCACCAATGCCTTCTCCGACGAGCTGGTGATCGCGGAGCTCACGCTGCCGGATGTCGACTATAATGGCAAGAAATACCCGGCGGTGCCCCAGGAAATCACGCTGACGGACAATAAGGTGGGCTATATCACCGTCAAACCGGATACCGGTGAGCAGGATCAGAACATCCCGGAGGCGACGCTGTACAAATTTGACATCACGCTGGCGACCTCCATGAAGCTGCAAAAGGCGGCGATGATCGAGACCACGGCGCTCCAGGGCGATTTCCTGCGCACCCAGTTCACCGCGCTGAACGACGGCAACATGGGCATCGGCAGCTTTGATGTGGATGCGATGCTGCTGGACAAGAACGGCAACGAAATCGAGAAGGTCGAGACCCTGCACGCCGGCCTGCTGATTCCCGCCCACAGCTATACAAAGCTGTTCCACGGCGGGGAGAAGACCGTGGCCACCGGCGAGCAGGCCATCTACCGCGACAAGGATTTCCAGTATTCACCGCGCCGGCACGACTGGACGGTGAAGGAAAACACGATCAGCACCTGGTTTAGCCAGCGCATTTGGTCGTCGGCCAACAACAAGGACAAGGGCAGCAGCTCCAGCTACGTGTCCACCGATGTGCTGGTGCCCGGTTCCATGGGCTGCTTCGTGGGCAACATCAAGGTTCCCGACGACTGGCACGGCAATTACGACCTGCGGCTGAAGCTGCATAATATCTCTGTCTACGACAACTACTTGGCCGCCTCGGCGCTGGCGAAGAGCCACCCGGAGCTGTTCGCCGAGGCGGGCACGGTTAGCAACGCCACCGCCGCCGCCAACCGGAAAAAGCTGGCCGAGTACGGCGTCCACCGGCTGGACTACGCCCTGAACGAACAGACCGGCAAGCTGGAGCTTCAAAACCGGGGCGAGCTGGTCGCCAACGCTGGCGAGGACGCGGTGAGCCTGTACGCGCTGGAGGTGGACGCGCCTGAGAGCCTGGAGGTCAACTTCGACGTTCACGACATCGACGTCAGCCACCGGCTGCGCACCGATCACAAGGGCGACGAGATCCTGGACATCACGCTGCACAACTACTACCACAACGGCGAGGCGATCGAGCTGACCTGCGCCATGTACTTGGACAACAGCAGCGAGCCGGTGTACGTCAGCCTGCCCTACAGGCCCGAGGCGATGGCCGCCGGGACGACCACCACCATCTCCGTGCCGCTGAAGGCGCTGTTCGACCCCGACAAGGTACAGTCCGCCCGGTTCGAATTCACCCCCCGGGGCATCAAGGAAACCGCCGTGCTGAACAACGGCTTCACCATCTATCCCCACGGCGGGGGCGACCCGCTGCGCTTCACCCGGCAGCCCGAGGACGCGACTGCCCAGGCGGGCGAGGACGTGACCTTCCAGGTGGAGGTTGCCGGCGGCAAGCAGCCCTATACCTACCAGTGGCAGGTGTGGGACCCCAAGCATGAAAAGTGGGTCGATCTGCCGGGCTTCACCGGGCCGACCCTGAGCCGGAAGGACATTGAAAAGAAGTGGGACGGCGCGAGGTTCCGTTGCGTCGTGACCGACGCCGAGGGCACGCAGATCATCAGCCGGGAGGTCACCCTGCGCGTACGCGACGGCGTGGACACCGGCGACCACAGCAACCTGCCGCTGTACCTGGCCGTGGCCCTCGCGGCATTGATCATGCTGTGGTGGATGCGCAGGAGAATTTCATAAATCCATAGGATTTACTCTTCGCACGCACCAAAGGGTGTTGGAAAAATGAAAAGAAAAGTTCAAATGAAAAGAAAAGTTCGCAGGTACTCACATAGGCAAAACAAAAAAGCGCGGCTGCGAACTTTTCTTGTTTGGACAAATCGCCGGGCTTCGGTGTATG
>CACYZW010000137.1 GCA_902778995.1 uncultured Eubacteriales bacterium
CAATTTAATAGTTTAAACCGTTGAAGCGGAGATAACGGCGGCGATGCCTTCACAGAGAGTCCACGATGCTGAGAGTTGGGCAGGAAACAAACCGTCAAATGGACCGCTGAGGGCGCGGGGAAATGTGGTTTACGCAGAGTATCACGCGACGTGAGGCATACGTCAGTTGCCGGGGATATGCAGGTATCCCGCAAAGCGCACGGGGCGATCCCGTGAATTCAAGGTGGCACCGCGGATAATTGATTTATTCGTCCTTGACAGGAATACTGTCAAGGGCGTTTTTTATGGAGGTAACGTAGATGAAGATAGTTCCGAGTCTGGAGGAGGTCCAGCGTTATGCCGCGTCCGGCGAGTATCGGGTGCTGCCGTTGAGCTGCGAAATGCTCTCCGACCGGCTGACGCCCATCGAATGCCTGCGCATCCTGAAAAGCGTGTCCACGCACTGCTATCTGCTGGAGTCCGCCGAGGACCGGGAGCGCTGGGGAAGGTATACCTTCCTGGGCTTTGACCCGGTGCTGGACATCACCTGCCTGGACGGGGAGATGAAGGCGGGCAGCGTGTGGATGCATACCGACGACCCTTCGGCGGTGATGCGGCAGATCCTTTCGGACTACAAAAGCCCGAGCCTGCCCGGTCTGCCGCCCTTCACCGGCGGGCTGGTGGGCTACTTCGCCTACGACTACCTGAGTTACAGCGAGCCCTCAGTCAAAATGGACGTGGAGGATTCCGAGCACTTTCAGGACGTGGACGTGATGCTGTTCGACAAGGTGATCGCCTTCGACCACTTCCGGCAGAAGATCGTGCTGATCGTCAACATGCGGCTGGAGGACGGGGACACCGGCTACAGCAAGGCTGTGCTGGAACTCAAACAGCTACGGGAGCTGCTGCTGTCCGGCGAACGCCGGGAGGAACCGGGTGGGCACATGACCGGCCCAGTGGAGCAGCTCTTCGACGAAGCGCAGTATTGCGACATGGTGGAGCGGGCCAAGCACCACATCCGGGAGGGCGACATCTTTCAGATCGTGCTGTCCAACCGGCTGTCCGCGCCTTTTGAAGGAAGCCTGCTGAACGCCTACCGCATACTGCGCACCATCAATCCGTCACCCTACATGTTCTATTTCAGCGGCACTGACGTGGAGGTGGCCGGGGCGTCGCCGGAAACGCTGGTAAAGCTAAAGGACGGTGTGCTGCACACCTTCCCGCTGGCGGGCACGCGACCCAGGGGCAAAACCGAAGCGGAGGATCAGGCGCTGGAGGCGGAGCTGCTCTCGGACGAGAAGGAACTTGCGGAGCACAACATGCTGGTGGATCTAGGGCGAAACGACCTGGGGCGTATCAGCCGATTCGGCACGGTGGAGGTGGAGAAGCTACACTCCATCGAACGTTTCTCCCACGTCATGCACATCGGAAGCACCGTGCGCGGCGAGATTAATGAAGATAAAGACGCCCTGGACGCCATCGAGGCGGTGCTGCCCGCGGGCACGCTGTCCGGCGCACCGAAGTTGCGGGCATGCCAGCTGATCGGCGAGCTGGAGAACAACAAGCGGGGCATCTACGGCGGGGCCATCGGCTACATCGACTTCACCGGCAACATGGACACCTGCATCGCCATCCGCATCGCCTGGAAGAAGAACGGAAGGGTGTTCGTGCGAAGCGGCGCGGGGATCGTGGCGGATTCGGTGCCGGAAAAGGAATACCAGGAGTGCATCAACAAGGCCAAAGCGGTAGTCAACGCACTGACCCTCGCCGGGGAGGTGGAAGAATGATATTGCTGATCGACAACTACGACAGCTTCTCCTATAACCTCTATCAGCTGGTGGGAGATCTGAACCCGGACATCCGGGTCGTGCGCAACGACGAACTGAGCGTTTCGGAGATCGTCGCACTGAACCCGGAGCGCGTCATCATTTCCCCTGGTCCCGGTCGGCCGGAGGACGCCGGGAACATCGTCGAGGTCGCACGGGAGCTGACGGGTAGGTTCCCGATCCTGGGCGTGTGTCTGGGACATCAGGCCATCTGCGCCGCCTTCGGGGCGACGGTGACCTACGCCCGGCAGCTGATGCACGGCAAGCAGTCCGACGCGAAGCTGGATTTGAACTGTCCGCTGTTCGCGGGACTGCCGGAAGTCGTCCCGGTGGCGCGGTATCATTCCCTCGCCGCCGACCCGGACACCCTGCCCGAATGCCTGGAGGTCACCGCCATGACACCGGAGGGTGAGGTCATGGCTGTGCAGCATACACAATACCACACCTTCGGGGTGCAATTTCACCCCGAATCCATACTAACCCCGGACGGGAAACAGATGCTCAGGAACTTCATCGAACTGTAAGGAGGCAGCGCTATGATCAAGGAAGCCATCGTGAAGATCGTCAACAAGGAGGATTTGACCTACGACGAAGCCTATGCCGTGATGAACGAGATCATGTCCGGCGAGACCAGTCCCACCCAGAACGCGGCGTTCCTGGCGGCGCTGTCCACCAAGAGCGCCCGGGCCGAGACCACCGACGAGATCGCCGGCTGCGCCGCCGCCATGCGGGACCACGCCACGAAGGTAGATCCCGGCATGGAGGTGTTCGAGATCGTGGGCACCGGCGGCGACAACGCCCACAGCTTCAACATCTCCACCTCCGCCGCGCTGGTGTGCGCCGCGGGCAGCGTGAAGGTGGCCAAGCACGGCAACCGGGCGGCGTCGTCTCTGTGCGGCACAGCGGACTGCCAGGAGGCGCTGGGAATCAACATCCAGCAGAGCCCAAAGAAATGTGTTGAAATGCTGAACGAGGCGGGGATGTGCTTTTTCTTCGCCCAGAAGTACCACACGTCCATGAAGTACGTCGGCGCGATCAGGAAGGAACTGGGCTTCCGCACGGTGTTCAACATCCTTGGACCGTTGACCAATCCGGCGTCCCCGACAACCATGCTGCTGGGTGTATACGACGATTATCTTGTGGAACCGCTGGCGCAGGTGCTCATCAACCTGGGCGTGAAGCGGGGCATGGTGGTCTATGGCACGGACAAGCTGGACGAGATCAGTCTGTCTGCGCCGACCCACATCTGCGAATTCAAGGACGGCTGGTTCAAGTCCTACACCATCAAGCCGGAGGATTTCAGCATGGAGCGCTGCCAGAAATCCGACCTGGTGGGCGGCACGCCAGCGGAGAACGCCGCCATCACCCGTGCCATCCTCTCGGGCGAGAAGGGCCACAGGCGCAACGCCGTGCTGCTGAACGCCGGGGCAGGGCTGTACCTGAACGGCAAGGCGGAGAGCCTCGCGGCGGGCGTCAGGCTGGCGGGCGAGCTGATCGACAGCGGCAGCGCCATGGCGACGCTTCAGAAGGTGATCGAGGTCAGCAACCGGCCGGAGGAATGATGATGACAATACTGGATCAATTGGCCGAGCATGCCCGGCAGCGCGTCGCGGTGGCCAGGACGATAAGTCCCATGGAGGACATCAGGCGAGAGGCGCTATTGCTGCCGAATGGCGATTTCCCTTTTGAACGGGCGCTGTCCGGGGATGATCTCGCATTCATCTGCGAATGCAAACGGGCGTCGCCCTCCAAAGGCATGATCGCGCCGGAATTCCCTTATCTGGATATTGCTAAGGATTACGAGGTAGCGGGGGCCGAGGCCATCTCCGTGCTGACGGAGCCCAAGTGGTTTCTGGGCAGCGACGACTATTTGCGGGAAATCGCCGCAAGCGTCGCCATCCCCTGTCTGAGGAAGGACTTCACCGTGGACGAATACATGCTCTATCAGGCCAAGCTGCTGGGCGCATCGGCGGCGCTGCTGATCTGCGCGATACTGGACGGGGCGGAGCTGATGGACTACATCCAGATCTGCGACGGCCTGGGGCTGTCCGCGCTGGTGGAGGCCCACGATGAGGCCGAAGTGGAAATGGCGCTGAAGGCCGGAGCGAAGATCATCGGCGTAAACAACCGCAATTTGAAGGACTTCACCGTGGACACCGGCAACAGCCGCCGCCTGCGGGCCATGATCCCGCGGAATATATTGTTCGTGTCCGAGAGTGGCGTGAAGGATGCCGCCGACGTTCAGGCAGCGCGGGCGATGGGCGCGGACGCGGTGCTGGTGGGCGAGGCGCTGATGCGCGCCCCCGACCGAAAGGCGAAGCTCATGGAATTGAGGGGGACAGCATGACACGTATCAAGCTGTGCGGGCTGACGCGGCTCTGCGACATCGAATGGGCGAATGATTTGCAGCCCGACTATATCGGTTTCGTGTTCGCCCGGAAAAGCAAGCGCTGTGTCTCGCCAGAAACAGCGAAAGTCCTGCAGGAACGGCTGAATCCCGGCATTGTCGCCGTAGGGGTATTCGTGAACGAGGCACCGGAGGCCGTGGCGGCGCTGCTTAACGATGGGATCATCGACGTCGCCCAGCTCCACGGCGGCGAGGATGAGGATTATATCAAAACCCTGCGGAAGCTGACGGACATGCCCCTGATCCAGGCATTCCGCATAGAAAACGCCGCCGACCTCGACCGGGCTCGACAGAGTACCGCCGACCACGTCCTTCTGGACAACGGCGCGGGCGGCACGGGCACGGCCTTTGACTGGGCGCTTTTGAAGGAATTTGACCGGCCCTGTTTCCTGGCGGGAGGGCTTTCCCCGGAGAACGTGGCACAGGCTGTCAGAGCCGTCCATCCCTTCGCTGTGGATGTTTCCAGCGGCATTGAGACGGACGGCGTGAAGGACTATAAAAAGATGACCGCGTTTGTAAATGCGGTGAGACATGAGGAGTGATAGCGCATGACCAATCCCAACGGGCGCTTTGGCGTCCACGGCGGACAGTACATCCCGGAGACGCTGATGAACGCCGTGATCGAGCTGGAGGCCGCGTACAACGCGGCCAAGGCCGACCCGACCTTTCAGGCGGAGCTGACCGAGCTGTTCAACGAATACGCGGGCAGGCCCAGCCGGCTCTACTTCGCCAAACGCATGACCGCCGATCTGGGCGGGGCGAAGATCTACCTGAAGCGCGAGGACCTGAACCACACCGGCGCGCACAAGATCAACAACGTGCTGGGGCAGGCGCTGCTGGCAAAGCGCATGGGCAAGACCCGGCTGATCGCCGAGACCGGCGCGGGCCAGCACGGCGTGGCCACCGCCACCGCCGCGGCGCTGATGGGCATGGAATGCGTGGTGTACATGGGCGTGGAGGATACCATCCGCCAGGCGCTGAACGTGTACCGCATGCGGCTGTTGGGGGCCGAGGTCATCCCCGTGGAGACCGGCACCGGCACGCTGAAGGACGCCGTTTCCGCCGCCATGCGGGAGTGGACGAACCGCATCACCGACACCCACTACTGCCTGGGCAGCGTCATGGGGCCGCACCCGTTTCCGACCATCGTGCGGGACTTCCAGGCGGTGATTTCGCAGGAGATTAAGTCTCAGCTCATGGAGAAGGAGGGCCGTTTGCCAGACGCGGTGCTGGCCTGCGTGGGCGGTGGCAGCAACGCCATCGGCGCGTTCTATCACTTTATAGAGGATAAGTCCGTTCGCCTCATCGGCTGCGAGGCCGCGGGGCGAGGCGTGGACACCTTTGAAACGGCGGCCACCATCGCCACCGGCAGGCTGGGCATCTTTCACGGCATGAAGAGCTACTTCTGCCAGGACGAATACGGCCAGATCGCGCCAGTGTATTCCATCTCGGCGGGGCTGGACTACCCCGGCATCGGCCCGGAGCACGCCTGGCTGCACGACACCGGGCGGGCGGAATACGTGCCCGTCACCGACGACGAGGCCGTGAACGCCTTCGAGTACCTGTCCCGGATGGAGGGCATCATCCCCGCCATCGAATCGGCCCACGCTGTGGCCCACGCCATGAAACTGGCCCCGACGATGAGCAGGGATCAGATCATGGTCATCAACATCTCCGGCCGAGGCGACAAGGACTGCGCCGCCATCGCCCGCTACAGGGGGGAAAACATCAGTGAGTAATATCAAAAGAGCCTTTGACCACGGCAAGGCGTTCATCGCCTTCATCACCTGCGGCGACCCGGACCTTGCCACCACGGCGGCCTGCGTGCGCGAGGCGGTGAGGGGCGGCGCGGACCTCATCGAGCTGGGCATCCCCTTCTCCGATCCCACCGCCGAAGGCCCGGTGATCCAGGCGGCCAACGAGCGGGCGATCAAGGACGGCGTGACCACTGACGGAATCTTTCAACTGGTACAGGAATTGCGAAAAGACGTGACGGTGCCCATGGTGTTCATGACCTACGCCAATGTGGTCTATTCCTACGGCATCAAGCGCTTCTTCGAACGCTGCGTGGAAACGGGCATCGACGGCATGATATTGCCCGACGTGCCTTATGAGGAGAAGGAGGAGTTCGCCCCGGCCTGCCGTGCGCATGGCCTGAGCTTCATCAGCTTGATCGCCCCGACCAGCGAACACCGCGTCGCCATGATCGCGAAGGAGGCCGAGGGCTTCCTGTACATTGTGTCGTCCATGGGCGTCACCGGCGTTCGCAGCGAGATCACCACCGACATCGGCGCGATGGTGAAGCTGGTTCGCGAGAATACTTCCATCCCCTGCGCCGTGGGCTTGGCATCTCCACGCCCGAACAGGCGAAGAAGATGGCCGACCTCTCCGACGGGGCCATCGTGGGCAGCGCCATCGTGCGGCTGATCGCCGAGCATGGAAAGAATGCCCCGAAATATGTGAATGAATACGTCAAATCGATGAAGGAGGGCATGGGCGCGTGATACGGCAGTTATCCATATTCGCGGAAAACAAAAAGGGCGCCATGCACCAGGTGACCCGAGCGCTGGCGGAAGCGAATATCAACATGAATACGTTGGTCACCAACGACAGTGCTCCGCATGCTGGTGAGCGATACAGACGCTGCGCTTCGGTGTATGCATACGGCGGGGTACCTGTGCCATGTGGATACCGTGGCCGCGGCGGAGATCGGGGATGAGTGTGGCAGCCTGAATGCGCTGCTGGATACGCTGGACAGGGGAAATGTGAACCTGGATTACCTGTACGTGACCTATTCAAGTCTGAGCAAACGTCCCGTAGCGATACTGCGCACACAGGATATCATGGAGGTGGAAGGCTTCCTTCAAGCAAAGGGGTATAACATGCTTGAACGGCTGGACTGAAAAAGGCGGGCAAATGCCCGTCTTTCA
>CACYZW010000138.1 GCA_902778995.1 uncultured Eubacteriales bacterium
TCGGTCATGGCGGCGATCCAGCCGGCGGCGACCTCCTTGCTGTCCGCGGGGCGATACACGATCAGGCCGGGCACGGCGCGCAGGCCGGCCAGCTGTTCGATGGGCTGATGGGTGGGGCCGTCCTCGCCCACGCCGATGGAGTCGTGGGTCAGGATGTAGGGGATGCCCAGGTTCATGATGCTGCTCATGCGCATGGCGTTCTTCATGTAATCGCTGAACACGAAGAAGGTGGCGCAGTAGGGGCGCAGACCGCCGTGCAGCTTGATGCCGTTGCAGATGGCGGCCATGGCATGCTCGCGCACGCCGAAGTGGATGTTCTGGCCCTCGGGCGTCTCGGCGGAGAAATCGCCCTTGCCCTTCATGTTGCTCTTGTTGGAGGGGGCCAGGTCGGCGGAGCCGCCGAACAGGTTGGGGATGCGCTCGGCCAGGCGGTTCAGCGTCACGCCGCTGGAATTGCGGGTGGCGGACTTGCCCTCGAAGGCGAACAGCTCGGCGTCCTTGGTCAGGTCGACGGGCAGCTCGTCGGAGAACCACACGTCCCACTCGGCCTTGAGCTCGGGATACTTCTTGGCGTACTCGGCGAACATGTCCTCCCATGCCAGCTGGGCCTTCTTGCCGGCCACCTGCGCCTCGGAAGTGCTTTCGTAGACCTCCTCGGGAACGGCGAAGGGCTCCTCGCAGGGCCAGCCCAGCGCCTTCTTGGTCAGGGCGATGTTCTCGTCGCCGAGGGGTTCGCCGTGGGCGGAAGCGGTGTTTACCTTGGGAGAGCCGTAGCCGATGTTGGTGTGGGTGACCACCAGGGTGGGCTTGTCGGAGCGCTTGGCAATGGTCAGCGCGGCGTTCACCTGCTGCCAGTCGTTGCCGTTCGTCACGTCGATCACGTTCCAGCCGTAGGCGCGGAAGCGGGCGGGCACGTCCTCGCGGAAGGCGATGTCGGTGTTGCCCTCGATGGAGATCTCGTTGTCGTGTTCAGGCCCAGGGTGCCGGCCAGGGAGCAGGCCTCGTGGCTGATGCCCTCCATCATGCAGCCGTCGCCGAGGATGCACCAGGTGTAGTGATCCACCACGTTGAAGCCCTCGCGGTTGAACTTGGCCGCCAGGTGCTTTTCGGCCATGGCCATGCCGACGGCGTTTGCGATGCCCTGGCCCAGGGGGCCGGTGGTGGTCTCAACGCCACGGGTGTGGCCGTACTCGGGATGGCCGGGGGTCTTGGAGCCGAACTGACGGAACTGCTTCAGGTCGTCGATGGTCAGGCCGTAGCCGAACAGGTGCAGCAGCGCGTAGATCAGCATGGAGCCGTGGCCGGAGGACAGCACGAAGCGGTCACGGTCGGGCCACTTGGGGTCGTCGGGATTGTGCTTCATCTGCTTGCCCCAGATGGCGTAGGCGGCGGGCGCCGCGCCCATGGGCATGCCGGGATGGCCGGACTTGGCCTTCTGGACGCCCTCGGCAGCCAGTATGCGGATGGCGTTGACGACCAGATCGGACCTTTGGGACAGGGCCTTTTCGACGCCGTCGACGGCCAGCGAGCGGATGGTGTTGACGATGCTTTCGTTGCTCATGGGAATGCACTCCTATCTGAAATTATAATTTGGGTCCTTTCCAAACATAAACGGTAAAAACCGCCCCACTCCATTATAGCATACAATCCTTGCCGCGGACAAGACCGTGGCGGAGATTTATATGGGTTATCCTTTGTCCGCGGCGATTCTCAGAGGCTCCAGGTTCAGCGATTCGCAATCCTGTATCAGCGCATAGAGCGCGCCCAGTATGCGCTTCACGCCGCCGGGAACGTCGCTTTCGGCGTTCAGGACCATCACCGGATCATGTACCGACATGCGCAGCTGGAACCAGGCGTTGTTTACGCCGCCATCCAGATTGAAGAGGATGCGCACGCCCTCCCGGTTGTCCGGGGCGATCTGCCAGCGCGGGTTGTCCAGCGTGTAGCTCAGCAGCGTCTCCACAACCTCCTGGCCGGCGGCGGGATCCTCCACGTTCAGGGCGGGCAGGCGGATCTCGACGCTTTCCACGGGCTCCTGAAGGTCGTCGATCAGGCTGAACACGTTCAGTCCCTCCCGCTTGCGGTTCAGGGCCTCGCAAACCACGCGCGTGCACAGGTAGATGCCGTCGTCCAGGAAGCCGTTGTCCCGGAAGGCGGCGTGGCCGCTGGTCTCGATGGCGAGGGGGCAGTCGATGCCCTCGGCGTTCAGGCGGATGGCCTCGTCGATGACGTTGCGGTGGCCCCGCTTGAAGCGGTAGTGAACGCCGCCCCACTCGGCGATGAACGCAGCCAGCCCGGAGGAGGTGACGCTGTCGGTGACGATGGTGGACCCGGGATGCGCATCCAGAAGTATGGCCGCGACCAGCGCGATCAGCCGGTTTTGGGAAATAAGCCTGCCGCCGCCGTCCACGATGGCGGCGCGGCTGCCGTCGGCGTTGAACAATACGCCCAGATCGGCGCGGTTCTGCTTTATGGCGCGGGCGACGGCGTCCACGTTTCCGCCGTCATCCGGGCTGCCGGCGATGCCACCCTCGTCCTCCGGGGGATAGAGGCTGCCCTCGGTCTCCACGCCCATGGCGTCCAGAAATTGGGCGAAGCCCTGGCCTGTGCGGGAGCGGGCGTCCACGATCACCCGCATGCCAAGCAGCGGCTTCAGTGCGTCGTCCTCGAGCCAGCGGGCCGCCGCGCGGCGCAGATCCTCGTAGTAGACCCCGTCGGCGTCATGGAGGGTCACAAGCCGCTCCGGAACCCTGGTTTCGGCGGCGCGAAGCAATATCTCGTCCACATCCGGGCTCTTTACCCCGCCGAAGGAAGCGATAAACTTGAAGCCGTTCAGGCTTGAGTCCGTGCCGCTGGCGGTGACCATGATCGCGCCGTCCGCGCCGCCGGAATCCGGCTGAACGGCCTTGAAAAGCGCCGGGGTGGGGCAGAGGCCGCAGTCAAGCACGTCGCTGTCCGCGGCGGTGATGCCCCGGGTCAGCGCCGCCTTGATGCGCGCCCCGGAGGGCCTCGGGTCGCGGCCCACGGCCAGTGCGACGGCGTCGGGGTTGCGTCCCAGGCGCTGCGCCAGCCAGCAGGCGAAGGCATAGCCCAGCTTTTCCGCCCGCTCGTCGGTCAACTGCTGTTCCGGCCCGCGTATATCCGTGCCGCTTCTGAGTTTCAACCATCTTGTACTGTCGGTATCCATAAATAATCCTCTCCTGCCGCGTAGACGCGGTTATTTGCTCTTTTTGCCGTGGGTTCGCTTGTTGGGGCGCCGGGGCGGGTGGCCGCCCTTTACGGCGGGGAAGGCGCCGGTTCTGCCCAGCTCGGCCTTGATGCGCTGTTTTTCCGCAGCCATGCGTTTCATGCGCTCCCGCCGTGCGCGTATGGAGGTGACGGCCAATATGGTAATCATGACCGTCAGCGCAGCGCCGGCAATGATCAGCAGCGCGACGAATGTGGCGCTGTTGCCGCCCAGCTTCACCGATTTGCCGTCAACGGTCCTGCCGGAAGCGTCGGGGCGCTGCGGATTGACGCCGTCCGGTACGATCTGCACGGCGATGGGACTGGTGGTCTGCTCCTGCCTGCGCCCCTGGGCGTCGGTGTATTCCAGACAGAATATGAATTCGGCGTCGGTGCTCACGTCGTAGCTGGCGCTGAACACGGTGGGCTCGCGCTCGCCCCGGGGAAGAACGGCCAGGCGGCGAATGTCGCCGCGGTTGACTTCGTAGAGCCGTGCGTCCCGGGCCATGACGGTGCCGGTGTTGACGATGGCAAAATCAAAGGTCACCCTTCCGGGCTGATTGATGCGCGGCGTGGCGGTCTGCGCCGTCAGGGCGATGTCCATGCTCCGGGTTTCGGGAACGTTGGAAGCGACGATGGTGCTGGTGCGCAGGTCCAGCAGCTGCCCGGCGCTGTTTGAGCCGGTGATATGCCAGCGGTATTCCCCCTCGCCCCTCAGGGGATAGGTGTAGGGTATCTCCACGGGGTGCGCGCCGCTGGGCAGGCTGACGGCATCGGCGATGATGCCGCCGTAAACGTCGTCCCAGACGGTGATGTCGAAATAATCCACATTGCCCAGATTGGTCAGTATCAGTATGGCGTCGGCGATGTCCTCGTTGAATTCGGCTTGACGCACGTAGAAGGACGTGATGAAATGATCGTCCGCGACGGGTATGTTCGCGGGATCAAGGCTGACGGAGAATTCGTCGCCGGTGGGCACTGCGTATTCCAGCACGGGCAGGGACAGGTCGTCCGCAGACAGGGTAACGCGACTGATGAAGGTCTTGGATTCGCCCACGTCCAGCTGCTCCAGACGCCCGGTAAAATCGCCCAGGGAATCGCGGATGCGCAGGGCGCTCAGCGGCACGTTGCCGGTGTTGACGATCTTGTAGGTGACGGTCAGCAGCCCGTCTCTCAGGACGTGCTGAGAGGAAAACTGGCGCGTGAAGGCGACGCTGGGCTGCTGCTCGCCCTTGATGATGGGCGCGCTGACGGTATAGACGACCTTGTCGCCGCCTTCCTGCTGGGCGTCGTGGCTGATGATGTAGACGATCTTTCCCGCGTCCAGCTCCTCCTGGGTGACGGCGTGGGAGCGTACCAGCGTCTGGCGCTCGCCCGCGCCCAGTTGACCGATGGGCTCCGAAAGCAGCCCGTCCTCGGAGGCGAGGTAGATGTTCTGGACGGGCAGGTTGGAGCGGTTCTCGATCAGAAAGGTCATGCTGATGTCTCCGGGAGCGACCATCATGGTGGGAGACGTGGTGAAGTCGATGAACAGCGCCGTCGGGGGCGTATTCTCGGCGCAGGCCCCCGACGCCAGTGCAAACAGCGCTAAAAGCGCCCCCAACAGAGCCGCCCAACGCTGTTTTTTCATCATGCGAATCATCCGAAGTGCTACCTTTCCGTCGGTTCATTGGCGGCTTTCGCAGCATACAGACCGCCAAATCTATTTTATTTCATTTTGCCCGTCCCTGTCAAGGATAAAACGGCGAATGAAGCACAGGAATCCGGACGAACGATGGGGCATGCGGGGGAAAACGGTACGCAAAGCGCCGCCCACCCGCCCATAACAGAGTCCATTCGGCGAGATTGCGCTGACGAAATTTTACATTTCTGCCTATTGCTTTTTCTCAGATATCGTGCTATAATTTCATCTGTTCGATATGAGAGTTGCAGTCTCAATCGACGGAATGATTGTTTGGGGCATTAGCACAGTTGGCTAGCGCGCTACATTCGCATTGTAGAGGTCACCGGTTCGAATCCGGTATGCTCCACTCACTGAAAAGGACCCGATCAGAAGATCGGGTCCTTTTCAATGAATTGACAGCTGATCGTCAGGGAAACACCGCATAACCGAATCGTGCGTAACGAAATGAATTCCAGTCTTTGCAAACTGCGCCATGAGCGTTATGCGGTGTCTTTTTGAGAATACCCAATAAAACGGCGTCGACCGTATACCTGCGCCTGCGCTGGGCTGCTTTCCCGGCCTGAGCGCCTGCCTCTGGCCTGTGAGGAACCCTTCCATGAGGGGGTGGGATCCCCGTTTCGCAAGCGTCTCAGTTTTTCCCGGCGCCGCCTGTATTTACTCGAAGCTTCCGTACTTTGCGACGGCTTCATCCACGGTGATTTCGCCTTTTCCAACCTCGAACGACGCGATTCGGGTCTGAACCGTGAGCGGATCCAGAATACCCAGCACTTCCGGGGATATGATATGATCTGTGGGTACCTTGCTGAAGGGCGCGTAAACCGAATCGAGGGAAAGGTCCGTGGTGGGCGTTACCAGACGCTTCACCGAAGCCATCTTATTCAGTTCCTCGTTCGTGATCAGGAAACGCATGAACTCGTTTGTCATATCCAGGTTGTCGCAGTTCTTGTTGACAGAGAACTCCACGGAGGGACTGTCGATAAAGTATCCGCCGTCATCTGTCAGGGGGATCGGTACAAACGTGTAATTGAAAGGCGATTTGGCGAACGCCTCAGACTGGCTTTCCCGTTTCTTGGTTCCGGAAACGGTATCGCCGGTGCAGATCATCATTGGCACATCGCCTTCAAAGAACCGAAGGATCACCTGGGTGTAGTTGTCTTCGATCTTGTCGCACTCGCCGAGATCGGCACAACCATTCCGGATCAGTTCGTCCACCGCTTCCAGTGCCGGACGCATATATTCTCCCGCGGCGGGATCCAGGGCATTGGCCAGCGCGAGCGCTTCCGTATTCTTGGCAAGCGTGGCTACAAACTGCGGATAGGCAACCGCATTCATGAAACAGCCGGACGATTTGAGGCTGTAGCCCATCATCGGGCTGGTGTAACCCTTGCTGCGGAACCCTTCGCACACGGCCATCAGTTCTTTCCATGTGCTTGGAATGCTGAGGCCTTCCTTTTCAAACAGATCGTTGTTCACCAGCATGCCGTAGGTCCTGGAGAATACCGGCACCATAAGCACGCGGTTTTCCGCATCGTGGTTGATCAGGCCCGGGCGGATGCAGTCCAGCTTCAACCCCAGGGCGGCGTCCGAGAGGTCCTCCATCTGGGCAAATACCGGATCGTATTGCTCGTTCCCGATCATCCAGGAATAGGAGAAGAAAATGTTGGGATTGTCGTTGCTCTTCAGCACGGTGTCCAGCATGTTGTTATAGTCATCCAGCTTCACGTAGCTCAGCTGGACGTTGGGATAATACTCGTTGAAGCCGTCAAATTCACCCTCCAGCGCCTCGAAGTTGTCGTAGGCGCCGGCCACGGTGATACTGCAGCTGGCCTTCGTATCGAGAGCCGGCTTGAATCCTGTAACGGTTTTTTCCGGCTCTTTGCCGCCGCAGGCCGTCAGCGCTACAAGAACACAGATGATAAGAATGGTGCAGAACAGCTTTTTCATGATCTCTCCTCCTTGATCCTTCGAATCTCTTTGATGACGAGCTTGATGTCTATCGGCTTTGCGATATGTCCGTTCATGCCTGCGTTCAGGCACTCTGTGACATTTTCAGAGAAAGCGTCCGCCGTCATGGCGATGATCGGGATGGAGGACGCCCACGGGTCGTCCAGCGCGCGTATGCGCCTTGTGGCCTCAAGCCCGTTCATCTCCGGCATCTGTATATCCATAAAGATGAGCGTGTAGCTTTCCCTGGCTGCCTGTTGCATTTTTTCCACGCAAACGCGACCGTTTTCGGCGCGCTCCGTCGTAATGCCGAACATACCGAGCATGGCGGAGATGATCTCCCAGTTGACATCGTTGTCCTCCGCAATGAGGATGTTCAGCCCCTGCAGATCGGAATAGTCGTTCTCCGGCTCCACCGACTTTGCCTCGGTTCCGAGGAGCGCGTTGATCTTATCGTAAAGCTTGGACCGGAACAGCGGCTTGCTGACGAAGCCGTTTGC
>CACYZW010000139.1 GCA_902778995.1 uncultured Eubacteriales bacterium
GAATGGAGCGGGTGATGGGAATCGAACCCACGTGATCAGCTTGGGAAGCTGGAGCTCTGCCATTGAGCTACACCCGCGCGTTCCCGCACCAGCAGGCGATCGGCCCAACCCCATAAAAGGCGTAAACCGGCCGGTATTACCGGCTCAAAAGGCCCAACGGCCCCTTGACCTGCAAAGTTTATTGTACTTTAGATATTCCCATTTGTCAACAATATTTTCCCGAATTCCCCGTAAATTCACCTGAATGGCATAGTTTGTCCACAGGGATTTTGAGAAAATTAACGTAGCGGAAGATTTCTGCGCCCGCCCGTATAGCTTTTTCCTTCAATCCATGGTATGATATTACCATAGGAATAAAACGCCACGGCGAGAGGAGCGGGTTATTATGAAGGAATGGACGCGGGAGGAGCGCTATCGGGTATTGAAGCACCCGGAGGAGATCCGGGCGCTGTACGAGCGCATACAGGCCTCCGTCTACCGCCAGCGCTACCACGTGCAGCCCATCACCGGGCTGAGCAGCGACCCCAACGGCTTCGCGCTGCACAGGGACACCTGGCACCTGTGCTATCAGTGGTGTCCCTGGGGCGCGGTGCACGGCCTGAAATACTGGTACCACGTCACCAGCCCCGACTTGGTCCACTGGCAGAACGCGGGCATCGGCCTTGCGCCGGACTGCTATTACGACAACCGCGGCACCCACTCGGGCAGCGCCATCTCCCGGGACGGCGAGCTGGTGTTCTTCTACACCGGCAACCACCGGGACGAGGACTGGACCCGCACCCCCTACACCTGCGCGGCGGTGCTGGATGAAAACGGGCGGCCCCGCAAGCTGGACAGGCCGCTGTTCGGCCCCCGGGACGACTACAGCGAGCACCAGCGCGACCCGAAGGTGGTGTGGAACGAGGACAAGCAGAAGTACTACATCTTCATCGGGGCCCAGACGCTGGACAAGCGGGGCTGCGTGCTGATCTACGAATCGGCGCAGCTGCTTTCCGGCTGGCGCTTCGCCGGCGAATTGAAGGTTCCCGGCTACGAGCGCTTCGGCGGCATGTGGGAATGCCCCTACATCGTGAACATCAGCGGCAGGGACGTGCTGATCTTCTCCCCCCAGTACACGAAGCTGCCGGGGCGGGGCGAGAGCACCAACCACAACGTCTACCTGATCGGCCGCATGGACTACGACGCGCTGACCTTTACCCCCGACGGCCCCTACCGCCACCTGGACTACGGCTTCGATTTCTACGCGGCGCAGGGTGCGTCGGTTGAATCTCCGATTCAAGCCTCCGCAGTTTTCGGCCCTGCCGAAAACCAGGAAGCCTGCGAGGCTTCCTGCCAGGGTGCGGCGTCCATCGGCAAGACCGACAGGGCCATACTGATCGCCTGGATCGGCCTGCCGGACAACCACTATCCCACCGAGGAGGAGGACTGGGAGGGCAGCCTGTCCCTGCCCAGGGCTGCGCATTTCCGGCGGCAGGCTCGTACAGACGCCCCTGCCCGGCCTTGAGGGCCTGCGGGCGGCGGAAATTGCCCCCGAGGGCAGGCTGCCCGCCGTGTGCGAGCTGGAACTGACCTGCGAAGGCGACGCCGACCTGGACTTCAACCTGTTCACCCGCGCGGACGGCTCCGGCGGCCTGCGGCTGCACTACGACAGCGCCGCGAAGCGCTGCACCCTCGACCGCAGCGGCATGGACAGGCGCTTCAACCAGAGCGTGGGCGAGGTGCTGGACATGCCCCTGGACGCGCCCCTCAAAAAGCTGCGGGTGTTCGTAGACCGCTGCTCGGCGGAGATCTTCGCAAACGACGGCGAGGCCACCTTTACCACCCACGTCTATCCCACCGGGCGGGAATTCAACTACACCATGAGCGGCGGCGAACTCAAAATCTGGGAATTGAACCCGTCGGTGACGGACGAATTTGTGGTGTAAATGGGGATTTGGCGGGGAGAGGAACCGGGAACCAGGAACCAGGAACTAGGAACCAGGAACTAGGAACTAGGAAAAGCCGCGCACTGTAGAAATAAGGATAGCGGTCGTTGCGTTCCCGCGGCATAATCTTATCAATAGCTGAAAACCTGTATCAATACGCGGCAGCTACTATTTCTGGTTCCTGTCTCCTGTTCCCTGTTCCCTTGGTCAACAAATCAGTACTCACCAGCAAGGAGGATTACACCTTGAAAAAGAAGGTCTTTGCCAGCGATTTCGACGGAACGCTGTATTTCTACAAGGCGGCGGTCAAGCTGCCGCCGGAGAACGTGGAAAAGATACGGGAATACCAGGCGGCGGGGCACCTGTTCGGGCTGTGCACAGGCCGGCAGGTGGGCGGCCTGACGCCCTTCATCACCGGTTTCGTGAAGCCGGATTTCTACATCACCAGCAGCGGGGCCAACATCGTGGACGGCGACATGAAGCCCATCCTCAAGCGGGGCGTGGACCGCGACGTGGCCGACGCGCTGGTTCGGGAGCTGAACCCGAAGGGCTACCGGCTGACGCTGGACGTGGAGGGGGACATCTGCGTGTTCGCGCCGATGGACTACCCCGGCAAATACTACGTGATCACCGGCGTGGACGACGCGCCCAGGGGCCTGATCCACCAGGTGAGCGTACACACCGAGAGCCTGGAGGACGCGGCGGCGCTGTCCGCTTCCATCAACGAACGCTACGGCGACAGAGTGGAGGCGTTCCAGAACGTGGTCGAGATCGACATCGCCCCCAGGGGCTGCTCCAAGGGCAAGGGCGTCATGGCCCTGCGGGAGCACATGCGGGAGGAATACGGCGACTTCACGCTGTTCGGCATCGGCGATTCCATCAACGACCTGCCCCTGCTGGAGGCCTCGGACGTGTCTTACACCTTCCCCTACGCCCCCGAGGTCTGCCGGAAAAAGGCCACGAAGGTGGTGGACACCATCGTGGACGCGCTGGAGGACAGCATGTCTTACTGATTTGCTTCGCAAATCTGTAAGACAAGGAGAAATGAGGAATGGGGAATGAAGAATGGGGAATGGGGAATGAGGAATGGGGAATGGGGAATGGATGAGGAAATCCTGGCGGATTTCATTTATTGAAGGGATATCCTTTTTTTCCCAGTTCCATCAGACAAATCCCGCCAGGGATTTGCACCGCCATTCCTGATTTTGCTTAAATTACGCTTGAAGGAAGTAATAATTTTATGAGCCAACCGCTACGCGACGCCCGCCGCTACGAGGAAGAGAAGGCGCGCCTCATCCCGCCCCAGGACCGCCCCGCCTTTCACCTGTCCGCACGGGTGGGGTGGATGAACGACCCCAACGGGTTCAGCTTTCACGACGGGCAGTACCACATGTTCTATCAATACCACCCCTACGATTCCCGCTGGGGGCCGATGCACTGGGGCCACGCGGTGTCGGCGGACCTGCTGCGCTGGCGCTATCTGCCCGCGGCGATGGCCCCGGACATGCCCTACGACCGGGAGGGCTGCTTTTCCGGCAGCGCGATCACCCTGCAGGACGGGCGGCAGGCGCTGATGTATACCGGCGTATCCGAGGAGTTGGGCCCCGGCGGCGAGCTGAAAAAGATTCAGACCCAGAACCTGGCCTTCGGGGACGGGGTGGACTATCGCAAGTTTGAGGGCAACCCGGTGATCACCGCCGCCGACCTGCCCGAGGGGGGCAGCCGCTTCGACTTCCGCGACCCGAAGCTCTGGGCCTGCGAAGGCGGCGGCTACCGCTGCATCGTGGCCAACGACCACATCGGCGAGGGCGGCAGGATGCTGCTGTACCGGAGCGACGACCTGGCCCACTGGACCCTGGAGCGGGTGGTGGCCGAGAACCGGGGGCGGCTGGGCCTGATGTGGGAATGCCCCGACCTGTTCACGCTGGACGGCCGGGAGGTGCTGCTGGCCAGCGCCCAGGACATGCTGCCCGTGGGCTTTGAATACCACAACGGCAACGGCACCTTCTGCCTGCTGGGCCATCGGGACGCGGCGGGCGGCTATGTCTGGGAGCGCGACCACGCCATCGACTACGGCATCGACTTCTACGCCCCCCAGACCGTGCTGACGCCGGACGGGCGGCGGGTGATGATCGGCTGGATGCAGAACTGGGACACCTGCAACCTGCACGTGAAGTCCACCCCCTGGTTCGGCCAGATGAGCCTGCCCAGGGAGCTGCGCGTGGAAAACGGGCGGCTGATCCAGCGGCCCCTGCGGGAGCTGGAGGCGCTCCGGGGCGAGGCCGTGGCGTACAGGAACGTGGAAATCGAAGACGGCGAGCTGTCGCTGCCCGGCATCCTGGGGCGCACGGTGGACATGGAAATCGAAATCGAGCCTGCGGAGGGCGAGCTGTTCAACCGCTTCGCCGTGCGCTTCGCCAAGGACGCGGAGCACCACACCGGCTTCAGCTTCCGGCCCAGGGAATCGGTGGTGAAGGTGGACCGCAAGTTCTCCGGCTCCCGCAGGGCCATCATCCACCAGCGCCGCGCCAAGGTGGATCACGACCATGGCCGATTGAAGCTGCGGCTGATACTGGACCGGTTCAGCGTGGAGGCGTTCATCGGCGACGGCGAGAAGGTCATGTCGGCCACCATCGGCACCGACGCGAACGCCCGGGACATCGCGTTTTTCGCGGACGGGAAGGCCCGGTTCAGCGTGCGGATGTGGACGCTGACGGTTTGATGCTGCCGCGACAGGTTTTGTTTGCCATATGCGCCAATCCATGTTATGATAAAGGACAGAGAAAACATCGATCACGGAGGGTGGGGAAGGCATGGACAAGAGCAACTGGGACGCGACCTTTGCCGCGCGCTTTGCCCGGCATGAGGACGAACTGCAATGGCTGTACTGCGAGCTGTACCACGGCGACATGCAGGCCTTCGATTACTTTGTGGGCATGCTGTACAACGCATGGCTGGCGCGGTCCGAGGCGCTTCGGCGCATCGACGCGGCGCGGGAGGACGACCCGGACTGGTACCGGGGCCACGACATGACCGGCATGCTGATGTACGTCAAGGCCTTTGCCGGCACGCTGAACGGCGTTCGGGAAAAGCTGGATTACATACAGGACTGCGGGGTGAATTACCTGCACCTGATGCCGCTGCTGGAAAGCCCGGAGGGGCGCAGCGACGGCGGCTACGCCGTTTCCGATTTCCGCAGGGTGCAGCCGGAGCTGGGCACCATGGCCGATCTGGCCGCCCTGGCGGGGGACTGCCACGAACGGGGCATCGCGCTGTGCCTGGATTTCGTGATGAACCACACCAGCGAGGATCACGAGTGGGCGCGCAGGGCCCGGGAGGGCGACCCCATCGACATGGCCCGCTATTTCATCTACGACAGCTGGGTCGTGCCCGACGAATACGAAAAGACCGTGCCCCAGGTGTTCCCCACCACCGCGCCGGGCAATTTCAGCTGGTGCGAGGCGCTGAACAAGGTGGTCATGACCACCTTCTGGCCCTACCAGTGGGATTTGAACTACGCCAACCCCATGGTGTTCAACGACATGACCGACAACATGCTGTACCTGTGCAACCAGGGCGTGGACATCATCCGGCTGGACGCCGTGCCCTACATCTGGAAATCCCTGGGCACCAACTGCCGCAACCTGCCCCAGGTGCATTCCCTGGTGCGCATGATGCGCATGGCCTGTGAAATCGTCTGCCCCGGCACGCTGCTGCTGGGCGAGGTGGTCATGGCCCCGGACAAGGTGGTTCCCTACTTCGGCAGCGTCCACAGGCCGGAATGCCATCTGCTTTACAACGTGACCACCATGGCCTCCATCTGGCACACCGTGGCCACGCGGGACGTGCGGCTGCTGCGCTACCAGCTGGAGCAGGTGTTCGCCCTGCCGAACCAATACACCTTCCTGAACTACCTGCGCTGCCACGACGACATCGGCTGGGGCCTGGACTACGACTTCCTGGGCCGCTTCGGGCAGACGGAGATCCCGCACAAGAAGTACCTGAACGACTACCTGACCGGCAAGTGGCCCGGCAGCCCGGCCCGGGGCGAGCTGTACAACGACGACCCCCGCCTGGGCGACGCCCGGCTGTGCGGCACCACCGCCTCGCTGTGCGGCGTGCAGTCCGCGCTGGAAACCGGGAACGACGCCGCGCTCAACCAGGCGCTGACCCTGGACATCGCGCTGCACGCGCTGATGTTCACCCTCAGCGGCGTGCCGGTGCTCTACAGCGGCGACGAGATCGCCCGGCTGAACGACGATGCCTACCACGACGACCCGCTGAAGGCGGGGGACAGCCGCTACCTGCACCGGGGCGACATGGATTGGGACGCCGCCGCCAGGCGGAGCGATGAAACGACCCCCCAGGGCCGGATGTTCGCGGCGATCAAGCGCCTGGAGGCCCTGCGGGCCGGACACGCCGCCTTCAGCGCCGACGCGAAGGTGCGCCTGCTGCCGGCCGGCGACGATTCCCTGCTGGGCATCGAGCGCTGCGGCGGCGGCGAACGGCTGCTGGCCCTGTTCAACTTCTCCGAATGGCCCAAGCCGGCGCGGCTGGAGGGCGGCGGCAGTCTCGTCGACCTGTGGACGGGGCATCCCGTGCGCGTCGGGGATCTGAACGTGCCCGCCGGCGGCTTCCTGTGGCTGCTGGACGAGCAGTAAAACAAACAAAACACGCAAGGACGGTTCTCTGTGTTGGAAATGAAGCCAGGCCACATGGGGAAGACTGTACCGAAGTCCGAACACAGAGAACAGCCCCTCGGGGGGACCAGAGGGGCTGTCATTGGTTTAATATTTTCGCTTACGAGGAGCCCCTCGGGGGGCCAGAGGGGCTGTCATTGGTTTAATATTTTCGCTTACGAGGATATTCCTTCTTTTTGCGCTTTTCGCTGGGCCTTTCGTTATATTCCCTTTTCCGTGGCTCTTCGTCATCACGAGCCGTCTTGCTTTTCAGCGTACTTTCCAATGATTCATTTTCCCCAATGCGTTCCTCGGACATGTGCTTTCCCTCCCCTCGCGTTTATATGACATAGCCAATGTAGCATGGGATCCGCTACAAAGGTTATTATACCGCATAGCGCGTGTACTCGTCAACCCTTGACTGAAACACACGGGGACGGTTCTCTGTGTTGGAAACGAAGCCAGGCCACATGGGGAAGACTGTACCGAAGCCCGAACACAGAGAACCGTCCCTTTGTGTTCTCAATCGGGAGAAAACCACATTACTACTTGACAGAAAGCTCTGTTGTCCCATATAATTATATTCAACAGAAACACAGAACGAGCTCCGCATACAGGAGTTCAAATACAACAGGAAAGGGGTTTTCCCGAATGAAAAAAAACACCTGATTTCCGCGCTTGCAATGCTTCTGGCTCTGATGCTGCCGGGGCTCTCCTGCGCCGCCCTGGCGGAAGGAAAAACGTTCGGCACGCTGTCCTTTCTGAACCTGACAGAGGAAGAAGACCTCACGATCAGCAGATCTTTGTGGCGGCCTATGGAGAAGATACTCATCCTCGACGGTGTGCTGGAAGAGAACGACACCAAAATGCCGGACGGTCGCCCTGCTATCCGTTACTACGACTCCCTGAACGCCATGCTGATGGCCCTTCAGGCCGGAGAAGTGAACGCCATTTACGTGCCCTATTATACGGGAAAATATCTCTGCTCCACCAATGACAATCTGATGCCGAGACTGGAATACCATCCGGAGAAGGCGACCGAGATCACCGACTGGGCGCTCGGTTGGATCAGCGACGGCTATTCCTTCATGTTGAAGGAAGAGAACGCCGCCCTGCGCGACGCTTTTGACGCCCAGATCACCGCCATGAAAGAGGACGGCACCCTGCAGAAGCTGATCGACGAGCATATCATCAAGGTCTCGGAAGGCGGCGAACCGGTTGCCATCGCCTTCGAAAAGTTTGAAGGGGATCCCATTCGACAGCGTCGGCCGGGCCCTGGCCCTTTCCGAAGGCACGGTGGACGTGGTCTTCTGGACCCGTGGCATGTCCGAAGCAATGGCGGAATACGAGCATGCGAATGGCAAACCCAGTGAAGAAGAACTGGAATCACGCAAAAGTAAACGTCAGGCCACGATGTCGGAAGAGGAAAGAGCCATTATTGAGGAATACGGATTACCGGATATAGCTCAAATGAGTAAAGAAGAAGCCCGTGACCTGCCGGCCGGCGCGATCATCACGCAGCCCTACTTCTCGGATTTCGCTGTACAGGTGACCCTGAAATAAACGCCGGGGCCCGCCTTTTTCCCCGATGCGCTGCGGGAGCCATTCCCGCGAACACAAGGGGACGCCTCCGGCTGAACGCCGGGGGCATCAGGAAAACGCCGCCGAAGCTGTCCGGCGGCGTTTTCTTTCGGAACACGCAGGGACGGTTATCTGTGTTGAACGGTATCTGTTCAGTCCTATACTCCCTTCGACCCGCTTCGCGGGCCACCTCCCTCTCAGAGGGAGGCTTTTGGTGCGGTTATCCGGCTTATAGGCTCCCTCTCAGAGGGAGCTGGCTGGCACGGCAGCTTTGTTTTTAGCAAAGCTGGTCTGGCTTTTAGCCAGACTGCCAACGGCTCAATCCTGGGAATTGAGCCGTGGCACCGTAGCCAGACTGAGGGAGTTCTTCAAGGCAAGACGGAACAATTACGTTGAACGAAATGAACCCAGGCCACATGGGGAAGGCTGTACCGAAGCCCGAACACAGAGAACCGACCCCGTTGTGTTACGCGTCGGGGATCTGAACGTGCCCGCCGGCGGCTTCCTGTGGCTGCTGGACGCCGAGACGGAGGATTGACGCCGGTCCTTTCCCTGTTGTGTTCTTATGAGCCCGATGATTTATCGCTGTAGACAAATCATCGGGCTTTTTTGGAGGATATGCCAAAAATTTGAGTTTCTTAAAATTAACGAAAACGATGTATTGACATTTTTATTCAGGCGGTATAGAATAAAATTAACATCCAATCGGACGGAGGCATCCTGTTGGATCGTGGCGGGAAACCGCCGAAATTTGCAAGGAGGGTACCAATCATGAAGAAAGTAATCAGTCTGCTTCTGGCCCTGGCCATCCTGGCGATGGGCGTCGCCGCATTCGCTGCCACCCCCGTGGCGGCCACCGAACTGGCCTATAAGGGCGAGCTGGTGCTCATGCACTTCTCCACCTCTGAGGAGTCCGAGGGCAACGGCGGCTCCGACGGCTTCCGCACCACCATCGCGGCCTGGAAAGAGGCCCATCCCGACATCACCCTGACCGAGAACGTGCTGGCCAACGCCGAGTACAAGACCCAGGTCGCCACCCTGGC
>CACYZW010000140.1 GCA_902778995.1 uncultured Eubacteriales bacterium
CCGCATCAAGCGCCTCAACGACATCGACGCGATGGAGAAGAACGGCCAGTTCGACGTCCTGCCCAAGAAGGAAGTCATCAAGCTGTGCGCCGAGCGCGAAAAGCTCTTGAAGAACCTGGGCGGCATCCGCGAGATGAAGAAGCTTCCCGGCGCGCTGTTCATCGTCGATCCCCGCAAGGAGCGCATCGCCGTGGCCGAGGCCCGCACGCTGGGCATCCCGATCGTGGCCATCGTCGATACCAACTGCGACCCCGATGAGATCGACTACGTCATCCCCGGCAACGACGACGCCATCCGCGCGGTCAAGCTGATCGCCGGCAAGCTGGCCGACGCCGTTCTGGAGGGCAAGCAGGGCGAGCAGACCGAGGACGAGGTCGCGCCCGCAGCCGCCGAATAATCATACCGCTTTCAGATTCATGCGACATTCGCCAGCCTTGGGGGTGCCGCTTGAATCGCGTATGGGGACGTATGAACGCCCCGACCACAATCATTCTGGGAGGAATTCAAAATGCCTAATTTTTCCGCTAAGGACGTTATGGATTTGCGCGGCCGCACCGGTTGCGGCATGATGGATTGCAAGAAGGCTCTGACCGAGTGCGAAGGCGACATCGAAAAGGCCATCGACTATCTGCGCGAAAAGGGCCTCGCCAAGGCCGCCAAGAAGCAGAGCCGCATCGCCGCCGAGGGCATCGTGGGCAGCTATATCTGCACCAAGTGCGGCACCGGCGCGCTGGTCGAGGTCAACTGCGAGACCGACTTCGTGGCCAACACCCCTGAATTCAAGGAAATGGTCAACGGCATCGCCAAGCAGATCGTCATCGGCAACCCCGCCGACGTGGACGCCCTGCTGGCCGAGAAGTATCTGGACACCGACCAGACCGTGGGCGACGTCATCACCGAAAAGACCGCCAAGATCGGCGAAAAGATCTCCATCCGTCGCTTCGCCCGCTATGAGTGCGGCGACAACGGCTATGTGGACAGCTACATCCACATGGGCGGCAAGGTCGGCGTGCTGGTCAAGGCCGAGGTGGCCGAGGTCAACGACACCGTGAAGGAAGTTGTGCACGACGTGGCGCTGCAGATTGCGGCCGCTTCCCCCGTTGCCCCCGAGTACGTGACCCGCGAGGAGGTCAACCCCGATCACCTGAACCACGAGACCGAGATCCTGGCCGCGCAGGCCCGCAACGAGGGCAAGCCCGAGAAGATCATCGAGAAGATGGTGCAGGGCCGCATCAACAAGTTCTACCAGGAGGTTTGCCTGGTGGAGCAGATCTTCGTCAAGGACGGCGAAACCCCCGTCGGCAAGATGATCGAGAAGAAGGCCCCCGGCATGAAGATCGCCGCCTTCACCCGCTACAAGATGGGCGACGGCCTGGAGAAGAAGGTCAGCGACCTGGCCGCCGAGGTCGCCGAGCAGATTGGCAAGAAGTAATCAAAACTGAAAAGGGAACGTGCAAGCACGTTCCCTTTTTTACTGAAAGGACAGCGAATTATGTACAAGCGCATTATCCTAAAGCTCAGCGGCGAAACCCTCGCCCCGGAAAGCTGCTCCCCCGCCGACGCCTCCCACAGCTTTAACGCCGATCGCGTGGATCGCGCCGCCGGGGTCATCGCGTCCCTTGCGGATCTGGGCGTTCAGGTGGGCGTGGTGATGGGCGGCGGCAACATCTGGCGCGGACGCTTCACCGACGCCATGAACCCGGTGCTCGCCGACCAGATGGGCATGCTGGCCACTGTCATCAACGCCCTGTGCGTGCAGGACGCCCTGCAGCGCCTGGGCCGCAGGGCCACGGTGTTCACCGCCCAGGAGATGACCCGCTTTGCAGAGCTGTACCGCGCAGACCGGGCCATGGCCGCGCTGGCGGACGGCCAGATCGTGCTGCTGGCCGGCGGAAGCGGCAACCCCTTCTTCACCACCGACACCGCCGCCGCCCTGCGCGCCGCAGAACTGGGCGCGGACGCCGTTTTCAAGGGAACCACGGTGGACGGCGTCTATGATTCCGACCCCCGCAAGAACCCCGACGCAAAGCTGATCCGCGACATCACCTATCGGGAAACCATCGAACGGGGCCTGAAGGTCATGGATACCTCGGCCTTCCAGCTCTGCCTGGATCAGTGCATCCCGGTGATCCGCATATTCAACATGGACGACCTGGACAACGTGCTGCGGGTCGCCAGGGGCGAAAATATCGGAACGGTGGTACACCTGTAATTCCAAAAATAAGCTCCAATGAAACGCCCATGCCGTCGCTTCGGCATGGGCGTTTTGTGCATATTTCAACCCGGGTGTATTATTTCAATTCGAGATATTTGTCCCAAAATGCCCGGGAAACCAGCGTCGGCATGGCCTGGCGCCAGGCCTCGCAGGCCTGGGCGTACCTGGAGCGCATCAGCCTTACCGTTCTGCGATAGCCCCGCATCGCTTCCATCAGCTTCTTGCGGTCATACTCGGTGACGAAGCCCCGGTTCCCGCCCACGTCGTAGTTCAGCACGCGCTTCTTCCCCGCGAAGTCCTTCACGCCGTTCAGCGCCGCGTCCACGACTGCGTCGCCCTTGCGGCGCATCAGGTGCTTGTTCAGGGTCAGCAGGCGCAGGCGCTTTTTGCCCGGCTTTTCCATGCGCTGGCTCTTGATGTACTCGTTCTCGTCGAAGCGCACGCTCAATTCCTTCAACGGCTGGAAGCGGTCGCCGATCATCATGACCTCCCGGTGCAGCGCCTCGCCGTCGGTGTTCAGCAGGAAATCCGGGCCCTTGCAAAAATCCTCCAGGGCCTTGAAGGCCAGCTGGCAGTCGGAATAGCGGTACCGGCCGATGTTCACCTTCACCGAATAGCGCAGCACCTCCCTGGCCTGCTTGAAGCCGAAGTTCGGCCAGTGCAGCGCGTTGACGATCATCTCGTTGCGAATCTCGTAGTATTGCGACGACGAGGAAAACCGGTATTCAAAGGGCTCGTGCCACAGGCAGATGCCGCTCATGGCGATGATGTCGCTGCCCGTGCGCAAGCCGTATTCCACGTCGTCATAGCGGATGAAGATGGGCAGGGGCAGGTTGTCGTTGGAAATCTTTGAGATGGGGATGCAGCTGTACCACCAGGCATTGTAGTTGGCCATATCCTCCTTCTCGTTGAACAGGATATTGTTGATATCCTTCAGATCCAGCATGGTCTTGTCGTTGCGCACGCAGAAGCCGTCCCACCAGCCGCCGCACTCGTGCTGCAGGCTGCGGTTGTCCAGCCTGAGCATGGCCCCGGCCACGGTCTTGCCCGTGCATTCCGGCTTCAGGAACTGAAGCAGCCGGTAGGTGCGCAGTATGGCGTTGGTGTTGATCAGCACGTCGTCGTCCATCACCAGCGCGTGGGTAAACGGCCGCTTTGGAAGCATGTCCAGTATCTCCATCATGCCCCGGGCGAAACCGCCCGCGCCACCCACGTTTTTGTTGGGGAAGATGTGCACCCGATCGGTCTGCATGGCCGGGATATCCAGCGTCTGGCCGTTGTCGGAGATGAATATGTCCAGGTGGCCGTACACCGGGCTTTCCGGGTTTTCGATGATGTCCCGCTTCAAAAGGCCCACGTTGCGCACGACGTACTTTTCCCGCCGGAAGGTGCAGATGTCGATGGCGATGTTCACCGGGTTCAGCGCGCGCTCGTCCACATCCGTCACGTAGCCGCCGCCGTAGAAGACGTTGTCGGCCTCCTCCAGTGCATACAGCCGGAAGCAAACGATGCCGCCCTCCAGGCTGCTGCAGGGGATGTCGAATTCAAAGTCCGTCGGATCCGCCGCCCGGCAGACCCGCTCGCAGAAGGCATGCTCGAAGGGCTCTGTGTACATGGAATACATGTGCAAAAGCGTCACCTGGAAGCCGCCCTTCAGCCTGAGCCGCAGTTTCAGGTTGTCCAGCCGCGTATACTTGTTCCACTTTCCAATGGAAAAGCAGTTGAAATAGGTGTCGAAGCCCGCATGCTGCCATGCGGCCAGGTGCAGCGCCCTCCCGTCGGGATCGTAGTAGGCGCGGCGCTGGGCCGCCGTGTCATAGCGTATGTCGGCCATCCTTCGGAAGAAGCGCTCGTAATGGGTCAGCTCCCCGGGCACCTTTTCCTGCGGCGCGTCCACTCCGGCTACGCTCACGCCCTCCAGCCGGAAATACATTTCATACTCGGCGCATGTTTCGTAATTCGGAAACAGAAGCTCCTGCAAAACCATAGCGCTTGACCACCTTTCCATCAGGCCTGTGCCTTTTGTTCCAAATAGATGTCGCAGACCTCGGCGGAAGGGCCGTCGCGCATGACGTTGCCGTGATCGAGCCAAATGGCGCGGGGGCACAGCTCCTTCACCTGGTCGGTATTGTGGGATACGAACAGCAGCGTGGTGCCCTCCGACAGCATTTTCTCCATGCGTCTGTGGCACTTCTGGGCAAAATTGAAATCGCCCACGGACAGTATTTCGTCCACCACCAGTATGTCCGCCTGAACCTCGGTGGCGATGGCGAAGCCAAGCCGGGCGATCATGCCCGAGGAAAAGCTGCGTATCGGCGCGTCGATAAAATCCCACAGCTCGGCAAAATCCACGATCTTGTCAAAGTTTTTCTGCATCTGTCTGCGGTTGTGCCCCAGCAGCGCGCCGTTGAGGAAGATGTTTTCCCGGGCTGTCAGATCCACGTCGAAGCCCGCCCCCAGCTCGATCAGCGGCGCGATGGTGCCATTCACTTCGACGTCGCCCTGGGTGGGGTCCATGACGCCGGCGATCAGCTTGAGCATGGTGCTCTTGCCGCTGCCGTTCACGCCGATCAGCGCCACGGCTTCGCCCCTTTCAATCGAAAAGCTGACGTGGTTCAGGGCTCTGAATTCAGAATACCTCAGCCTGCGCTGCACCAGCTTTACGAAGAATTCCTTGAGCGTGTCCGTCTTTTCATTCTCCTTGCGAAAGCACATGGAGACGTCGCGGATGTCTATGATTGAACGCATATAACAGCTCCTGAACGTCAGATATAGTAAATGAAGCTCTTCTGGAGCTTGCTGAACACCAGCGCACCGAGGCCGAACACCAGCGCCGCCATTCCCGCCCCGGCCAGCCAGAGCCCCGGACCGGGCATGCGTCCGTAGAGCAGCAGTTCCCTGAACAGCGTGATGAACACGTACATCGGATTCAGGCGAATCAGCTGTGCGACCTGGGGCGGCACCGCCTCGATGGGATAAAACACCGGCGTGGCGTACATCCAGAGCATCGTCAGCACGCTGTAGAGGTGAATCACGTCCCGAAAGCGCACCGCCATCGACGAAACCAGCAAGCCCATGCCGCAGCAGAACACCAGCAGATAGAGCATCGGGGCCCAGAACAGCAAAATCGTAAAGTGAAACGTCACGCGGGTGAAGAGCATGACGATCAGTATCGCCACGAGGCTGAAGGACATCGTCACAAAGCAGGACAGCACCCTCGAAATCGGAAAGACGTACTTGGGCACATAGATTTTTTTCAGTAGTATGCCGTTGTCGATGATGGAATACAGCGACATGTTGGTGGATTCGTTGAAAAAGTTGAACATCGTCTGCCCGCAAATCAGGTAAAGCGGATAGTTTTCTATTTCAAACCTGAACATGTACGAGAAGACCACCATCATGACCGTCATCATCAGCAGCGGGTTCAGCAGGCTCCAGAAATAGCCAAGGACGCTGCGCCGGTATTTCTTCCTGAGGTCACGCTTCACCAGTTCGCCGAACAGCGATATGAATTTGTCCGCTGTGTACTGTTCCCTTCTCGAAGCCAATTGTGCGAACCCTCCTGTAAAACGGCTTGTCACATCCGTCCATACATGTATTTCTCTCCAATGTGATTGTACATGATAATGTAAACCCGGTCAACTGTATTCCCCCAACTTTCCCGTTAACTTATATGAAGCGACGCACCCTTTCCCGGTTGACTTCCTACAAATACCGGTATATAATGAAATCAATACAACATTGTTTCGATAGGCAAAAGAGAGGACGGTGAACCCCATGCGAAGCAACCGAACGTCTCTGTGGCGCGTCATTTACATCGCTCGAGGCGAACATCAGGCGCAGCAGATAGAAAGCCTGCTGCACGAAGCCGGCTTCCTGGTGGACTGGAAACGACCGGAAACGTCCTCTGCACGCAGGGAGGACATCGAAATCAGGGCGCTGGAATCCGAAGCCGAAGAGGCCCGCCAGTACCTTTTGGAACAGGGATTATAGCATGATCGTCGACGCCATCCCGCGGATGTCGCCGACCCGGAAAATGTTCCGTTTTCCCAGGGAAATACCGCATAATCGAGTCGTGCAGTAACGAGATGAATTTTAGTTGATTGCAAACTGCAGATTTCGAAGGCTTGCTGGCGGTAAGTCAAGAAATCAGCAGGCAGCAGGCGGCTGAAATTCAGCCGTTATACTATTCTCAATTAAAAATGGAACAAGATGTGGGATGGATTTTTCGTTCTGGCAACGCGGAATATTTGAGAAGAGTATTAATGCACCATGAGCATTGTGCGGTGTTTCCTTAATCAAACAAACGCGCCGGAAGGCAGGGCGCGTATATCAATCACACATGAGCATAACCGAACAGATCGACATCACCGGCATCGGCTCCGGTCTGCAAGGGGTGGGCCGTCTGGCCGACGGGCGTGCGGTATTCGTGCCGGGCGCCATTCCCGGGGAGCAGGTGACAGCGACAGTAACACAGGACAGGGGGCGCTTCTGCGAAGCGTCTGTTTGTGGTGTTCAGAAACCTTCGCCGGATCGGATCGCGCCCGCATGCCCGCATGCGGGCGTCTGCGGCGGCTGTCAGGCCCGTCACATCCGCTATTCACGCACCCTTGCCCTGAAACAGCAGGTGGTGACCGACGCCCTGACGCGCATCGGCGGCATCGAAGCGCCGTCGGTTCGTCCCACGCTCGGCTGTGAAGCGCCGGACAGGACGCGCAACAAGGCGGAATATCCCATCGCCGTTCAGGACGGACGCCCGAACATCGGCGCTTTTGCCCAGGGCAGCCACAGCGTCATCGCGCTGGACGACTGTCTGCTCCAGCGGGAAGCGAGCGTGGAGGCGCTGCGGTGGTTCGCGGCCAATCTGGAGCACCTCGATTGCGCGGGTCATCTGAAGTACCTGGTCACCCGCGTCAATCAGTCGGGCGCAATGATGCTGGTGCTCTGCGCCGACGCGCCCGTGCTGTCCGAGCTGCAGCGCCTCTCCCCCGCCCTGACCGGCGCGCTGCCAAGCCTGCAATCCCTGTGGCTTTGCCAGCTGAACCACAGGCCCGCCCACGCGCTGGACGGCCGGTGCACCCGCGTGTCCGGTGCGGAATCCCTGCCGGAGACGCTGATGGGGCTGCGCTTCACCATCTCGCCCCAGTCTTTCTTTCAGGTCAATCCAAGGCAGACGGAAAAGCTCTATGAATTTGCGCTGGAGGCCGCGGGCGTATCCCCCGGCTGCGATTTGAACGTGCTGGACGCCTACTGCGGCGCAGGCACGATCACGCTTTCTGCGGCGCGATGGGCACGCCACGTCACGGGCATCGAGATCGTTCCCCCCGCCATCGCCGACGCGAAGCGCAACGCCCGGCGCAACGGCCTGGAGAACAGGGTCAGCTTCATCTGCGCCGACGCCGCCGTGGAAATCCCCCGCCTGCTGGCACGGGGGCGGCGCTTTGACGCCGCCATACTCGACCCGCCCCGCAAGGGCGCGGACGCCTCGCTGCTGGACGCCCTCGCAGCGGCTGAAATACCCACCCTGTCCTATGTCTCCTGCAACCCCGCCACCCTCGCCCGGGATGTCCGGCGCCTGCGGGACAAGGGCTACAGACTCGAATGGGCCCAGCCCGTGGACATGTTCCCGTGGACGTGCCACGTCGAGACGGTAGTATTGATGTCACGGGTAAAGGACTGACTGCCAAAAAAGCGCCGTATTTCCGGGCTTTTCGGGCAGCTGGGCATCAGTGGCTGAAGGCGGATTTGACCGCAAAAATCGCTCTGTCAGAATATATCAACCGCTTCTGTCAGAGGGTTGAGTAGGCCATTTAGATGTCATAGGGTTGTGTGGCCGGATTGGATGTTTTGCGGCAGGGTTGAGTTAGTGATTTGGATAACGGCAGGTTGTGGCTGTGGTTTAGATGTCAGCGCGACAACTCGGGATTTGGAGGACAGTCATGAAAGTTGCAGTATGCAAGAATACAGAATGGCTGCTGTCAGAAGAAGCATTCTCAATCTATGCTTCTTGCATGTATCATCCAACATACGAGGAATACAAAGCGCAGATGGAAGACT
>CACYZW010000141.1 GCA_902778995.1 uncultured Eubacteriales bacterium
CGAGCTGGCCTCCATGACCGGCGGCGGCGTGCAGACCCCCGGCTTCATGGGCCACGGCAAGCACTTCATCGCCTCCAAGAAGTTCATCAAGGCCGAGGGCGGCCTGGCCCGCATCGTGTGGCTTCCGAAGGCATTGAAGGAGCAGATCGCCGATCGCCTCAACGAGAGCGCCAAGGAGCTCTACGGCATCGACAACTTCACCAGCATGATCGCCGATGAAACCATCTGCACCGAGGATCCCGAGGAGCTGCTCAACTACCTGACCGAGGTTGGCCATCCCGTGCTGGGCATGGAGCCGCTGATGTAAGGTTAAGGAAATACCGCATAATCGAGTCGTGCAGTAACGAGATGAATTTTAGTCGATTGCAAACTGCAAATTTCGAAGGCTTGCTGGCGGCAAGTCAAGAAACCTCCCTTCTGAAAACCGCTTTCAGAAGGGAGGTATTGTGCTGTTCCCGGTGACAGCAACAGCGGGTTGCTTGTATTGCAAGTGCCTCTTATAGTAGAATAATGCCAGAACGATTCAAGGGAGGTACTGACAATGAATACGCAGGCAGTCATACACAAGCTCAGGACGGATATGGGTCTTTCCCAGGATGAACTTGCAGAAAAGGTCTTCGTCACCCGGCAGGCGGTATCCCGCTGGGAGAACGGCGATACCGTGCCGAATACCGATACCCTGAAGCTGCTCTCCAGGCTCTTCAACGTATCCATCAACACGCTGCTGGGTTCGCCGCAGAAGCTGATCTGCCAGTGCTGCGGCATGCCGCTGGAGGATTCGATCATCGGAAAGGACGAGGACGGCACGCCCAACGAGCACTACTGCCAGTGGTGCTATGCCGACGGCACCTATACCTACAGCGACATGGACGACCTGATCGACGTTTGCGTGGGCAACATGGTCGGCGACAATTTCACTGAGGAACAGGCCCGCGCCTACCTGAAGCAGACGCTGCCCCAGTTGGACTACTGGAAGCGGTACGAGGAACTCAGCGACAATGGACAGTTTGAGGCGTTCAAGAAGCAGCTCATGGAAGAGATCAACGCCCTTCACGTCGACGGGCTGCCGAAGGTCGAAAGGCTCAACGCACTGGTCGGCAGCTTTGTCAACCTGGAATATCTGCTGCCCAGCGGCATGAAGGCGAAGTTCCTCAACGACAAGACCACCTATCTGGGCAACCAGCTGGAATCCGAGTTTGGCGGCGAGCGGTGCTTCGGCGTGCTGGCCTGCATGGATTTCATATTGATCTGCACCTATGAAAAGGACGGCGTCAATCCGGAGCTGGTGCTGTACAAAAAGAGATGACAAATGTATGCGGCGGCGGCCTCCGAAAGTGTCGGAAACGCCGCTGCTGCTACGATCATGAGAGGTATAAAATGGATAAGAAGGCCTTGCGCCGGGAAATCGGCGCGAAGAAGCGGGCATTGACCCCGGAACAGATCGAAACCCGCAGCAGCATACTGGCGGACAGGCTGTACAAAACCCCGCAGTACCGCGATTGCGGATCCCTCTACGCCTACCTCTCCTTCAACCAGGAGGTGCGCACGAATCCCATCATCGAACGGGCCTGGGCGGACGGCAAGCGGGTGGCGGTGCCGAAGGTCGTCGGGGACGAGATGATCTTCATCTGGATCGACAGCTTTGAAAACATGGCCCCCCAGGGCGCTTACGGCATCACCGAGCCCATTGAAAACGGCCCCGTCGCCGACGACGAGACCGCCTTGATACTGATGCCTGGATTGGCCTTCGACCCCCTGGGCCACCGCGTGGGCTATGGCGGCGGCTTCTATGACCGCTATCTCGCCGCCCAACCCCACCACCCCACCGTGGCGCTGTGCTACGATTTCCAGATGTTCGATCATCTGGATGTCGACGACTACGACGTGCCGGTGGATGTCATCATCACAGATAGCGAAAAATGAGGCAACTGCTGTTGCCTCATTTTTGCCGTCTGTGCTACGCCTTCAACCTTCTCTGGCTCTTGCTCTTGAAGTAATGCTCCAGGATCGGCACGTACACAAAGCACACGATGCCAGCGGTGAAGCCGCCGTTGTACAGGTTAAAGCCGCCGTGGATGCCGGGGACGCTGGTCACCAGGCAGTAGTGCAGTATGCCCGCGACAAAACCGGCGATGAGGCCGTATTCGCCGGTAATCGGCGCGAGGCCGCTGCCGAAGCAGGCCCCGACCACGATGGCCTGGGCGTTGATGGCGAAGGACGTAGCGCCCACCTTGTTCAAAAGCCCCATGGCCACATAGCCGAGCAGTATCGGGAACACGTTCAGCACCGTCGCGCCGTTGCAGCAGCAGCACAGCATGCAGAACACCGTGCCCATGGTGGTGCCCGTGAAGGTTGCGCCGATCAGGTTGTAGTACAGCAGTATGAACAGGCCATAGACGCCGATGTTCAGCAGGCAGGCGCCGCCGCTGTACTTCGCCGTGAAGTCGGCCTTATAGCCTGAATCCGTAATCAGCTTGCCGTAGTCCCCCAGGCCGCCGTTCAGCACAAGGCCGCCGATGACGCACAGCACAAACAGGGCGGCACAAAAGACGTTCACGAACATCCGGTTGCCGTCCCCCAGGGTCGCGCCGATGACGGGCGCTTCGATGCCCCTGACCTTGAAGAGTATGGCGAACAGCAAAAAGCACAGGAAGCCCGCCGCAGGGCCGGCGTTGTACAGGTCGTAGCCCTTGTGGAACGCCTGGGAGTGGGCGCAAAGCGCGGGCATCGTGCAGCCCACGACCACGCCGATTGCCAGCGCCAGTGCCACGCCCAGCGGCGTCAGACGGGGCGTCTCCCCCATCACCGGATAGTAAAACAGCACCTGGGTAATGAGGGGCGAAACCGCCGTTGAAAACATGTAGAAGTTCAGGTATTTCCCGAAGGGCTGGCGCTTGATCAGCGCGTATACGGCGACGCCCAGCATCAGCGGTATGATGTTGAGTATGCTCATGCCGTAGGAGCAAAAGCCCAGCGTCAGAAAAAAGCCCAGCACCGTGCCGCCGTTGACCGTGGCCCCGGGCAGGAACATCAGCGCGCAGCACACCGCGCCCACCAGGAAATAGTTCAGCATCGTGCCGGAAATGCTGCCGAGCTCCGGCTTAAAATAGTCCTTGGTCAACTGCGCCGGCAGCGTACAGATGCGCCCAAGGCCGGAAAAGATTTCCTTGAGATCCGGCGCGAAGAACGCCCCGATCAAAAAAGCCAGCGTAAACGCGCACATCACCGCCCGAAGCAGCTTGCCGTTGTCCATGACGCGCCTCGTCCTGATGCCCATTGGTATTTCCCCCTCGTTTTCCCTCGTATGATCAAGATTCTTGCAGATTACGTCAACAGAATCCGCCTGACACATGCGCAGCAGGCGGATTCCGTCTTTGATTGAGATTATTTCGCCGTCTGGCGCTCCGCTGCCTCGACCACATGGCCGATCAACACGCTGGTGGTCACCGAACCGACGCCGCCGGGCACGGGCGTGATGGCCTCGACGATGGGTTCGACCTCATCGAACACCGCATCGCCGGCAATGCCGCCCTTGCCGCCCTTGCTGTTGATCTTCTCGGGGTCCCAGTTGATGGACACGTCGATGACGATCTGGCCGGGGCGCACATAGTCCTTCGTCAGGCTCTTCAGCACGCCTGCGGAGGACACGAGGATGTCCGCCTGTCGGGCTTCGGCGGGCACGTCCACGGTGCGGGTGTGGCAAACGGTGACGGTGGCGTTTTTGCCCATCAGCATCATCGCGGCGGGCTTGCCAACCACCAGGCTGCGTCCGATGACGACGGCCTTCTTCCCCTTGCAGTCGATGCCGTAGTAATCCAGTATCTCCATGCAGGCCTGGGGCGTGCAGGGCGGGAAGCCCAAATCCCTGCGTCCCTCGAACACACCCGCGTTGGAGATGTCCGTCATGCAGTCCACGTCCTTGGCCGGATCCAGGGCGTTGCAGATCTCGTCCTGGTCAGCCTTCAGGTGCTTGGGCAGGGGCCGGAACATCAGCACGCCATGAATCGAGGAATCGGCGTTGACGGCTTTGATCTGCTCGATCAGCGCCTCCTTGGTCACGTCCTCGGGCAGGACAAACTTTTCAACCGCCACGCCGATCAGCTCGGCCCTGGCCACCGCGCCCTTTTCATAGGACAGGTCGGATGGATTCTCGCCGCAGCGGATGATGCCCAGCTTCGGCGCTATGCCCTTGGCCTTCAAATCAGCCACCTTTGCCTGGAGCTTCGCGTTCAGGGCAGCGGTGACTTCCTTGCCCAGCAGTAGTTTTGCCATAATATATACCTCCGTAGAGGGAACAGGGAACAGGAAACAGCGAACAGGAATGGCCATTCATGTCCGTCTGCCCCTCCCCTTCCCGGAATTAATCAGAAGAAGTTCTTGCGCACACCTTCAAAGATCTCGTCCGCCAGCGCGCAGTACTTGTCCAGCATGCCGTTGGCCTTGGCGTTCATCTGCTCGGCGAGCTCGCGGTTTTTCAGGGATTTCGTGTTGATAAATACATTCAGGGACGCGCTCTGCAGCGCCGCCTTGCAGCACACCGCGCCGCAACCGGCGTCGGACACGGCCAGCCGGGAGCCCTTCGCCGCGAACACGGCGATGGCGTCTATGGCCTCGCAGCACAGCTCCATGATCTTCATGGGCACCGCGCAGGCCACGACAGTGGCCTCCTCCAGCACCTTGTCGCGGTTGGGATCGTCCTTCGGGATGCCGTAGGCCTTCGCCAGCGGCTCGAAGCCCTCGGCGTCCGCAGGCACCTGATCCAGCAGATCCTTCTGCAGGCCGTCACACTTCGCCTTCAGGGCGACGATCTCGGCCTCCACGTCGGCATACTTCTTCTTGCCGACGGTCAGCGAACCCACCATGTTGCCCAGCGCGGTACCAATCGCGCCCACCAGCGCCGCCGCGCCGCCGCCGCCGGGAACCGGGGCGTTGGAAGCGAGCACTTCCACAAATTCACGGCAGGTGTTCTGGGTAAAATCCTTTGCCATAATATGAACTCCTTTGCTTGGGGTAATGTCCAATCCATGAGAGGTGTTGTGGCGGCGCGATTGCCGCCGCCACAGGTCACCTGTAATAGACAGCTGATATGGAATGAAATCCACAGGGACGGCCAATGGACGCCCGACCGGTTGCGCTGTACAGCGTCGTCCCGGCGGGCGGCGCATCGCCGCCCCTGTTGTTGCGCTATGATCCTATCCGGCCGCCGAGCGGCGCGGATGCCCGCTCCGTGTTCCACAGGTCGGGCAGACGGCAATTCGGCGCGGCATTGCCTGCCAGTACCGGCTTAGAACAGGCCGCTGACCTTGCCGGTCTCGGTATCCACATCCACGCGGCGATAAGCCGGGTCGGAGGCGGTGCCGGGCATCATGGAGATGGTGCCGGCCATCGGGCAGAGGAACTTCGCCCCGCCGTACTCCAGGATGTCGCGGATGGGCAGACGCCAGCCCTTCGGCACGCCCTTGAGCGTCGGGTCGTGGGACAGGGACAGGTGGGTCTTGACCATCATGGTGCAGTAATCGGCATACTTCGGATCGCTCTCGAAGCGCTTGGCCTTTTCGATGGCCAGGGGCGCCCAATCGACGCCGTCCGCGCCGTAGACCTCCTTCGCAATGCGCTCGACGCGCTCGCGCAGGGGCATTTCGAGGTCGTACAGGAATTTGATCTCAGGCTTCTCCTCGCAGGCCTCGACAACCGCCTGGGCCAGCTCCACGGCGCCTTCGCCGCCATAGCGCCAGTGGTTGGACTGGGCGCAACGCACGCCACGCTCGGCGCACAGCTTCTTGATCAGGTTGATCTCGTTGTCGGTGTCCGTGTAGAACTGGTTGATGCACACCACGGGCACGATGCCGGACTTGCGCACGGTATTTACGTGATGGAACAGGTTCTCGCAGCCCTTCTCCACCAGCTCGAGGTTCTCCTCGGTGTATTCCACGGGCAGCGGACGGCCGGGCGCGACCTTGGGCCCGCCGCCGTGCATTTTCAGCGCGCGGACGGTGGCGACGATGACGGAGACGTTCGGGGTCAGCCCGGACAGGCGGGTCTTGACGTTCCAGAACTTCTCAAAGCCGATGTCGGCAGCGAAGCCGGACTCGGTGACGTGGTAGTCGAACAGCTTGAGGGCCAGGCGATCGGCGATGACGGAGGACTGGCCGATGGCGATATTGGCAAAGGGGCCGGCGTGGATCAGCACGGGCTGATGCTCGACGGTATAGCACATGGTGGGATTGATGGTGTTGCGCATCCATGCGGTCATGGCGCCGGCAACCTCCAGATCCTCGCAGGTCACGGGCTCGCCGCTGCGGCTGTAGGCCACGACGATCTTGCCAATGCGCTCGCGCAGATCCTTCAGGTCCTTGGCGACGGCCAGTATGGCCATCAGCTCGGAGCCCACGGCGATGCCGAACTTGCTCTCCATCAGGTAGCCGTCCTTGTTGCCGCCCAGGCCCATGATGATATTTCTCAGGCCCTGAGCGCAGAAGTCCAGCACCCAGCCCATCTCAATGCGCTTGGGGTCGATATCCAGGCGACGGCCCATGTTGTGCTTGGCCATCTCCTCGTCGGTGTAGTTGCGCTCGTGCTGCATGCGGGCGTTCAGCGCCACCATGGCCAGGTTGTGG
>CACYZW010000142.1 GCA_902778995.1 uncultured Eubacteriales bacterium
GTGCCCCGCCAAGGTCATCACCCTGCCTCCGGCAAACTGACGCCGGACGGACGATAAGGAAGGGATGATAGATATATGGAAAAAAAGACGATCGCCATGTTGGTGGTATCGGCAGTGATCCTGATCCTGGGGATCGTGTTCGCCTGCGGCATCGGCCGGGGCGGCGAGGTGATCTACCAGAAGCCCGGTCCCTATACCGCCGAGCGCAGCAACGATTACAGCAATGTGCAGGTGGCCATGTCCATATCGGGCGACCAGATCATCGACGCCGAGATCACCTCGTCCGGCGACAACGACCTGCTGACCGACGAGCTCCGCGCCCAGTGGGCCGACTCCATCGTGGAGAACCAGTCCTACGAAAACGACGTGATCTCCTCCGCGACGCTGAAATACTCCGCCGACTCCGTCAAGGAGGCCGCCGCGGACATCTTCACCCAGGCCGGTTTGCCCACCCCCGAGCCGGCAGCCACGGCGGAGCCGGAGCCGACGCCCGAGCCCGAAGCGCCCGCCGATGAGGGCGGCGCCATGGCCGACGGCGTCTACGCCGTCGAAAAGACCACCGATTTCAGCACCATCAACGTCGAACTGACCGTCGAGGGCGGCAAGGTCACCGCCGCCAACATCACCTCCGAGGGCGCGAACGACCTGCTCACCGACGAGCACCGCGACGCCTGGGAAGCCCAGATCGTGGAGAAGCAGGCCATCGACGCGGTGTCCGGCGTCACCGTCTCCTCCAACGCCGTGCAGGAGGCCATTGAGCAGCTGCTGGCCGGACAGGGGGGCGGCGAAGCCTCCGCGCTGCAGGACGGCACCTATCACATACAAAAGACCACCGACTTCAGCACCATCGACGTCGATCTGACCGTCGAGGGCGGCAAGGTCACCGCCGCGAACATCGCCTCCGAGGGCGCGAACGACCTGCTCACCGACGAGCGCCGCGATACCTGGGAAGCCCAGATCGTGGAAAAGCAGGCCGTGGACGCCGTCTCCGGCGTCACCGTCTCCTCCAACGCCGTGCAGGAGGCCGTGGACGAGCTGCTGGCTCAGGCCGCCGGAGGCGCGAAGGAAGCCCCCGCTGACGACCCCAGGATCGCCGAGCTGGAAGCCGCCCTGGCCGACGCCGAGGCCCGCGCCGAGGCTGCCGAGGCCAAGGCTGCCGAAGCCGAGGCGAAGGTCGCCGAGCTGGAGACCGCTGCGGCAGCCGCAGCGGTGAGCGCCGCCGTCGAGGATAAAGCCGAACCCGCAGCGGAGGCCTCCGGCCTGGTCGACGGCACCTACGCCGTGCGCAAGACCACCGATTTCAGCACCATCGACGTCGCCATCACCGTGCTGGACGGCAAGCTCACACAGGCCGCCGTGTACTCCGAGGGCGAAAACGACCTACTCACCGACGACAACCGCAGCGCCTGGGCCGATCAGATTGTGAACAGCCAGGCCGTGGATGCCGTCTCCGGCGTCACCGTCTCTTCGAACGCCGTGCAGGAAGCCGTCGCCGAGCTGCTGGCGGAGGCCAGGGGCGAGGCCCAGGCCGAGGAAACCGAGGCCGGGGAAGCGCCCGCAGAAGTGAAGGCCGATACCGGCAGCGCCGACATCTCCCGCTTCACCCGCCCAAGGCCCGTAACCGCAACCGAAAGCGCCGATGCGCCTGAAGCCGGGGAAGCACCCGAAGCCGGGGAAGCGCCCGCAGAAGTGAAGGCCGATACCGGCAGCGCCGACATCTCCCGCTTCACCCGCCCAAGGCCCGTAACCGCAACCGAGAGCGCCGATGCGCCTGAGGCTGAAGAAGCGCCCGAAGCCGGGGAAGCGCCCGAGGCCGGGGAGACACCTGAAACCGAGGAAGCGCCCGATGCCGGGGAAGCAGCCGAACCTGAAGAAGCGCCCGCCGAGGCGGCATCCGATACCGGCAGCGCCGACATCTCCCGCTTCACCCGCCCGAGGCCCGTTACCGGGACCGAGAGCGCCGAAGCGCCTGAGGCCGGGCAATCGCCCGAAGCCGGGGAAACCCCTGAAGCCGAGGAAGCGCCCGCCGAGGCGGCAGCCGACGCCGGCAGCGCCGACATCTCCCGCTTCGCCCGCCCGAGGCCCGTAACCGCAGCCGAGAGCGCCGAAGCGCCTGAGGCCGGGGAAGCACCCGAAGCCGGGCAAGCGCCCGAGGCCGGGCAAGCGCCTGAGGCCGGGCAAGCGCCCGCCGAGGCGAAGGCCGACGCTGGCAGCGCCGACATCTCCCGCTTCACCCGCCCAAGGCCCGTAACCGCAACCGAGAGCGCCGATGCGCCTGAGGCCGGGGAAGCGCCCGAGGCCGGGGAAGCAGCCGAACCTGAAGAAGCGCCCGCCGAGGCGGCAGCCGATACCGGCAGCGCCGACATCTCCCGCTTCGCCCGCCCCAGGCCCGTCGCCGCAGCCATGCCCGCCGGGGAACTGTCCGAGGAAGAGCGCCTGGCCGCGATACTGCCCCACATCGTCACCACCATGGGGGACAACAGGGAAAACAGCTATGTGGTGGACTATCTGGAGCAGGACCCCTATCTGGTGAACATCTACGAGGGCTACGGCTTTGCCAAGGACTACGGCAGCGCCCGGGGCCACGAATACACCCTCGAGGACGTGGCCAAGACCCAGCGGCCCCATCCGAAGGCCAACTGCATCACCTGCAAGACTCCGGATCTGCACAAGATGATCGAGGCGCAGGGCGTGGCCGTGTACTCGATGCCCTTCGACGAGGTCTTTCCCCAGATGAAGAACAACGTCAGCTGCTACACCTGTCATGGCGACGACATGGGCAACGGCGGCGCGCTCAAGGTTACGCATCAGTACGTGAACGAGGCCCTGGGCGAAAACGTGGCCGCCATAGCGCCCGCCACGCTGTCCTGCGGCCAGTGCCACATCGAATACTACTTCACCCCTTCCGACAGCGAGACCATGATGCCCTACCACGGCGTCGACGGGATGGCGCCCGAGGCGATCCTGGCGTACTACGACGATATGGATTTCGCCGACTGGACCCAGGAGAGCACCGGCACCCGCATGCTCAAGGCCCAGCACCCCGAGATGGAAACCTTCCTGCAGGGCAAGCACGCGGCCTTCCTGACCTGCGCCGACTGCCACATGCCCCCGCAGACCACTGCGGAAGGCGTCGAGTACCGCAGCCACACGCTGGTCAGCCCGCTGGAAAACGAGGCGCTGCTGGCAAGCTGCGCCCAGTGCCACGGCGACACCGACATGACGGCCTATGTGCGGGACATCCAGGAGCAGGTCACCGCCCGTGAGACGGAGGTCGGCAACAAGCTGTCCGCCATGAAGGACGCCCTGGCCACCGCCGTCGCCTCCGGCGAATGGAGCGAGGACGACCTGAACGCCGTCCGCAAGCTGCACCGGGAGGCCCAGTGGTTCTTCGACTACTGCTATGTGGAGAACGCCGAGGGCGCCCACAACAGCGCGCTGGCGATGGGTTGCCTGGACACCTCCGAGGCCAAGATCGATGAGGCCATGGGGCTGTTGAACAAGACCTGACAAAACCACACCCGACCAGTTTCCGTAGGGGCGGCGATGCGCCGCCCGCCCGATGGCGCGAAGTCGAATCGCACAGGGCGGGCGCCCATTGGACGCCCCTACCGTTTGTCTTTCGTGCATTTCCCGTTTTTCAAAAGGACGGATTCTGCCATGACCATGCTCAAAAAATTCTGGAAATTCATATCCTCGATGCGCTTCGCCATCGCGCTGCTGCTGATATTGGCCCTCGCCTGCGCCGCCGCCAGCCTGATTCCCCAGAATCAGACCTATGAGTGGTACAGCCAGCGCTATTCCGAGCGCACCGCCGCCCTCATCATGGCCCTGCGCCTGGACGACGCCTTCCACAGCGCCTGGTTCATCGCGATCACCGCGTTTTTGTGCGTGAACCTGCTGCTGTGCAACCTGCTGCGCCTGCCCCAGCTGATCCGCCGCACCAGGGCGGAAAGCCGCCCGGAGGGCGCTTTGAAGCTGTCGGGCGACATATCGGCCCCGGACGTCGACGACCCCGAGGCCGCCTTTGCCCGCCTGCGCATGCCCAGGCCCGCCCCCTGCAAGGCGGAGGACGGGCGCGACGCGCTGTTCGCCGCCCGGCATACCGCGGGGCTGTGGGGCGCGTGGGTGTGCCACCTGGGGATACTGCTGTTGATACTGGGCTTCGGCCTGGGGCAGATGACCCAGAAGCAATACGCGGTTCACGGCGTGCCCGGCCAGATCAGGCGCATCGGGGACACCGCCTGCTTTCTGTCCATCGACGATTTCAGGATCGACACGCGGGAGGACGGCTCCGTCGCCCAGTACACCACGGACATCACCGTGGAAAACACGGCCTCCGTCGGGCCCGCCGGCGGCAGCGCTTCCGTCAGCGTCAACCACCCCGCCGTGCTCTGCGGCATGAAGTTCTACCAGAACGCCACCGGCTGGGCGGCACGGGTGGACGTGTACAAGGACGGCGCGCCCATCCAGCAGGAGGTGGTCTGCGCCGGGGATTACCTGAGCGTGAAGGACCGGGAGGGCCTGGTGGTGATGCTGAACGCCTTCTATCCGGACTACGTGATGACGCCCGGCGTCGGGCCGTCCACCGCCTCCGACCAGCTGAACAACCCGGCCTATCTGTATTCGATCTACTATCAGGGCCAGATGGTCGGCATGAACGCGCTGATGGCGGACGAGAAAGTGACCATCGACCAGTACACCGTGACCTTCTCCGACCCCCAGACCTACACGCTGATCCAGGTCAAGGTGGACCGCTTCACGCCCCTGGCCCTGGCCGGCGGCCTGGTGACGCTGCTGGGCCTGCTGCTGGCCCTGTACGTCCAGCCCGCCCGGGTGTGGGCCATCCGCCAGGACGACGGCCGCTGGACGCTGTACGGCCAGAGCCGCAAGGGCGGCGCGCTGTTCAGGGAGCGCTTCGAAAAGGCAATAAAGGAGAAATAACCATGCTCGCCATTGAAAACACCCTCTTCACCATCGTCATGCTGGCCTATTTCGCCGCGATGATACTGTACTTCGCCTTCATCGCCGTGAAGAAGGAGGCCGTCGCCCGGGTGGCGGTGGCCCTGCAGATCGCCGGCTTCGCGCTGCACACGGCGGCCCTGGTATGCCGGGGCATCGGCGCGGGGCGGCTGCCGCTGACCAACCAGTATGAATTTGCCACCTCCTTCGCCTGGGGGCTGTGCCTGGTCAGCCTGATCTTCATCATACGCTACAAATTCCCGGTGCTGGGCGCCTTCGCCGCGCCGGTGATCTTCCTGATCATCGGCTATGCCGCCATGCAGAGCAAGGACGTGAAGGCGCTGATGCCCTCCCTGCGCAGCAACTGGCTGGGCTTCCACGTCTCCACCGCCATCATCGCCTACGGGGCCTTCGGCGTGTCCTTCGTGCTGTCCGTCATCTTCCTGCTGCGCGACCGCATGAAGGCCAGCGGCTTCCTGGACCAGCACATCCCGAACCGGGAAAAGCTGGACATGCTCAGCTATCGCAGCGTGTCGCTGGGGCTGCTGTTCCTGACCTTCACCATCATCACCGGGGCGATCTGGGCCGAGCGGGCCTGGGGCAGCTACTGGTCCTGGGACCCGAAGGAGACCTGGTCGCTGGTGACATGGATCATCTACGCCGTCTACCTGCACCTGCGCCTGCGCCGGGGCTGGCGGGGCCGCTCCGCCGCCATATTCGCCGTGGTGGGCTTCATATGCGTGCTGTTCACCTACCTGGGCGTGAACACCTGGCTGCCGGGGGTTCACAGCTACGCGTGATTCGCAGGCGCCCATGACAAAACACCCTGTCAAAAGACAGGGTGTTTTGTCATGGCATCGCCTCAGCGCGTCGCCGCGTGTGCGTTGTGCATCAGCCAGCCCTTGATGTCCGACACGCCGCGGTATTTCTCGAAGCTGCCCTCGTCGGTACACACCACCAGGGTCGGAGCCTGCTTCACGCCGTACTTCGCCGTCATCTCCCGGGCATCGGCGGCGTTCACCGCCGCGTACTTCACGCCCGCCCGGTCCAGCAGCGCCATGGCCGCCTTGCAGTTGGGACAGGTGGGGGACTTGAACAGTATCGCCTCCGCGCCGGCCAGCGCCTCGCTGATATCCTGGGCCGTGACCTGGCCGATGGGCGAAATCTCCACCTGGGTGGTCTGCTGCGGCTTCGCCGTCTGTTCCGTCCCGGGCTTCATCAACACCTGGGCGGGGGCGCAGCAGCCCCGCTCCATCGTGGCTTCGATGGCGGCGTCGTAATTGGTCGCCTTCCTGGGCCCGCTGTGGGTCAGGCGGGACTTGCCGATGTCGTACAGCTTCCGGTCCCG
>CACYZW010000143.1 GCA_902778995.1 uncultured Eubacteriales bacterium
ATAGAAACGTGTAAGTTCGTGCAGAATCCAATAGATCGAACATATAATTTCGTGATCGGCGCTTGATGTTCGACGGAACCGATCAAAATCCTTGGAAGCCATGCGGTACGCTGCAACAGAAATCTGCGTGTGGATTCTTCTCCCGGAAGTGGCCCTGAACGGTTGCGAAATCAAAGACAAATGGTGCTCAATGACACTCCACAGGAGCTTCTGGAATCAGACTTTAAGACTCCCCGCTACGACATCACCAGGGTGATCCTCGTAATGAAGCGTCGCGCGTTTTCGTCGTATCGGAAGCTGGCGACGCCTTCGTACTTTTTGGCGATTGTGGCGACGCGCCGCAGGCCCTCTCCGCTGCCGGAGGTGCTCTGGAAAGCCTCGGCAGGAAGGAAGCCGTCGCCGCCGTCGGCGGGTGCGGGCGCGGCGAAGACGACATTTTCGCAGGAGTTTTCAACCTGTATGCGCAGAAGGCTCTTCCTGTCGTCCGCGGTGAAGCGTATGGACGCCGGCTCCTGAGAATGCTGTGTCCGCCATTCCCTTGCCGCACGGATGGCGTTTTCCAGCACGTTGCCCAACATCACGGTGAGGTCAATTTCAGAGATGAACGACAGGTCCCCGCACATGGCCTGAACGCTGAAGTCGATCCCCTGGTTGGCAGCCATGGAGGCGTAGTATTGCAGTATGCCATTCAGCTGCCTGTCGGCGCAGAAGCGCTTGTCGGTGATGTGAATGTGCTCCACGGATTCGTCGATGTAGTTCTGCATATCCTCCCGGCTGCCGTTTTTGGCAATGACGGACATCATGCGCAGCAGCTGCCGCATGTCGTGCAGACGCTCCCGCTGCTTCTCCATATCCTTATGGATGCGCTCGTGGTCCGACCGGATGATGGCGGTCTCCAGCTGCCGCTCGCTTTCCTCTGAATGCTGGTTGGACAGGCGGATGACGCTGTAGTAGACGATGAGCAGCATCGCGGTTTGCAGCAGTATCACCGGGATGTAATAGCTCTGGTTGATGTCGGCGCTCAGGTGGAACCGCGCCCAGAACATCGTAAACAGGGCGTTCAGCGCCAGATAGATGGCCGTCAGCACGATCAGCAGCATGATCTCGCCCCGGCTGCCGGTGGGCTGGATGCTCCTGATGTACACGCGCAGCGGCCGCCGGAAGAACAGCGCCACCGGCCCGATCAGCGCCGCGGTCACGATCAGGTAGGCCAGGAAGGTGTTGTTGTCATAGCTCTGCCCGTCCTGCACGGCCAGCTGCCGGGGCATGTTGGCCAGCAGCACGTTGGCCAGCGAATACTGCACGGCGGCAAAGGCGATCACCATGAAAACCACAAACAGCTTGCGCATGGCCCGCTCGTTGATGAGCCTGAAAAACATGGCGACCACCACGGCGATGCCCGCGATCATGAAGGCGTTGCCGAACAGAAACCCCGCGTCCGGGTTCACCGTATAGGTGGCATACGCCAGACCTGAGTAGATGGCGGAAAGGCCCAGGCTCACGCCGATGAAGGCCAGCCATTGCCTTTTCGCGGGCAGGCGGAAGCAGACCGGATCAAAGGGCAACAGCAGCAGCAGCGTTGCGGGCGTCATTTGCAGCGCGAAGCCGATGAAATGCCGCAGTATAAAGTATATCGCCATAAGAACCCCCATGATAAAGTGTCACCTTTTGACAGCATTATACCCCATTGCATTTTGGAAATCAATCCACATCAATGATGGTGTGAACGAACGTCCCCGGACAATGCCGCCGTTTGATGAACCATTCACGGAAAAATAGCAACCATTCACGGTGTTTCTGTTGATTATTGGCAACATTACTGATAAAATTGGGCTAAATTGTTTGCACCTTTTGACATCCAGAACACGAATCCGCCAAATATTGTCTATTACAGAACGGACGACACCACTTGTAGAGGAGGACACCCATCGTGAAACGCATCTGCCTGATTGTGCTGTTCCTGTCACTGCTGCTGACAACCTGTATCTCCGCCCTGTCGGAGTCGGCGGAGGACCCCGTCGTGGTGCGGGTGGGGGACATCACCTTCACCCAATCCGAGGTTCAGTTTGGCTACGTCTCCTCGTTGGACGTGCTGAAGGCGTTCAACGGCGAGGTGACCGACGAGGACCGCCAGGTCCTGCTGGATGGGACCATCCAGCGCGCCGTCGACATCGGCGTCGCCGAGTGCAAGCTGAAGCAGCTCGGCAAGTACGACTTTACCGAGGAAGAGCTGAGCACCCTGCAATACTCGGCACAGCAGGCCTTCGACCAGACCTGGCAGGAGCTGTACAAGCGGGCCCAGGAGGAGGATGTGGAGACCACCGAGGCGGAGATCACCCACTGGCTTGAGGAATCGGGCTATACCGTGTACGCCTACTTCCGCGAGGCGCAGATCACCGAGCGGCAGTATCGCCTGGTGGAAATGTACTGTTCCGACATTGTGCTGAAGCAGAGCGACGTAGACGACTTCTACATGGAAAACTACGTGGAGCCTGACCGGGAGAAGTACGAGAACGACATCGACCTCTACGACAGCGAGATCGCCCTGACCAACAGCGAGGCCTTCTTCGTGCCGGAGGGCTTCCGCTACATCAAGCAGATCGTGCTTCCGCTGCCGGACGGCTTTGAGGATCAACTGAAGCCCTATGAGAGGCGGGTCAAAAGCCGCCTGCAGGACGCGCAGACCGTGTACCTGGAGCTGGCCGACGCGGCGGCAGAGGCCGAGACGATGGAGGACTTCGCCGAGCAAAAGGCGGCTTATAAGGCGGCACGCGAGAAAATGGAGGAGGCGCGGCAGGCCTACCTCGCCAAGCTGAAGGAGGCCGTGCCGCAGGTGCAGGACACCGTCGATACCATCCGCCAGGCCACCGAGGCGGGCATCCGTTTCGAGGATTCAATCAAAAAGTACAGCATCGACCAGCAGTACGTCGAGGGCAACGGCTTCCAGTTCCACCCCAATTCCAAGCGCTGGCCGGAGCCGTTCGGCGAGGCCATCGCGGCGATGGAAAAGCCGGGCGACCTATCCGAACCAGTGGCTTCCGACGACGGGGTTCACATCTTCTGCTACATGGGAGACGTGCCCGCGGGCGTTCACACGCTGACCGACGAGGAGCGCGCGGCGCTGGAGCAGAGCGCGCTTCGGGCGGCGCAAAAGAAAAAGCTGGACGAGCTGGTTCAGGAATGGAAGGCCGACTACGAAATTGAAACGCATCCCGAACTGATCGACGTGGAATGAGGTGTACTTCGATGAAGATTGTCAAGCGAATCCTGAGCGCTGTGCTGTGCCTGCTGCTGTTTGTCCAGTTCTTTCCGCTGAACGCCCTGGCGGCAGGGACGCTGGTGTCCAACGCCGCGCTGGATCAGGCCGAGCGCCTGTCCGGCCTGGGTGAGGACGCCCCGACCTGGCACGAGGGCATGAAGCCCCAGTCCAACTGGAACGCCATGGAGCTGAACGGCTGGCTGGATCACGTGCTGCAGCACGAGCACTATTCGGTGGCGAACGCGCACCACGACCTGGAGCGTGCGCTGGACGAGCTCGCGGCCAACAGCCCCGACGCCTATGGCCGCCTGACCTCCGGGCCATACGCCAACTATGTGAATTACATGAAGAACACCGCCTTCGGCGTGGAGGACCTGCGGCAGACGCTGCGCTCGTACCGCGAACAGTCGACGATGCACTCCAGCGAAATGAAGGGCCTGATCGACGTGCTGAGGGAGGGCAACCTCACCGACCGGGAAAAGACCCGCTACGCCCTGCGGCTCCAGGCCTCGGTGAACGAGGTGGAGGGCATCCGCAATACCGTCGTGGACAACTACGACAGCTGGCTGGAGCAGATCGAAGCCTGGCACCAGGACTTCACCGGCGGCAACAAGGCCAACTGTCGCAACGGGGTCATGTCCAACGCCGCCGCCGATTCCCTCTCCGACTGGATCCACGAGGTGGAGAGCTATGGCAACGAGCCGATCACGGCCAACGTCAACGTGGACCTGTACGCCGCCAGCAACCGCGGCACGGCGCTGTCGAAGCTCTCCGGGTCAGGCAGCGTCCTCTCCAACGCGAATCAGACCGTGACGGTCATATCGGACCGTGAATTCTACATCGAAACGCGAACCCCCAACCCCAGCGACCCCGCCAGCCTGATTCCCGTCACCTCTGGCACGATCACGGTGTGGGACGCGAAGGACGGCATGAGCCCCGCGGCGTCCTCCGCGAAGACCAACAGCATCCCAGACAGCGGCAAGACCCTGTTCAATGTGTCGGATTTCACGGTGGATTCCAACGGCGTGCTGGAGCTGGGCGTGCTGGTGAAGGCCACCGGCTACCAGGCGCTGATGGAATACAAAGCCGTCATCAAGAAGGGCGGCGGCTATGGGCTGACGCTCATCAAGCCGGGCACGGGCCAGAGCGCGAACGGCGGCGCGGTCAAAAACGCGGGCAGCGCGCCCTACTACGTGGCCATGACCTTCAACGACGACCCCATGCTTGCCACCCGCAAGCAGGTCTTCTACAGCTCCGCCAACGACGTCACCCATGACATCAACGTGGTGGTGGCCTATCCCAACGGCTATTCCGGCGACAAGAAACTCACCATGCGCTACCTTAACAAGGATGGCAAGGAGATTACCACTTCAAAAAATTACAGCGATGGTTCCGATTACTCGGCGGGCATCGACGGCTATTCAGCCAGAAGCTTCACCTTCAGCGACAAGTGGAAGCAGATATTCAAGCCCGGCGAGAAGATCAGCTTCAAAATCGGCGACGGCGCCTGGGTGGATTCCATGCTGACGGTGGAGCGCGGCGTGATCGACGAGCCCCTCTACGGCAAGGACAACGCCATGTACACCACAGTGTCGAACACCATCAGCCGAGTGGGCACGCTGCTCTCCTTCGATTTTGAGGGCGACAACCTGCCCTCGTTCCTCAACCATTCCAACCTCAGCATCAACATTCCCTTTCTGGATAAATACGTGCCGAAATTCGCCTTCAGTTTGGACGGGCGGGTGAGCGTTGCTTATGGCCTTCCGAATTTCTCCGCCGGCGCGTCGGACGACGAGGGCAGCGAGGGCAGCAAGGGGAAAAGCTGGTACTCCGACCATACCTGGAAGACCGAGGACCAGATGAAGCTGGACCAAAAGGCGCAGGTGGACGAGAAGGCGTCGGTCTTTGCCAAGGAGACGGCCCGGATGAACGCCCTGATGTCCTCCGCGAAGGATAAATGGACCACGATGGGCACGTTCACCGTGTACATGACCGCCTTCGTGGTGCTCCAGGGCAGGATCGTCGCCAAGTCGGACAGCGATTCGGGCGATAAGGGCGTCTCCTACAAAGCGACGGAGCTGAGCCTCACCGTCGGCGTCATCTTCGGCGGCACCGGTGACTGGACGGTGCGGTATTTGATCGGATTCATTAATGTCGAGGCAACTCTGTCGCTGACGGTGGCCGTCACCATACCGCTGGTCTGGGACGACGTCGATCTGCACAACCTCGGGAAGGCCTTTAAAACCGCGCCCAGGCTCGGCGGGGGCTTTGGCCTGACCGTGCTGGCCCGCATTCAGATTGCCGTATCGGTGGGCGTCGGCGTGAAGGGCGTGCTCGCCGCCTACGGCATGGGCACCCTCGGCTTCAACTTTATGTTCCAGTTCACCACGGGCGATAAAGCGGCGTTCCAGATCTCGATGGACTTCAACTTCAGGGTGTGCGTCGACGTCTTTTGGTTCAAATACTATATCCAGATCTTTAGCATCACCAAGACATTAGTGGACACGCTGAACAACGCTTCGGGCAACGCTATGAAACTGATCTCCGCAAAGCGCGGCGTGAAGGCAAATGACGACAGCATCTACGACGGCAATTCGGAGCTTGAGCCGAAAAGCTATCCCAAACTGGTCCCCGAGGCCAAGGAGGAGATTGGGGGTATGCTTTATGGTGGCGGGGAATGCAAGTTCGTGAATTTTAAAGGCTACACTTATGCCTTTACAATCGGGATGGAAGCTGGGGTCAATCGGCTTCATTGGATGAACCTGACCAGTGGTACGAGTGGAAGCTTTTCCACGTTCCTCAATACGATAAAGGATAAGGAAGCCATCAATGAGGGCCCACAACCTACATTTGTTGGAGCTGAAAACATCATAAGCATGCATGATTACGCATTCGATGTGATTGCCCACACGGGGGGCATGGAATGTATCCAGGTCGTCGCGTGCTGCACGAGTCAGTTCGAGAATGTCACCGTAAAGTGGGAGGACGGTATGATCTTGGATATTTGGAAGTTTTCCAGGACACCTGGAGCAAACTATATGCTTACGGTGGCTGGAAGCAAGAGAACAAAAAAATCGGTGAACTGTCAGCGATAACCTCTGGATATACGAGTGATATGTGGGGGGGACGTGAATCGGATTTCATAATCGCTGCCAAAGAATACAAAGTTCCGACTTCGGGTGATGATTATTACGAACGAATGGATGTGTTGCAATATAGTATAAGGGAAAGACTTATGGGTGGTAATCTCGGTGTCAGTTATTCCTTTATGAGCAATACCGATGTCAGCGAAGTACCCACCCTGGAAACCTCTGCCAAACGCATTTTGCCCGAGGAAGGTTATTATTCAGGCATTGTGACCTGGTACGCCATTGAGAAAGACAGCACCAATAGAGGAACGCTGGTACATGGGTGCAACGAAGCAAGAAAAGTCAAGCTCAATGCCCTCACGGACAAGGAAGAAAACGTCATATTCTATGCCAAGCGTCCCAACGAGCACACGCTGTACTACCTCGATCAACAGAACAGACGTCAAGTTAAAGCCTTATTTATACAAGTATACCTGGTTTGACTACGTGAGTGACAGCCATACCATCACCGACTTCGACGTGCAGGTCGATGCCGACAGCTTCTATTTGCAGGAATACGGCGGCCTCACCTATATCTACTGGCTCTCCACCGTCGACAAGACAGATGAGGATGCCCCGGATGTCTATCGAATGATGGCGACCTACTACAACCCCTCCACCGACAGCATGAGCGAGGTATTTGTGCTGGCTGAGTTATGCCTGCCCGATGGCTTGAAGCCCAGCAGGATTTACATCGGTGAAAACGGAACAGGCTACTGCTCGTCAGTTTTCCAGAATGGTGAGCACATGCTGATCAATCTGTATTCGTTCCCGCTGAACTGGATCACCAGCCTGGAACTCAAGGATGAGACAATCTGCTTCAAGGACGCCCTGGCCAACCCCGCCTCCTGGGTGGACTCGGTGGTCTCGGTGATGAACACCGGCAACACCGGCGTCACCACCTTTGACATACAGCTCGTGAATGAGTATAAGTCGAAGGGAAAAACAAAAACAGCGGTGGTGGAAACCGTCCACATCGACCTGCTGAACTCCGGCAACAATTCCGTGTCCGTAGGAAATAATACAATCGCCACCGGCTCGCAGGTCGCCTATCAGCTCCGGGACGCCGTTGAGCCCAAGCGAAAGTCCGACCACAATGTCGTGAGGCGGAAATGGGATCATTACAAAGGCTGGACGAATGCGTCCGGTAATTACGTTCAGAGCAGGTTTATTCTGCCGGGCACGCTGAAGGCCTTCACGGTGCCGCTGTACATCCCGTCCGACTGGCGAGGCGACAAGACCGTGTACCTGCGGCTGGGAAGCTATACCACCCGCGCCAACTGGGCGGCCGCCAACTACGCCGCCGGCGTCGCGGCCAATGGGGGCGTGGTGAGCAACGCCGTGCAGAACGCCCTCGACCCCAACCTGAACCCCGAAATCGTCTACACCCGCGACAAAGACGGCAATATGGTGCGCACAGACAACGTCGCCAACATGCTGGCTGTAGCCAACGCCGCGGGCGATACCGAGGCCCTTGAAAACAGCGCCATCCGCCTCTCCCCGCTCTATCCCAATGAGATCGAGGGCGGCGAGGATCTGGAGGTAAAGACCGCGCTCAACGACCTGGACGTGTACCACCATGTCTACTGCAACCTCAGCGGCGAGCCGTATGTCTCTATCACGGTGCTGAACTTCGCCGACATTGACGAGTCGCTGGACCTGTACGCCAAGCTGTACCTGGACGACGCCGAGGAAGGCGTGGACCTGGCGCTGCCCTACTTTGAGAAGGGCGTCACCGACAGCAGGACCCAGACCGTCGACCTGCCCCTGAAGACGCTGATGGGCGACAGCCATCCCCGAAAGGCGCGGGTGGTCATCCGGGCGAAGAACGTGGAAGAGGTGGCCCTGAACAACAACGAGTTCGTCATCCACTTCGACGACGCGGAGCTGAACGACCCGCTGCGCTTCACCCGCCAGCCGACCCCTGTGACCGCGCGGGTGGGCGAGACCGTGCAGTTCTCCGTGGCCGTTGCCGGCGGTACGAAGCCCTACACCTACAAGTGGCAGGTGTGGATGGGCGAGAAGAAGGGCTGGGTGGACATCCCCGACAGCGATTCCGCCACGCTGACCGTCGAGCAGATCACCGAGAAAATGCACGGCCGCAAGGCGCGCTGCGTCGTCACCGACCACTATCTCAACACCATCACCAGCGACGAGGCCATGCTCACCATCTCCGGCCAGCCGCTGCCCGAGACCGGCGACAAGACCAACCTGCCGCTGTACATCGCCGCGGCGCTGCTGGCACTGGCGCTGCTGTGGTGGCTGCGGCGCAGGGAGAAAGCAAATTGAGACGCAAGAAAAAAAGGACAATCCGATACCGGCCCGTGCGACGGGAACGACAGGAACGGCCCGCCCACCGGGCGCGACCCGCAATGTGGACGCGGCCTGCGCGACGGGACAGGCGAAGCCTCCAACGGGCGCGGCTTAAGCTGATCCGCGCCGCGCTGGTCGCGGTGCTGGCCGTGTCCGTGTCGCTGACCGTAGCGGCGGTGTGGCGCACCTTTGCCACAAACCGGCTGAACGCCCAACTGCAATCCCTGCACACCGCGGACGGCGCGGCCCCGTCGGCCGAGATCGCCGCCCCGCCGATGCAAGATTTCGCCCAGGCGGCGGACAGCGACCGTTCGTGGCAGTCGGCCTATGCCAGCGAGCTGCCCGAGGGCATCCGGCTGATGGGCGGCGGCAGCGCGGTTGCCGCCGTCGCCGCCGCCGAACCGGCCAGAACCGTGGGCAACGCGGCAACGACGACGGCGTATCACATAACCGACGCCCAGCTTCTGCCGGAGATGCTGAAGCTGAGCCAGGCAAACCCCGACCTGGTCGGCTGGCTCTACATCGACGGCGTGGTGAACCTGCCCGTGGTGTACCGGGACAACGAATACTACCTCACCCACGACTTCTACGGCCATCACAGCAAGGCGGGCACGCTGTTCCTGGATGTCAACCACCCGCTGACGGAGGACGCCGCCAACCTGCTAATCCACGGCCATGACATGACCGACGGTACCATGTTCGGCCTGCTGATCCACTACCAGCGGGGCGGGTACATCGACAAGCACCCCGTGATCAAGCTCAGCACGCTGTGGGACGTGGAGCGCTACGCGGTTTTCGCGGTGCTCAGGACGCCCGTGGACCCGCGCAAGGACGGCTTTGTGAATTACTATGCCCATCCCACCTTCGCCTCCGACGCTGATTTTTGCGCCTATATCGATACCCTGCGCCGCCATGCCCTGCAGACGGCGGATGTGGATGTGCAGCCCGGCGACGGGCTGCTGACGCTGACCACCTGCCTGGGCGATGACCGGTTGGTGGTCGTCGCCCGGCGGCTGCGCGAGGATGAGCCCGCATCTACCGACAGACAGGAGGGACAGACATGAAAATCGCCATCTGCGACGATAAACGAGAGCAGCGTCATCGACTGCTTTGAGACCGGCGAGGCGTTCCTCGCTGCAGCGGGCGAGCGCGCCTATGACCTGGTCTTCATGGATATCTACCTGCCGGGAGAAAACGGCGTGGAGGTCATTCGGAGGATGCGCGGCATCCTGCCGGACGCCGCCGTGGCGTTCACCACCGTGTCCGACAGCCACGCGGTGGATGCCTTCAGCGTCTATGCCATCCATTACCTGGTCAAGCCCTATACCGAGGCGGACGTCGTCGAAACCCTTCGACGCGCCACGAAGCAGGATTTTTCCACCGCGCCGAAGAGCACGCTGACGGTGCGCATCGGCAACGATATGTATGAGCTGGACCAGCGGGACATCATCCGCGTGGAGGCCAGCGACCACAAGACCAACATCTTCACAAAGAACGGCTCCGTCTATTCCATCTGGATGCTGTTCGGAAAGGTCGAGGCGCAGCTGGATAAAAGCTTCCTGACCATCAACCGCGGCGTATCGCTGAACATGAACCATATCGCCAAATGGCGCGCCTATGACTGCGAAACCTCGGACGGCAAGCTGTTCCTGCTCAACCGCCGTCGGCGCCAGCAGCTGAAGGAAGCTTATTTTGCCTTCCAGATGGACGCGCTCCAGGCGGAAAACGCGAGAAAATGACGCGGGCAAACCGTCGTAACAAAGCCAGGGAGATAATATGAGTTCTGTAGAGATTTTCATGGTGGTCGCGTCGATGCTGGGCGGTCTGGCGCTGTTTCTGTTTGGCATGAACACGCTCAGCGGCTCTCTGTCCTCGATGACCGGCGGCCTGCTGGACCGCGTGCTGGGCAAGATCACCAAAAGCGCGTTCATGGGGTTCCTGTTCGGGGCGGGGCTCACGGCCATCGTCCAGTCCTCGTCCGCGATCACGGTCCTTTCCGTCGGCCTGGTGAATTCCGGGATCATCGGCCTGAAGCAGGCGGCAAGCCTGATCATCGGGGCGAACCTGGGCACGACGGCCACCGCCTGGGTGATTTCGCTGAACGCCATGGAGGGCCAGTCGCTGCTGATGACCATCGTCAAGCCCAGCTCGTTCTCGCCGTTTCTGGCCATCGTGGGCGTGGGGTTGACGATGTTCTCGAAATCCCAGACGAAGAAGAACATCGGCAACGTCCTGCTGGGCTTTTCCGTGATGATGATCGGCATGAACCTGATGAGCCAGGCGGTGTCGCCGCTGCGCGAGCTGCCGGCGCTGACGAATACGCTGATGAGCTTTACCAATCCGGTGCTCGGCTTCCTGTTCGCGATGCTGTTCACGATGCTGGTGCAGAGCTCGGACGCCGTGATCGGCATCGTGCAGGCGTTTGCCCTGAGCGTCGGCGTGACCTTCGGCATGGCGATTCCGCTGGTGTGCGGTGCGCAGGTGGGCACCTGCGTCACCGCGCTGCTTTCCTCGATGGGGGCCTCCAAAAACGGCAAGCGCACGGCGCTGGTGAACCTGTACTACAACCTGCTGAAGACGATACCGTTTCTGGTGGTGTTTTACATCGTCAA
>CACYZW010000144.1 GCA_902778995.1 uncultured Eubacteriales bacterium
TTTCCATAGAGAATCTGCCGCCTTTCGTCTGTTTTCCTGCAACTACAGTCTACAGTGGCTTGATTCTCTATTTTGTTACGTTAACACATCTTTAACTTTCGCCGCCCCCTAGGGGGCGCCCCTGCTGACGCTCCACGTCTCCTTCATTGCTCTTTTTCCCCAGATCTATTTTACACCGTCGCACAGAAAACCGCCGGCGCGAGGATCGCGCCGGCGGCCAGTGTCGATGCACGCTTTTCGATCAGCCCATGATGATGCCGTCGACGGGCAGATCGAAGTAGGGGGCGGACTGGAACTCGGACTCGTGGAAGTAGCCGTCGGTCACATAGCCGGCAGCCAACTGATGCACAGCCGCGTTGAAGCCGCCGTTGGCGGTATCCTGGAGGTAGTCGTCGGTCTGGACGTACTCCTCGGCGGTCATGCCGTTCACGGTGAAGGTGCTGGTGTCGAACACGTGCAGCTCGCCGGAGGCCAGCTTGTCCAGAACCTCCTGAACCTTCTCGGCGGTGCCCTCGGCGGCGACCTTCTCGTTCAGCTCGGTCAGCTCAACGGCGCCCTCGGCCATGGTGAAGCACAGGTCGGTGCCGAAGCTCTCGCCCTTCATGATGGACTCGATGGCCATCTGCATGTAGGGCGTCCAGTTGATCTTGGAGGAGACCAGCGAGGTGTTGGGCGCCACGCTGTTAAAGGAGATGTTGTAGCCGACGTTGGGCACATTGTTGTCCTCGCAGGCGGTGGGCGCGCCGACGGTATCGGCATGCTCGCTCATCACCACGGCGCCCATGGTGGAAATCAGGGCGTTGGCGGCTTCCTGCTCCAGGGCCTGGTCGCCCCAGCTGTTGGTGAACTTCACGACCATGGTGGCGGAGGGGCAGGCGTAGCGGATGCCCAGGAAGGTGGAGGTATAGCCGCTGATGACCTCGGCGTAGGGGAACGCGCCCACGTAGCCGACCACGGCCTGATCCTCGGTGATCTTGCCCTCGGCGATCATCTCATTCAGCTTCAGGCCTTCGGCGTAGCCGGCGGCAAAGCGGCCCTGATAGATGGAGGCGAAGGCGTTGTGGTAGTTGGCCAGGCCCGCGCTCTGGGACTTGGTGCCGGTGGCGTGGGAGAACTGAACCTCCGGGAACTCGGAGGCAGCCTGGATCATGTAGTCCTCATGGCCGAAGGAATCGGCGAAGACGTACTGGCAGCCCATGTCCGCCAGGTCGGCGGCGGCGTCGTAGGCTTCCTGGCTCTCGGGCACGTTGGTCTTGATGATCAGCTGGCTCTCATCCAGCCCCAGGTTCGCCGCGGCGGCCTTCAGGCTATCGATGAAGTTGGCGTCGTAGCCCATGTTCTCATCGTGCAGGCAAATCAGGCCGATCTTCATGTCTTCCTTCGCGATCTCGGCGGAGGCGACGGCGCAAAGCAGCATGGCAACAATCAGGAGGACGGATGCGATCTTCTTCATAATCAGTGTCTCCTTCTCTGTTCTTTCTCCCCTGTGCAGGGTATGGTACCATGATACACGTGCAAGGTTACTTCCATATGGTCATGTATGTAAATTGTGGTGTTAAGCGCCGGAAAAGTTCGGATATTGGGGAAAAAGGAGGCAATAAAATGATGCTGACGCGGTTCCAGAGGGACGATATACGAACATTGCGGTTGACAAGGAAAACAGGGACAGCGGCCGCCGCGTTCCGGGGCCTTCGCCTGCCGAACAGGCGTCGTTCATGTATCGCTGAGACATATCAGGATCAATCCGCCTCGCGGAAGAAGCAGATGTAATCCACCTTGCTGGCCTTGTCGGTGACGTAATCGGTCTTCATGTGAAGCCGGACGGCGCCCCTGGCCGGGGTCTGTATCTCGAAATCAAACTCGACAGGCTGCTTGTCCCTCAGGGCGTCATTGGTCACCTTCTCCAGCCGGGACTTCTCGGCGGGATCCATCTGCCGCAACAGCTCGCCGCTGTTCAACAGCTGCTCAAACGCCTTGCCCGTGAGCCCCAGCTTGTCCTTCAGGCCGTGTACGACCACCCGGTATTTCCAGCCGTCGCTCTTCTGGCGCACGAACACCACGTCGTCCGTCGAAAACTTGCTGAGCAGCCGCATCTGGTTGCGCAGCTTCACCACCTCGGTAACGTCGATGGCCACGCTTTGGAAGCTTACCTGTCCGTTCAGCTCGGTCACGCAGGTCTGGTTCATCACATAGATATACCCGCCTTCCCTGCGCTTGATGCGATAAGGCTTGTTTTCGGGATCCTCGCCCTTCAGGATCGCCCGGGAGCGCTGCATCAGCAGATCCACGTCGTCGCGGTGGACCATATTGATGAACTTGTTGTCGAATTTTTCCGCAATCTCCCCGGCGGTATAGCCCACCAGATCGCAGAAGCCCTCGCTGACGAAGTAGAATTCAAACCCCCCGTCCACCGAACAGCGGTGATAGCCGCCGGGAATCGCCTGGTTGATGTACTGCAGCTCGGTGACGTCCTCGCAGCCGCCGTAGAACTGAACGCCCTGTTCGTTTTCCTCCATGAAATACAGCTGCATCGAAATCCACATCAGCGCGCCGTTGGGCTTGTACACGCGCAGCACCGCCCGCGCGCCGTTCAGCCGGTCCGTCGAGGCGCGCTCCAGCAGCCGTATAAGCTTTTTCCGGTCGTCCGGATAGAAAAACCGGGCGATGTCCCTTCGCCGCGCCTCCATCTGGTCGGTCTCGATGCCCACCATCCGGTAGAACTGCTGATTGAAGCGGATGATGTCCACGCTGTCGCCGTTCCAGCGATAGATGGCCACCGGGCCGAGTATATTGTTCAGCATCGCGTCGCTAACCACGTTCTCATCCAAAAATTCCCGGGTGTGGAACTGGTCGTTGGCCTTGAATTCAAAGCCGTTGAGGTCCAGGTTTTTGGGGTTGGAAATCAGGGCTTCAAATTCCTCCACCGGCATGGGCCGGTAGAAGTAATAGCCCTGCATGTAGCGGCAGCCCAGGGCGGAAAGGAAGCTGATCTGCTCGGCCGTCTCCACGCCTTCCACGATCACGGGAAGCGCCATGGACTTGGCCATGTTGACGATGGATTCCAGTATGCTGATGCCCTTGCGGGATTCGTTCTTGCTGATGTGCAGGAACTGCGCGTCCAGCTTGAGGACATCCACGTTGAGGCTGCGCAGCATGTTCAGCGAGGAATAGCCGCTGCCGAAGTCGTCCATCAGCACCAGGAAGCCCAGCTCGCGCAGGCGGCGCACCGTCTCCCTGACCGCGGCGGTATCCTCCACGTAGGCGGATTCGGTGATTTCGATCTTGATCAGGCGCGCCGGCAGGCTGTATTTCTCCAGCATCGCGCTGAAGAAATCCGGCACGTCGATGGTGAATATGTCGATCTGGGAGACGTTTACCGAGATGGGCACCGGCGTGTTGCCCCCGTCGATCCACCTGCGCAGCCAGGCGCAGACCCCCTCCCAGATGTACTTGTCCAGGTTGGTGACGATGCCGTGCTTTTCAAGGATCGGCACGAAGCGGGCGGGCGGTATGATGCGCCCCTCGGCGGTGCGCCAGCGGGCCAGCGATTCCGCGCCCACCACCCTGCCCGAGGGCACCTGGCACTGGGGCTGCAGGCAAAAGAAGATCTCATGGTTGTCCAGGCTGCTTTGAAAATCGGACAGGATCTGGTATTCCTCGGTGTTGCGCCGGTGGACGTCGGGGTTGTACACCTGTATGCGGTTCTTGAAATCGCCCTTGATCTGCTCCGCCGTCAGCGCCGCCCGGTTGTACAGCTCCATGATCTCGTCGTCGGGGCCCTCCACCATGCAGATGCCGAGCATCGGCAAAAAGCCCACGGAATCCCCCTGGGCCACGATCAGCTTTTGAAGCTCTGCGTATAGCTGCTCGATCCGGGCGGGCTCGTAGGGGATCAGCAGCTCGAAGTCGTCCTGGCCGCGATAGCCCGCCAGTCCGCCGCTCTCCCGCTCCAGCCGAAGCAGCGCCTCGCCGATCTGGGCCAGCAGGAAGCGGCCCGTCTGCTGGCCGTGCCAGTCGCAGAACAGCATGAAGTTTTCAATGTCCAGCGCCACCACGCACCACTTGCCCGACAGCGAAGGCAGCATCTGCTGGGCCAGGGCGACGAATTCACGGTCCAGCAGCAGGCCGGTCATATCGTCCCTGTGGGAGGCGACCATCGCGCTCGCGGCGGACGCGCCGCCCATCTCCCGCTGCTTCTGCACGTCGATGTCGTACAGATAGCAGCAGATTATGCCCTCGGAAAGCCCGTTCTGCGCCCCCGCCACCAGCACCTGGCGCACCCAGAGCCACTTGCCGTCCAGCGTGCGGTAGCGCAGCTCCTCGCTGAGCACGCCGGAGGGCTCGGCGCGCTCCAGGCGCTGAAGTATCGTGTCCGGGTCCATGAACGCGATGTAGCGCTCCCTGTCCCGGGGATGCACCATGTGCGCGGCGCAATAGTGGTACAGCTCGTTCCAGCCGCCGCTCAGCACGGGGACAAAATACTTGTTTTCCACGTGCCAGAGGTTGCGGCAGCGGTCGTTGATCAGGTCGATTTCCAGCAATTCGTCGTAGGGCGAGGCATTCAGCCGGTCAAGCACCGTCTGATAATCCGAATCATGGCCGCCGAGGTTCAGCCAGTCGATTTTCATGCCCCAACCCTCCGTTTCCCACGCCCATCGACGAAAACATCGCAAACGCCACAAGGGAACGCCATCGCCGTTCCCTGTATACGCACTGCATAATTATAAATAATGCTAAAAAATACCGTCACATTTATGGTATCATCATATCAGTTACAAAGCAAGTATTATATTAAATTTTATTTACAGCATTTCATGTAACCCTTGCAATTCCCACAGCATTCCCATATAATGTTCGTAATCTTGAAGGGAGGCGGCGTCATGCAATACAGAACCAACCCAAAAAACGGCGACGCCCTGTCGGCGCTGGGCTTTGGCTGCATGCGCTTCACCAAGCGCGGCGGCGGCATCGACCAGGAAAAGGCCAACCGGGAGATGGCCCTGGCCCTTGAAAAGGGCGTGAATTACTTCGACACCGCATACATCTACCCCGGCAGCGAGGTCTGCCTTGGGCGGTTCATGCAGGCCTGCAATTGCCGGGACCGGGTGCGCGTCGCCACGAAGCTGCCCCACTACCGCATCAACAAGGCGGCGGACATCGGCCGCTTCTTCGACGAGGAGCTGACCCGGCTGCAGACCGATTACGTGGATTACTACCTGATGCACATGCTCAACGACGCCAAGAGCTGGCAGCGCCTGTGCGACATGGGCATTCGGGAATGGATCGCGGAAAGGAAGGCCTCCGGTCAGATTCGCAACATCGGCTTCTCCTTCCACGGCGGCACGCTGCAGTTCAAGGCGCTTGTGGACGCCTTCGACTGGGACTTCTGCCAGATACAATTCAATTACATGGACGAGCACAGCCAGGCGGGCATCGACGGGCTGAACTACGCCCACGAAAAGGGCCTGCCGGTCATCATCATGGAGCCGCTTCGGGGCGGACGGCTGGCCGGCAGCCTGCCCCCGGCCGCGAGGCGGGCATTCGAGGCCGCCAACCCCGCGCGCAGCCCTGCGGACTGGGGCCTGCGCTGGGTCTGGAACCACCCCCAGGTCACGGTGGTGCTCTCGGGCATGAACGACGTGAGCCAGGTGGAGGAGAACTGCCGCATCGCCAGCGAGAGCCTGCCCGGCGCGCTGACCGGGGACGAGCTGAAGGTCTACGACCAGGCCCTGGCCGCCATCCGCAAGAGCATGAAGGTGGGCTGCACCGGCTGCGGCTACTGTCAGCCCTGCCCCCGGGGCGTGGACATCCCCACCTGCTTCGCCGCCTACAACGTGAGCTTCTCCGACGGCTTCGCCACCGGCATGCGGGAATACCTGATGTGCACCACCCTCAGGAAGGTGCGCAGCAACGCGGGCCTGTGCGTGAAGTGCGGCAAGTGCGAGCAGCACTGTCCCCAGCACATCCCCATCCGCGACAGGCTGGACGACGTGAAAAAGCGCCTCGAAAACCCGATCTACAGGATCGCGGCCTGGGGCGCGCCGAAGGTGCTGAAATATTAGAGTGTGTTTCTAAAATGCCTGAAGCGCATTTTCGGCGTCTTTGACTGCATTTCTGTGTTGCTTTTCCTTGCCTTTTACGCACCGCCGCTACTCCGCGAAGCGGAAGCGGCGGCAGCGCCGTGCGAATCCTGCGGATTCCAG
>CACYZW010000145.1:0-472 GCA_902778995.1 uncultured Eubacteriales bacterium
TCGTCTATAAGTACAAGGCCAAGAAGAACGAGCGCAAAAAGCAGGGCCATCGTCAGCCCTACACCAAGGTTGAGATCACGGCCATCGTCGGCTGATGAAACGCCCTGGAAACGCCGTCGCCTTTTTCAGAAGGTCGGACGGCACCCTGACGGGATTTCGGGCCCAGGGGCATACCGGTTATGCCCGCGCCGGACAGGACATCGTATGCGCCGCCGTGTCGGCGCTGACCCAGAGCACGCTCAACGGCTTGAGAAACGTGCTCAAGGCTCCGGTGACATACGAAATCGACGATCAGGACGCGCTATTGCAGGCAGAATTGACGCCGGAAGCCACAAAGGCGCAGATCGACGGGGCGCAGCTGTTGCTCGTCAGTCTGCTGGAAGGGCTTCAGGCCATCGAGAGGAGTTATCCTCGAAACGTTCGCATATTCTTCGAAGAACGGAGGTAAAGCACATGTTCATGATGAATCTTC
>CACYZW010000145.1:493-6658 GCA_902778995.1 uncultured Eubacteriales bacterium
TCAGCGCGGAACGAAATTCCATCCCGGCAAGAACGTGGGCATCGGCGACGACGATACCCTGTACGCGAAGCTGGATGGCGTCGTAAAGTTCGAACGTCTTGGCAAGACCCGCAAGCAGGTCAGCATCTATCCCAAGACGGAAGTTGCAGCGGAATAATTCACATATGGAATCACTGGCGCGTCAAAGTTCACTTTGACGCGCCTTTACATATTGCGGAGGAAATACCAATGCTGATCGGAACGGAATCGCTGGCCATGAGGCTGACGCTGGTGGAAAGCGCCCAGTGCTTCCACTGGGTCGAGCGAAACGGGCGCTTCGGCGCGGTGGTGGCCGGGGAACCGGTGTGGCTGTGGCGCGATGAAAAGGGGATACAGGCCGAGGGCACATGCGGCGCCGACGCGGTGCGGCGTTATCTCGACCTGGACCGGGACTATGCCGCCATCGCCGCGGCGTATGCCCATATCCCCGCGGCCAGGCGCGCCATTGAGCTGTATCCCGGCCTGCGGGTGCTGAACCAGCCCCCGTGGGAGGCGCTGGTCGCCTTTATACTGTCCGCCAACAACAATGTGGCGCGCATTCGCGGCCTCGTGCAGGCGCTGTGCGCGAGCTACGGCAGGCGCCTGGATTGCGGGGACGCGGCGCTCTATGCCTTCCCAACCCCCGAACGCCTGGCGGCCTGCCGGGAAGAAGAACTGAGGGCGCTGAAGGTGGGCTACCGCGCCGCCTATTTAATTGGAACGGCCCGCCGGATCTGCGACGGCTTCCCGCTGGACGCGCTGCGCGACATGCCCTACGCCGAGGCCCACAGCCTGCTGACCACCCTGCCCGGGGTGGGGGACAAGGTGGCCGATTGTGTGCTGTTGTTTGGCTGCGGCCACGCCGAGGCCTTCCCGGTGGACGTGTGGGTGGCGCGGCTGCTGCGGGACTGGTTCGGCATGACCTGCAAGAGCCGCCCCGCCATGGCCCGGGATGCCCGGGAACGGCTGGGCGCGCATGCTGGCATATTGCAGCAGTTTTTGTTCCACGCGGCGCGGATGGGGGAGCTTGCTTTCCCGGCAGATCGTGACTATTCAGTCCGCGACTGAATAGTTACGATCTGACAATGCTTCCAGCGCCGCCGCGATGCCGTTATCGTTGTTGGAAAGCGTGACGCGGTCTGCGGCGGCCTTGACGGCCTCGTCGGCGTTGCCCATGGCAATGCCGACGCCCGCGACGCGAAGCATCTCGATGTCGTTTTCAGAATCCCCAAAGGCGACGGTCTCCTCCGGCGTCAGGCCGATGGCCGCGCAGGCGGCGCATAGCCCGACGCCCTTGTTGACGTTTGAGGGGATAACCTCCAGATAGAAGGGGGCGGTCTGCACCACGGTCAGCCCCTCCGGGAGCGCCCGGGCAATGCGGGCCTGAACCGCCTTGATGCAGCCGGGGTCGGCGGACATCAGCAGCTTGCACGGGGCGAAGGCGAGGAAGTCCGCCAGATTCGGCACCTCCGAGCAGCGCATGCGGTTGTTCCGGCACTCGTAGTCCACCTTGTATCCGCGCCGGCTGGTCACATAGAATTGCTTGCCGTCGTCCAGTATGGGCGTGACGGGGAGGGTCTCCAGCAACCGTAGCACACGGCGGGCGTCCTCCATGTCCATCGCGGTTGAGGAGAGGACCTCGCCGGTGGCGGCGTCCGCGATGATGCCGCCGTTGTAGGCCATCAGCAGTCCGCCGTGTTCGCCCAGCGCCAGCGCATCCCGATCCCTGTACAGCCCCGGCAGAGGCCGGGCCGAGGCCAGCAGCAGGCGGATGCCCTGCCCCTGGGCCAGCAGCAGGGCTTCCCGGGTGGGTGGGTCGATCTGCTTTTGATCGTTGTTCAGCGTGCCGTCCAGATCCATGGCGATGAGTTTGAATTTCATTGCTTTCGCTCCTATTTTTCAACTAAGGAAATACCGCACAATGCGCATGGCGCGTCAATACGATGCACGCTTGCGGCTTGCCTGAAAGTGCGGTTTGTGCCTCTTGGGAAGGGAATCAACGCCCACCTGTATTATATTACGGCCCTTCTTTTTGTGTCAATCCGTCGCAATGGGTTGCGACAGAATGTGAAAAACATATTGAATCCGGATCGGATTTATGTTATCATTATTATGAACTAAAATGGTTAAACAAAGATGAGGTGATTCTCGATGAAACTGAGCATGCGGGAAATCCAGGAAAACCGGCAGGAATGGCTGTCCCATGGCTACGAGCTGCCCGAATTCGACGTTGCCGCGGTTCACGCCGCCACCGTCGCCGCCCCGGAATGGATCCACTTCGGCGCGGGCAACATCTTCCGGGCATTCATCGCCACCTTTGTGCAGCGCCTTTTGAACGCCGGCAAGCTGGACAAGGGCCTGGTCGTGGCCGAGGGCTATGACTATGAGATCATCGACAAGGCCTATCGCGCCTATGACAACCTGTGCCTGTCCGTGACGCTGAAGGCCGGGGGAAGCATCGACAAGGTGGTCGTCGCCAGCATGGCCGAGACGCTGAAGATGGACCCTGCCGAGCCGGATTACGCTCGCATACAAGCGGTTTTCCAGTGCCCGTCGCTGAAGCTGGCCAGCTTCACCATCACCGAAAAGGGCTATAACATCAAGAATGGGGACGGCGCGTTCTATCCCGCCATCGAGGCGGATTTTGCCGCCGGCCCTGAAAAGGCGCAGAGCTACATCGGCAAGGTGGCCGCGATGCTCTACGCCCGCTATCAGGCCGGGGCGCTGCCCATCGCCATGGTCAGCATGGACAACTGCTCCCACAACGGCACCCGGCTGTACGACGCCATCAACGCCTTCGCGGAGCAGTGGTGCGCCCGGGGCGTGGCCGATGAGGGCTTCGTGAAATATGTGAACGATCCCGAAAAGGTGGGCTTCCCCTGGACGATGATCGACAAGATCACCCCGCGCCCCGACGCGAAGGTGATCGAGATGCTCAAGGCCGACGGCTTTGAGGGCGCGGATTCCGTCAAAACCGCCAAGGGCACCTTCGTCGCCCCGTTCGTCAACGCCGAGGAGACCCAGTACCTGGTGATGCAGGACTGGTTCCCCAACGGCCGCCCGAACATCGAAGACGCCCCCGGCGTCATGTTCGCAGATCGGGAGACCGTGGACAAGGTGGAGCGCATGAAGGTGTGCACCTGCCTGAACCCGCTGCACACCGCCATGTCGATTTACGGCTGCATGCTGGGCTACACGCTGATTTCCGAGGAGATGAAGGACGCCCAGCTGCGCAGGCTGATCGAGGCCATCGGCTACCGCGAGGGCTTGCCGGTGGTGGTGAATCCGGGCGTGCTGAACCCCAGGGAGTTTATCGACACCGTGGTGAACGTGCGCCTGCCCAACGTGTTCATGCCCGATTCCCCCCAGCGCATCGCCACCGATACCTCCCAAAAGCTGCCCATTCGCTTCGGCGAGACCATCAAGGCCTATCAGAAGCGCCCCGACCTGAACGTGGCGGATCTAAAGATCATTCCGCTGGTGTTCGCGGGCTGGCTGCGCTACGCCATGGGCGTGGACGACGCGGGGAACGCCTTCGAGCCCAGCGACGACCCGGTGCTGCCCGAGGTACAGGCGGCGCTCTCCGGCATCAGGCTGGGCGATAAGGGCCCCTTCTCAAAGGCGCTGCGCCCGATCTTCTCCAACGCGCGCATCTTCGGCGTGGATCTGTACGAGGCGGGCCTGGGCGAGCTTTGCGAGCGCTATTTTGAAGAGCTGGTGGCCGGCCCCGGCGCGGTTCGGGCGACGCTGGTGAAGTATCTCGGCTGATCATTGACGGCAGGAACCTTGCAGCGGGGGCAGTCAGTCGCCACGGCCGTTGCGACGATGGCGGCAGATTGCCGCCGCTGCGCAGACAGACATGACCGGCGTTTTCGTACCGACCCATTCCCCGGAGGGATTGCCATGAAGGGACAGGTTATCTACGCCTCCGCGCCCACCGGCATCACCGACGACACGCTGCGTCGCGCGCTGGAGGACGCCTTCTCCGACTGCCGGGACAGCCTTAAAAGGGTGCTGCTGCTGGTGCCGGACTACACCCGCTACCATTCCGATGCCGGAAAGATCGCAAACATCGTCTATCACATGCTCTCGGACGGCTGCCGGGTAGACCTGTTGGAGGCGGTGGGCACCCACTTTCCCATGACCGACGGGCAGCTCGACGCCATGTATGGCGACATCCCCAGGGATCGCTTCATGGCCCACAACTGGCGCACAGACGTGGTCAGGATCGGCCGGGTGCCCGCAGAGTACGTGGCCGAGGTCTCCGAGGGCGCGTACACGGACGGCATCGACGTGGAGGTCAGCAGATACCTTTACGACGGCTATGACCTGATACTGTCCATTGGACAGGTGGTGCCCCACGAGGTGGTGGGGATGGCGAACCACTCCAAGAACATCTTTGTGGGCTGCGGCGGCAGCGCCATGATCGGCGCGTCCCACGTCATGGGGGCGTTCTACGGCATGGAGCGGATGATGGGCCGGGATCATACCCCGGTGCGCAAGGTGTTCGATTACGCCGCCGAACACTTCCTGAAGAACCTGCCCATATGCTACGCGCTGACCGTCACCACCGCGCCGGGCGGCGACATCCGGCTGCACGGCCTGTTCATCGGTTCGGAGCGCAGTTGTTTTGAAAGGGCCGTGGCCCTGGCCCAGGAGAAGAACCTGATCTTTGTGGACAGGCCCCTCCGGAAGGTCGTGGCGTATCTGGACCCGGGGGAGTTCGGCAGCACCTGGGTGGGCAACAAGGCAGTGTATCGCACCCGCATGGCCATCGCCGATGGCGGCGAGCTGATCGTGCTGGCCCCCGGCGTCGAAACCTTCGGCGAGGACCCCGCCAACGACGCGCTGATCCGCAAGTACGGCTACTGCGGCCGGGAGCGGGTCATCGAGCTGTGCAGGACACAGGCCGATCTGAAGGCCAACCTGTCTGCGGCGGCCCACCTGATCCACGGCTCCAGCGACGGAAGGTTTTCCATCACCTACTGCACGAAAAAGCTGACGCAGGCGGAGGTCGAGGGCGTTCACTTCAACTATATGCCCTACGACGAAGCCGTCCTGCGCTACGACCCCGCCGCGTTGAAGCCGGGCTGGAACACCCTGCCGGACGGCGAGGAAATCTATTACATCTCCAATCCCGCACTGGGCCTCTGGGCGGATCGGAACAGGTATTGAGGCGACGCGGCGGATCGGACACGGGATGACCCGACGCCGGGAATCAACAGACGGAAGGAGCCTGCCCATGAAAAAGCGCATTGCCATGCTGCTGATACTGTCTCTTGCGTTTAACCTGTTTGCCTTCTCATTTGCGGAGAGCGCCGCTTTCACCGAGAAAGCGGTTCCGGTGATCCGCGAGGACGGCAAGACGGACACCTTCACGGTTCGGTTCTATCCGGATCAGCCCAACGTGCCCTATTGCGGCCTGAGGGCCTACTCTGAATACCTGGGGAGCAATCCCCTCACCTGTGAAGCGGGGGCGGACGGCACGCTGATCTTCACCGGAACGCAGGGCGTGAAGGCCGTCGTCGATCCAAAGGCCGGCACCCTTACCACCGAGGACTGGACGGGCTTTCACAGCCCCGCAACGCCCTACGAGGGAAAGCCCGTCGCCCTGAAGGACAGCAACTGCGCCTTTGTGCGGATCGCCGACGTGACCTACGAGGGGGATCCCCGGCCGCTGACGCTGGATTTCGGCAAGTACGGGCTGAGGATGTACGCCGACGCCGACGACGTCTACCTCTCCCTGACCCTCGTGAGCAGCATGCTGTGCGACATATCCACCCGCATGTTGACCTGGAACGGGGAAAGGGCGCGCTTCGGCAGGTACGGCACGGAGCTGTTCGAGGCTCCGGACATGGAATCGGCGATGATGCAGACTCTGGTGACGGAGGGCGTGCGCCCGGAGGACGTGGCGGCGGAGACCTGGGCCGAGCTGTGCTTTATCATCGACAACTTCTTCGGCCATCCCGGCGTGGCGGCCCTGGACGCCGCCATCGCCGAAAAGGGGCTTAAGCAGGCGCTGCTGGACCTGGGCGAGGCGGGGGAGAGCCTGATTGAAGCGCTTCAATCCACCCGGGGCTACGATTATTTGAAGGGCATGGACGACCTTTTCCTGTTCTACCTGAACGACGGGCATACCTATGATAT
>CACYZW010000146.1:0-1251 GCA_902778995.1 uncultured Eubacteriales bacterium
GAGGCCCTGGGCTGGACGCCGCCCACCTACGTGCACCTGACCCCCGTGATGGTGGAGGGCACCTATCGCAACAAGAAGACCGGCGAATACCAGATGGCCGTGGACGAAGAGGGCAATCCCGTGCTGGACGAAAACGGCAACCCGGTGAAGGCCATCGTGAAGCGCAAGATGTCCAAGAGCCAGGGCGACCCCTCCTTCGAGGATCTGCTGGCCGAGGGCTACCTGGTGGAGGCCGTCATCAACTACCTGGTGCTGCTGGGCTGGAGCCCCAAGGGCGAACGGGAGTTCTTCACTCTGAAGGAGCTGGAGGAGGCCTTCGACCTGGAGGGGCTGAGCAAGTCCCCCTCGGTGTTCGACATTCAAAAGCTGAACTGGTTCAACACCGAATACATCCGCAAGCTGAGCCCGGAAAAGTACCTGGCGCTGGCCACGCCCTGGCTGGAAAAGGTCCTGGACCCGGACAAATTCGACTTCAAGCGCCTGGCGGAGCTGCTGCAGGGCCGCACCGAAGTGTTCAACCAGCTGCCCGGCATGGTCCGCTTCCTGGCTCAGCAGCCGGAATTCGAAAGCGGCCTGTACGTGAACAAGAAGCAGAAGTCCACGCTGGAGAGCGCGAAGACGGCGCTGGAGGCGGCGCTGCCCCTGCTGGAGGGCATCTCCCCCTGGACCGAAACGGAGCTGCACGACCGGGTGATGGAGGCCATTCCCGGCCTGGGCATGAAGAACGGCCAGTTCCTCTGGCCCCTGCGCATCGCCATCTCCGGCCAGGCGTCCACCCCCGGCGGCGCGTTTGAGATCGCCTACCTGCTGGGGAAGGACGAGACGCTGAGAAGGCTGAAGGCCAGCCTCGAAAAGCTGTAGAGCCGACGATGGATAATGGAAAACGCGTTTTCCATTATCCATTGATTATTGTGAACCATGCCAAACATCATCGAAATCACCGACATCGCCGCCCCTCAGCTGGACCCCTATGTCCGGCTGACGGAGGCGCAGCTGAAAAACCGCCTCCACCCGGAGGACGGTTTGTTCATCGCCGAGAGCCCGAAGGTGATCGGCTATGCCCTGGACGCGGGCTTTGAGCCCATCTCCCTGCTGATGGAGCGCCGGCATATCAATGGAAAGGCCGCCGCGCTGCTGGCGCGCGTCGGCGACATCCCCGTATACACCGCCGACGAAGCCGTGCTGCGCGACCTCACCGGCTACCCGCTGACCCGGGGCGTGCTTTGCGCGATGCGCCGAAAGCCGCTGCCC
>CACYZW010000146.1:1287-7425 GCA_902778995.1 uncultured Eubacteriales bacterium
GGCGTGCTGCTGACGCCCACCACCTGCGACCCGCTGAACCGCCGGGCCGTGCGGGTGAGCATGGGCACGGTGTTCCAGGTGCCCTGGACGCGCATCGGGGAAGCGCCCGCCGACTGGCCGGGGGCGGGGCTTTCAGCCCTCGCCGCGCTGGGCTTTCGATCCGCTGCGCTGGCGCTGTCGGAGGATTCCCTGGACATCGACGACCCCCGGCTGGCGGGAGAGCCAAAGCTGGCGCTGGTGCTGGGCACCGAGGGAGACGGCCTGGCCCCCGAAACCATCGCCCGCTGCGACTACACCGCCCGCATCCCCATGGCCCACGGCGTGGATTCCCTGAACGTCGCCGCCGCCGGGGCCGTGGCGTTCTGGACGCTGTGCAGAGACCGCGGTTGTTGAAATAATGGCGACACGGGGACAGCAGTACTATTGTTACTGCACAGCCTGCGGCTTCGCAGTAACTGTCGAAGGGGGACAGGTCCCCCTTCGAACAGGCGCGGCGCTTCAATCCGCAGGATTGAACCGACCGCGTCCCGGCTTTTGGCCGGGATGGAAAACCTGAAAGGTTTTCCCCCTTGACATCCCCCCAGATTTTGCTTGATTATCGCAGAAAATCAAGCAAAATCTGCATGGAAAGCATTTTTCTTCTGGAAAATGAGATTTTTCGCCAGAAAAATGCCTGCGGGGTCGGCGTACATGCCGCCGCCCCCGATTGGAAACGAGTACCCTGAGCTGTAACGTATTATTCCATTTCCCCTGACAGGACAATGGTTGTACCGAGACGTATGGAAAAACGGATGCCACTGCGGGTGTCTTTTTCGCCCTGTCTGTGTGCTTCGCTTCGGTCGACGATGTGACAAAAGGCCCCGCGCTGAACGGCGCGAGGCCTTATATCATGTTCTGTTCAATTCGCAAATATCGCGCTGACCGTGACGGCGTCCACCGTGGCGGCGGGGTCGGCGGGATCGACGATTTCCAGTCCCGCATCGTACTGTTCGTTCACCCGCTTCTGGAATTCGGCCACTGCCTGGAGGGTCTGGACGTCCAGCACGCCGGGCTCCAGCCCGTCGGTGGACAGCAGGCCCAGGCTGTACAGCCGCATTTGAAGCTGCTGGATGATCTCGGGGTCGCTCTCGCCGTTGATCGCGCCGATGGCCGCGCCGTCGATGGCTGCGGGCGCGTCAGGCGCCGCTTCCGTCGAGGCGCCGTCCTCCTCGGGCGCGTCCTCCTCCGGCGCGCTCTCGACCTCGGGCGCGGGTATGGCGAAGTGGGTGGTCCCCCACACTACGTCACCGCTGCCGCCGCCCCGGGGCAGCGCGCCCACATAGATGGTGTATATGCCTGCGGGCAGGCTGCGCGCGTTGACCGTGCGGCTGGTATCGGTCGTCGTGCCCAGCTCCTGGCGCTCGCCGACCTCGTTTTCCACATAGATCGTATAGCTTTCCACGTCGCCGTCGGCGTTCCAGCTGATGATGATAGAGCTGTCCGTCATGTAGGAGATGCCGTCCTTCTGATAGGCGGAGCCCCCCACCGTCACCACCGGTGTGCCGATGGTCGCCACCTGGGGCGCGGGCGTGGGCACCTCGGTGGGCTCGGGCGTGGCTTCGGGGCGCACGAAGCGGGCCTCGCTGACGACCATGTCCTCCCGCTCGCCGTTGACCGGTACCGCGCCGACGGACAGCGTATAGATCTCGCCCGCTTCCATATTGATCGCTCGCAGCGTGACGGCGGTCTGGGTGGTGTACTGGGGCTCGACGATGTCGCTGCCGCTGGAATCGGTAATGCGCACGTAGTAGGTATCCACTTCGCCCTCGGCGCGCCAGCGCAGCTTGAAGCTGTCCTCCTCGATGACGACGGGAATGTCGCCGGCCTCGACGCCCGCGATGGCGATCTGGGGCGCGGACACGACGCCCACCTGCGGCTCCGGCGTCGGCTCGGGCGTCTCCTCGGGCTCCGGCTCCGCCGCAGCGGGCAGCATAAACCGCGCCGTCTGCCAGACGATGTCGTCTTCGCCGCCGCCCCGGGGCAGCGCGCCCAGCCGCAGCGTATACACCTCGCCCGGATTCATGCGGCGGGTGTCAATGGTAAATCCTGTGTCCTGTATGCCCCTTTGATCGACGATGGCCTCGCCCGATTCGTCCGTCACATATACGCCATAGCTTTCCACGTCGCCATCGGCGCGCCAGCGCACATCGACTTTGCCCTCGGGAATGCTGACGGTGCCGCCGCCGGCCACCTCGTCGCCGAAGGCGATGGCGATTTCGCCGATCTCCGCCACTGGCTCATAAGCGCCTTCAGCCGTCTCAAGCTCAACCGGCACCTCTTCCTCTTCGGCCTCCGGCGCCTCCGGTTCCACCCGCAGCTTGTGCTCGAAGGCATATTCCAGCGCCTGCCGGGTGAGATCGGACATGCGGCCGTCGATCTCAAGCACATCCTCGCCCCGGGCGCTGTTCACCCAGGCCTGGAACCGGCGCACCGCGTCGGCAGTGGCCTCGTCGTACACGCCGGTCACGTCCCCTTCGGAGAGCAGGCCCGTGGAACAGAGCATCTCCTGGACAAAGCGTATGGATTCCGGGTCGGATTGGCCGTCGATGGCGATATCCTGTTCGATCTCCAGCCCTTCCTCGGGCGCTTCCTCCGGCGTCAGCGGCTGGGGCGCGACCTCCTCAATCTCTACCGTATCAATGAGCTGTTCATCCTCGGGCTCTGTGGGCGTCGCGGTGGGTTTGTCCGCCGACTGTTTGATGTTCAGGCCGTGCTCATAGGCATACTCGAGGGCCTGTCGCGTCTGGTTGTCCACCCTGCCGTCCTCCGGCACGGTGCCCGCGCCCTGCACGCTGTTCACCCATTTCTGGAAGCGCTTGACCGCGCGGGTCGTCGCCTTGCCGTACACGCCGTCCACGCCGCTGGCGTCCATCGCGCCGACCGCGCTGAGCATCTCCTGCACAAAGCGTATGGATTCCCTGTCGGAGCGCGGGCCGATGCTGATTTCTTCGCCCTCGCCTTCGCCCTCGGGTTCGGTTTCCAGTTCGGTCGTCTGATCCGGGTCCATGGGCTGTTCGATCTCCAAATCCTCGGCTACTTCGATCTCCGGCTCCACCTCGAGCACCTGTTCCTCCGGCTCGGGCGTGGGTTCCATCGTGGGCTTCGGGGTGGGCTTTTTCGTGGGCCTGGGCGTCGGCGTGCCATAGGGCATCATGCCGTGGTCCTTACAGTATTGCAGGTAGAGCAGGGTCAACTGGTCCACCTCGCCGTTCACGGTGAGCACTTCCTCGCCGCGCTGGTCGTTCACCCACTGCTGGAAATCCGCCACGGCGGAAATGGTAGCGCTGCCATAGGCGCCGTCCGCGCTGCCCCTGGGCAGCATGCCGATGTCGATCAGCAGCTGCTGGACCTTGCGGATTTCAGACTTGGGCGCGTCTTCGTTGATCACGCGCTCCAGAACCTCCACAGGCCGGGTGGTGGGCGTCGGCGTGGGCCTTCGGGTGGGCCTGGGCTTTTCGGTGGGCTCCGCCGTCGCCTTGCGCAGGCTCTCCCACTCCTGGGCGTAGTAATCCAGGAAGGCCAGGCTCTGGGCGTCCAGCTTGCCGGTGACCTCCAGCACATCGTAGCCCGCCAGCTCGTTGACGCGCTTCTGGAAGCGGCGCACCGCCGCAACCGTGGTCGCGCCGTAATTGCCGTCGTCGGTGCCCTCGGGCAGCAGGCCCAGCGCGATCAACTGCCTCTGGATGCGGCGCACCTGGCTGGCCGGGGAATTTTCGTCCACGGTATCGTCGTCCGGCTTGGGCGTCACCTTCGGGCTCGGCTTGGGCGTGGGCTTCGTCACGTCGGCTTCATACAGCCACTGCTGGGTCTTGGGGCCCGCCGCGCCGTCCACGGTCAGCTTTTCCCTGGGCGCGTAGCGCTCGTTGACATAGGCCTGGAAATCGCGCACGGCCTGGCGGGTGGCGGTGTCATAGTTGCCGGTCACCTGGTCCTTTTCCAGCCAGCCCAGCGCGTACAGCCGCCTTTGCAGGGTGCGAACGTCCGCCTTGCTGGAACCGCTTTCGATCAGCTTGTAGCGCTGGTCGGTCTTGGCCTTGACCGTGGGCTCAGGCGTGGAAGCAGCCTTCTGGGCCTCCTGGTATTCCTGCTCCACGTCGCCGCTGTAGGTATAATCCATCCAGGAAAGCTCCGGGTCCACCAGCGCGGCAAAAGTGGGCGCCACATATGGCGTCGCCGTGGGCGTGGTCACGGGGATCCAGACCTGGCTGGGATCCAGGGTGGGGCTCTGGGTGATGTCCTTGCCGGTGGTCACGGCGCCGTTGAACATCGTAATCAACACCACGGCGGCGACCACCAACACCACTACGGCAATGCCCGCAAAGATCAACACCCTGCCCTTTCCGCCGCCCCGCGTCTCCTCCTCCGGCTCGTAATCGCGCTCCGCTTCCGCGGAAGCGGACTTGCGCTGGGCGATGTAGGCCGTTCCGTTCTCCTCAAAATAGAAGTGGCGCTTGCGGGGATCCTCCACGTTTTCCACGCTGGCGCGCAGCTTTTTCAGGCCCGCCTCAAACTGATCCTCCATGCCTGCCACGGGCACCACCGCGCCGTCGTTCAGGCGTTCGGCGCAATCCCTGGGCAGATATTCCCGAATGCGCAGCCGATTGTCCTTTTTCGTGTCGAGCGCCGCATAGACGATGCCCGTGGCATCCTGGCCCAGCGCGCGACCAATCAGGAACCGATCGTGATAGACCCGCGATCCGGGAAGCATTTGAATCTGCGGCACGGCAGCGCGGGAATCCCTGCCGCAGTGGGGGCAGGTCGTCCTGCCGTTCATATCCTCAAAGCAGTACATACACAGATTGTCATATGTCATTGCTTTCACCCCTCGTCCACTGGTGTGAATCCATAGTCTTACGATGTCTCGCGCGGGTGCTTACACCGCGCCCTGTCACCGCAAAAAAACGCCCATTATGATCTTTTGACGTATCGGCGCGGCTTTCAGTTCATGTCTGCAGGGCCCATGGCCCGCGCACAAAGCCAAAATAACACATATTCATATTGTTGTCGCAATCAGCCCGACGTCGAAGGCGTCCCTTCGCCCAGAAGATATTTGGACAGGGCCTCGACACTGTCAAATACGGCGTTCGCCCCGGCCTTTGCCAGCTCTCCCGGAAGCCCGTAGCCGTAATCCGCGCCGATTGCCCCGAGACCGAGCGCCCGGGCCGCCTCAATGTCGAACCTGCGGTCTCCAACCATGCAGGCGTCGGCGGGATTCATGCCCTCAGGCAGCGCCCGGAGGATCAGATCACGCTTGTCTGCGGCGTGCCTGCTCAGGCCCACGCCCACAATGACATCTAGATGCGCCCTGATATCATAATACTCGGCAAGCCGCTCCAGCATGAACTGGGGCTTTGCCGAGGCGATGGCCACATACGCCCCCGCCTCGCGCAGCGCCCGGAGCAACGCTGCAATGCCGGGATACAGATAGGATTCGTACAGGCCCACGTCCACATACCGTTCCCGATAGTACTTTATCGCGGTTTCCGCCTCGTCGTCCGTCATGCCGCAGTATTCCATATAGCTGTCATGCAACGGTGGGCCGATAAACCGGGAAAGCGTCGCCTCCCCGAGCGCGGGGCGGCCCATCTTCCCGAGGCTGTAGGCGACGCTCTTGCGTATGCCTTCCCCCGTATCCGCAATCGTGCCGTCAAAATCAAACAGACAACACCTGTATTTCAGCGTCACAGCGCTCCACTCCCCGACTCTTTTCTATACTCATGCTATTTTATTTTATCAAATGAATATGACATTTCCTGAGCCTTATGTGAAATCCATTATGAAATATGCGCGTCAATTGACATATGGCGGCGACGATCGCCAGCGAACGTCGCGGCATCCATGCCGCCAGGTTGTGCTCGACAAAACACGCTTTGGAAACTCAGCCTGAAGTCAATGCAAGAAGGCGTTCCGTCTTATCCGGCACCATGCAAAAACCTTCCTTTCCCGCACCTGACCCACGGCACGAACACACAAAAAGAAGAGAGCCACTCATGCGAATGGCTCTCGTTGAATTCCGGCGACGACCTACCCTACCGGGCCGTTTCCAGCCAAGTACTATCAGCGTGCTGAGGCTTAACTTCTGTGTTCGGGATGGGAACA
>CACYZW010000147.1 GCA_902778995.1 uncultured Eubacteriales bacterium
CGCGCTCTCGTTTCCTCTGTATCGTTTTCAAGGTTCGCCCGCCGCTCGCTCGACCGGACTTCGCAGCCCCTGTCTCGCTGACAGCTTTGCCAGTATATCAAAAACAATTCGACTTGTCAACAGGTAAATTGGAGATTTCTTCAACTCTTAACATTATAAAGGTCTTTTTTGGCCCTATTTTAAAGAAAAGCTGCATAATTTACAAAGAAATGCAGGAATGGGGTAAACCGGCTTTCTCTCTATACTGCAAAAAGGGGGTTTTGGCATGAAAAAGCTGCGCTCCGCGCTGTGTTTGTTGGCCCTGCTACTGCTCATACCGGCGGTATTGCGGGCGCGCCGCATACTGCCCCTGGACACGCGCCCGCTGGTCGCGGAAAAATACGCCGGCTGGACGGGCGTGCTGAATCTGTGGGTGTACGAGGGCTGGCCTTGCGGCAGCGCTTCCGGCTGGCTGAACCGATGCCTCTCCGACTTTGAAAAGGCCCATCCCGGCGTGTACATACAGCCCCAGTTCGTGGATGCCGGGGCGATCGCCTCCATGAACGACAGCGGCATCCTTCCCCCCGACATGCTGCTGTTCCCGCCCGATCTGCTCCCGACGCCCAGGGGGCTTGCGCCCCTTCCGGCGCCCCGCCACCTTCGACCCGCGCTGCGCCGTTGCGGGGAATGGAAGGGCGAAATATACGCCGTGCCCGTCGCCATGAGCGGCTACCTGTGGGCACGGAATGCCGACCGGATCGACGCCATCCCCGAAGACTGGCGCGATGCCGATGCCGTGCTGTCCGTCCCCACGCCCCAGGCCTGGCGACGCTGGGACGCCGCCCTGCTGGCGCTGTGCTCGGGCCAGTATACCCCCGATGACCCGGACAGGCCAGGGCAGGCCTCGCCGTCTCCGCCGCCAGAGGTGGCGCTCGGCCTGGCCGGAGAGACGACCCCCTCGCCAACGCCCTCCCCCGAGCCGCAGCGGGGCGCGGCGCTGTCCCGACACCTGCCCCGTCACTTCCAATTTGACGGCGAGGCCTGGCGGCGCTTCGTCAACGGCGAGGCCGACGCGACGCTCGTGACCCAGAAGGAGATTCGACAGCTCGAGGCCCTTTCCGAAGCGGGCAAGGGCCCCCGATGGCAGCTCTCCCCCGGCGACAGCGCCTTCACCGACCAGCTGCTGAGCCTCGCCATCGTGGATCGGCCGGCGGCCGCGCCCAGGCAGGCGCTTTGCGGCGAATTCCTGGCCTGGCTGTTGTCCGACGAATGCCAGTCCACGCTCTGCCGCGCTTCGCTCTTCGCCGTGACGGATATCCCCTCCGGCTACGGCGCGTCGGAGCCCCTGGCGATCCTGGACGCCGCGCTGCGCGATCCCGGGCTGCGCACGCCCCGGATATTCGACGGCCAGTGGACCGCCCGTGCCGAAGACATTGTTCGGAAATTCATGTCGGATGCGGGGGAAGCTCCGGCGCTTTGGGCGCGCTTTGGGGAATATCTGGCAAAAAAACCGAACGATTGACGCCGCCATGGGTTTCATATTCAGAAAATCAAACTATATATAATAGGAAGAAACAGGCCCCGTTCTGCCTGGATTTCAGGTATTGAGTGCCGGCGTTTTGTGTGCTATAATAAGTAGTAGCCTTGTTATAACCCTCATGCGGAGGCGCCCATGAAATCGCTGATACCAAAAGAAATACGGGGCCGAACCCTTTCCAACATCATCGTCGTGTGCGTCGGCATCGCCCTGGCGGTCACGCTGCTGCACCTGGGCGAGATCTGGACCGCCATAAAGACGGTGCTGCGCACCATCATGCCCTTTCTCATCGGCTTCATCATCGCCTTCCTGCTCATGCCCATCGTCAATCGCGTGGAAATCTGGTTCAACCAGATTTCGTTCAAGCACAAGCCCCATCCAAAGCTGAGCCGGGCCATCGCCACGATCATCGCCTACGTGGTGTTCCTGGCGCTGCTTTCCGGCTTCTTCGCCATACTGGTGCCCCAGCTGATCACATCCGTCAAATCAATCCTGCAATACATCGCCAACTTTGTCTCGATGAACCGGGAAACCATCAACCAGCTGCTTCTGAAATACGAATTTCTGAGCATCGAGGGCGAGCAGCTGGTGATCGCCTGGGAAAACGTGGTCTCCCAACTGATGAACTACACCTCGCTGCTGGTCAACAACCTGATGGCCATTTCCAGCAGCATCTACACGCTGGTGTTCCAGCTACTGGTGGGCATGATCGCGGCCTTCTATCTGCTGATGGACAAGGAAAAATACTGCGCCCAGGTCAAGAAGCTGTGCTACGCCATCTTCAGCCCCGCCACCTGTGAAACGCTGATCTACTGGACCCGCCGGGCCCACAAGATCTTCTCCGGCTTCATCACCGGCAAGATACTGGATTCCATGATCATCGGCGTCATCTGCTACGTGTGCATGCTGCTGTTCCGCATCGAATACCCGCTGCTGATCAGCGTCATCGTGGGCTTCACCAACATCGTGCCCTTCTTCGGCCCGTTGATCGGCGCGATTCCCTGCACGCTGATACTGCTGCTGATCAACCCGCTGAGCGCCCTGTGGTTCGTCGTGTTTATACTGATACTGCAACAGATCGACGGCAACATCATCGGCCCCTTCATCATGGGCGACTACGTGGGCCTGTCCCCGTTCCTGATCATGCTGGCCATCATGGTGGGCGGCGGGCTGTTCGGCTTTCCGGGCATGCTGCTGGGCGTGCCGGTGTTCGCGCTGATCTACGCCATCGTGCGGGCCACCGCGGAAACGCGCCTGCGGGAGCGCAATTTGCCCATCGACAGCGCCGCCTACGAAAATGCCCCGGAAAATATGCAACAAAAGGACACAAGTCATGAAAAACCTGATATTTGACTGCGGCGGTGTTCTGGTATGGCCCCGCCTGGGCGAATGGAACATCCCCTTCGGCGCGTTTGAAATCCTGGGAAAGCGCGCCGCCGATCTGTATTCCTCCAGATACCTGCAAGCCTACCGGAAGGCCGTGCACTGGCTGGACGAGGGCCAGCTGGTGCCGGACATCGAGGCGGAGCGCCGACTGCGCCGCGAATACATCCGCACGCTGGACGCGCTGATGGAATGGCGGCTGACCCCGGGGGAGATCGCGCGGCTGACCGACGACTTCACGGACAACATCAACCGCTACGGCCTCTTCGAGGACGTCGCCCCCTGGCTGAAGCGGTGGAAACCGCGCTACAGGCTGAGCATGCTCTCCGACGCCATGCCCTCCCTGCTGAATTTCATGGACCAGTGGAAGCTCCTCGACGCCCTTGACGCGGCGGTCATCTCCACCCAGATCGGGGCGACCAAGCCCGACCCGAGGATGTACGCGGCGATACTGGAAAAGCTGGGCGCCGCGCCCGGCGACTGCCTGTTCGTGGACGACCGCGTGGACAACCTGGAGGGCGCGGTGGCTGCGGGCATGCAAGCCGTACAGATGGCGCGGCCCGTATTCCTGCCCCAGACGCTGTGGGACGGCCCCGTCGTTCAGAGCTTCGAAGCGCTGAACAGGCTGATTGAAGCATGAACCATCCGCTGCCTGACGCATTTCTGAACAACATGCAAAAGCTGCTGGGGGATGAATACCCGGCCTTTTTGTGTGCCCTGGACGATGCCCCGGCGCTGGCGCTGCGGCTGAACCCAGGGCGAAGGAACGCCGAAGCCGCCGCCCGCCCCTACGTCGACGGGCCCGTGCCCTGGTGCAAGGAGGGCAGGTATCTCGCGCCGCTGGGCGAGGACCGCCCCGGAAGCGCCATCCCCCACGCGGCGGGCGCCTTCTACCTGCAGGAGGCCAGCGCCATGGCCAGCGCCGCCGTCCTGAACGCGCAGCCCGGCGAGCGCGTGCTGGATATGTGCGCCGCCCCGGGGGGCAAGAGCACGCAGATCGCCGCCGCGCTGGACGGCCAGGGGCTGCTGGTGTCCAACGACCCCGAGCCCGCCAGGGCCCAGGCGCTGGCTGGCAACCTCGAGCGCATGGGCGCGGCCAACGCCGTGGTCGTCTGCGCGACCCCGGACCGGCTGGCCGACCGCTGGCCGGAGCGCTTCGACGCCGTCTTGGTGGACGCGCCTTGCTCCGGCGAGGGCATGTTTCGCCGCGACATCGCCGCCCGGGACGAATGGCGCCCGGCGTCCCCGGAGGGCTGCGCCCGCCGCCAGGCGGAGATCCTGGATCGGGCGGCGCGGACGGTGCGCCCCGGCGGGCGGATGGTCTATTCCACCTGCACCTTCAACGAATGTGAAAACGAGGGCAGCGTGCGGGGCTTCCTCGCGCGGCACCCCGACTTTGTCCCGGAGGACTTCGAGCTGCCGGGCGTCGGATCGTCCCGGGCGGGCATGCTCAGGCTGTTTCCCCACCGCCTGCGGGGCGACGGCCACTTCGTGGCGAGGCTTCGGCGCGAGGGCGTCGGGCCATCCGCAAAAGCCGCGCCCGTCGAACGGCGCGACAGGGACACCGCCGCCTGTCTGGACGCCCTGGACCGGGACGTCTGCCGCCTTCCGGAGCACATCGCCGATATGCGCTTTTTCCGGCAGGGCAGCCTGCTGTATGCCCGGCCCCCCATGTGCCCGGATGTGAACGGCCTGCGGGTGATCAGCCCCGGCCTTTGCCTTGCCCGGCTGGGGCGCAACCACATCGAACCGGCCCATGCCCTCGCCATGGCCCTGGACCCTGAATGCGCCCGAAGGCGCTTCGAGCTGGACGAGGCCGCGGCCAGGGCCTGGCTGCGGGGCGAGGCCGTGCCCTGCGACGGCGAAAAGGGCTGGACGCTGGCGCTGTATCGGGGCATGCCCCTCGGGTGGGGCAAGGTCTCGGACGGCGTGCTTAAGAACCACCTGCCCAAGGGCCTTCGGCGGCACTGACAATTCCAATATTTGTTTTTTCGTAACTATTCAGTCTTGGACTGAATAGTTACGATCGGACGGGGGAGCAAGCTCCCCCGCCGAGACCACCCCCTCCAGATTTGCCTGAAATCCTACAGATCCGTTCCCACCGTACATGCCGCTGGGAACGATTGAACATCAGAGGGGCTCTGACCCTCCGATACCTCCCCGTTAGTTGGCTGGGAGGTCGGACTGAATAGATACGTTTTTTCACGTTTTCCTGTGGGATTCAGAGATAATGCCCCCGTCGTAAATGACCGTATTTTGCTGGCGACACCAACACAGCAAGCAGAAAACGCTTCCGGTTTTAATCTGTCGGAAGCGTTTTCTGCATTTGCGGCCTTTGTCAGCGGTCTGAACGCCCCCTCAGCCTGCGGCTGACGGGGGGCGTTGATGCGCTTTCCAATGGCCAATGCCTTTATATCAATCCAGCTTCAGTATCATTCCCAGTATGTGCTTTGCGGCCAGCTCCATCTCTCCCCGGCTCAGCGCGCCGATTTTCAGGGCCTCCAGCAGCCTTTCGGGATAGCCGCAGCCCATCTTCACGTCGTTGCCGGCGGCGCACTCCTTGTAGTGCTCGCCCATGGTCCACCAGTCGGTGGTGACCATGCCCTTGTAGCCCCACTCCTGGCGGAGGATGCCGCCCAGCATGTCGGCGTTTTCGCTGGCGCGGTGGCCGTTGATGATGTTGTAGCTGGTCATGATGCTCCACACGTCGTAGTCCTTGACGATGATCTCAAAGGCCTTCAGGTAGATTTCGTGGATGGCGCGCTCGGAGGCCCGGGAATCGCACTGCTTGCGGTTGGTCTCCTTGTTGTTCAGGGCGAGGTGCTTGGCCGTGGCGGCCACGCCGTTGCTCTGAACGCCCCGCACCAGCGCGCCCGCCAGGTGGCCCGTGAGCAGCGGGTCCTCGGAGTAATACTCAAAGTTCCTGCCGCACAGCGGGTTGCGGTGGATGTTGACGGCGGGGGCCAGCCACGCCCCGATGTTGTTCTCCTTGACCTCCTCGCCGGCGGCGCGGCCCACGGCCTCGGTGATCTCCCCGTCCCAGGTGCAGGCCAGCAGGCAGGCGCAGGGGAAGGCGGTGGTCACGACGCCCACCTCGGGCCGTATGCGCAGGCCTGCGGGGCCGTCGGCGGACATGGCGTTGGGCACGCCGAAGGCGGGCAGGTTGCCGTAGCCGAAGGTGTTGGCCACACCCGCGTTGGGCTGGCCGCCCAACAGCCAGGCCAGGTCCTCGTCGGAAAGCTGTGCGACGAATTCGTCCAGGCTCAGCGCGCCCTCGGCGACCTCCGAGAGCTGCCGGTTCGGATTATTCCTGAAAAGCTGTACGGTGGGCATGGGCCGCACCGCCGGGGCAACGGCCTCGCACAGATCGTCCGGCATGCGCTCCAGCGCGTCGGCGTCGGGGTCGTTGGGCGTGCCCTGGGGCAGCGGCTCATAGCTGCCGTCAGCCAGCATGCGCCTTTTCAGCTGCGTAGGCGTCATGCGGGCGGTGAGCTGCTCGACGATCCGGTCGTCGTCGATCGCATATCTGAAATCGACTTCCGCCGCGGAGCGCACGTCCGTGCCCACGAAGAAGCGGTATTCCCCCGCCTCCAATACCCAGGCCGACTTTTGCACCTTGCCCAGGTCGTCGTAGGAGGCCATCTGGGCGATGGGGAAGCGGACGATGACCTGTTGGGCCTCGCCGGGGCGCAGCTTGCGGGTCTTCTGCCAGCCGGCCAGCTGCCGCGCGGGCTTGCCCAGCCTGCCCTGGGGCGCGGAAAAGTAGACCTGCACGACCTCCCTGCCCGCCATGCCGCCGACGTTGGTCACGCAGGCGCGAACGACGATGTCATCGCCCTCGACGCCCACTGCGGGGGCGGAGATGTCGAAGCGGGTGTAGGACAGGCCGAAGCCGAAGGGATAGTTGACCTTCTGCGAAGCGCCGGGGACGGTCTCAAAGTAGCGGTAGCCCACGTAGATGTCGTCCTCGTAGTCCACGTAGTCGTCGGAGGCGTAGAAGCCCGGCGAGGAGGGATAGTCCTCCAGCGTGGCGGCGTCGGCCTCCGCCGTGCCGCCCTCCAGGCCCGCCTGCCAGCCCATCAGCGCGGCCTGTATGCGGGGATTGTCCCTGAAGAAGGAGGTATCGAAAACGCCGCCCACGTTCAACACCACGATCACCCGGTCGAAGGCTTCCGAGACCTTTTTGACCATCTCGGCCTCGGCGTCGGTGAGCACGAAATCGCCCTTGGGGAACATGGCCTGGGTCAGCATGTAGCGGGAATCGTCGGTCCATAGCCCCTTGTGCGCCTCGATTTTGTCAAAGGCGCTCTTGCGGTCCCAGCCCTCGCTGGAAAAGCGGCTGATGGAGATGATCGCCGCGTCCGCGAAGGCGGCGGCCCGCTTCACCAGCCCGTCGGGCAGGTCGGGCTCCTCCACGGCGCCGGGCTCCCGGCCGGCGGCATAGCTGGCCGTCACATGGGCGCGGTAGAAGGCGTCCGTCTCCTCGAAAACCGTCACGCGGTCGGGATAGGCGTGCATGCCGTCGGACAGGTTGCGCACGTAGGGCACGGTCACGTCGCCGCTGCCGCCGCCGCCCTTCACGTAGTCGAAGGAGCCCTTGCCGAACAGCGCCACCTTCGCGCCCCGCCCGAGGGGCAGCGCGCCATTCTCGTTTTTCAGCAGCACCATGCCCTCCCGGGCGGCGTCCTTGCTCAGTTGGATGTGCGCGGGGCTGGCGGTGACCCGCGTCCCGTCAGCGCCCAGGGGAAGGTTCGGGTGATAGTTGATGCGCGACCATTTGTTCATGGGGGGCTACCTTCCTTTCTCGATTATACTATTCTCAATTAAAAATGGGACAAGATGTGGGATGGATTTTTCGTCCTGGCAACGCGGAACGGAGGGAGGCGATGCAGCGCATCGTTGACCGGAGTGACGCAAAGCCAAGTCACGCACCGGCGTCCGCGCAAGCGGGCCGCAGGCAGTGGCGCGACTGCAGGGCGAAAAAGGCGCCCACAGATGTTGCATTTTTATTTGAGAAGAGTATTACATATTCTTGATGCAATCCCTGTTCCTTATCAGATAATCCGCGCCGCTGACGACGGTCAGCGCCACGGCGATGTACATAAGCGCGTTGGCGAAGATCACGCCGCCCTGTCCCAGCAGCGCCTGGCCCTCCACGGGCACCAGCAGCATCAGCGCGATGGTCGAGACCATCTGGAACACGGTTTTCAGCTTGCCCAGGGGTCCGGCGGCGATGACGCGCCCGTTCTCCACCGCCACCAGCCGGAAGCCGCTGACCAGGAATTCCCGGGCCAGCATCAGTATGCACGCCCAGTCGGGCATGCGCCCCTGGGCGGTGAGCACGACCATGGCGCTCATCACCAGCAGCTTGTCGGCGATGGGGTCCATAAACTTGCCGAAGTCGGTGATCAGGTTGCGGGAGCGGGCGATGTAGCCGTCCAGCGTGTCGGTGATGCACGCCAGCGCATAGATGCCCACGGCCACGCACTGGGCCCAAAAGGCGTTCATCCGGGCAAACACCACGAAGAAGGGGATCATGCAGACCCGCAGGAGGGTCAGCTTGTTTGGCAGGTTCATAGGCTACTCCTTTGCTGAAGGGGGAAAACTGAATGAGGAATGGGGAATTGGGAATGGCGGAGGAAATCCTTGCGGATTTCGTAACTGTTCAAGCCTGTACTACCTTCGACCCGCTTCGCAGGCCAGCTCCCTCTCAAAGGGAGCTGGCTGGCCGTTAAGCCAGACTGAAGGCGTTCTTCAAGGTAAGACTGAAAGTCACCAAATCAATACAAATTCCGTGGTCGCAGGCCTGAGGAATTTGCACCATCATTCCCAATTCCCCATTATCCCATAATCGTCTTTCCCTCAAGATCATAGGCGTCCGCGCCGGTGATTTGGACCTTCACGTATTCGCCGGGGGTCAGCGCGCGGTCGGCCTCCAGCCAGATGCAGCCGTCGCTCTCCGGGGCCTCCAGCAGGCTGCGGCCATAGTAGCGTCCGGTCTCCGCGTCGAAGCCGTCCACCAAAACCTCGCAGGCCGTGCCAATGCGGGCCTCGTTGACCTCCATGGAGATGGCTTGTTGCAGCATCATCAGCTCGTCCAGGCGCTTTGCCTTGACCGCTTCGTCGATCTGATCCGGCATCCTCGCGGCGACGGTGCCCTCCTCGGCGGAATAGGTGAACGCGCCCAGGCGCTCGAAGCGGGCCTCCCTGACGAAGTCCAGCAGGCTTTGGAACTGGGCGTCCGTTTCGCCTGGGAAGCCCACGATCATCGTCGTGCGGAGGATGATGCCCCGCCTGCGGCACTCGGCGATGCGGCTACGGATCCATTCCGCGCTGCCGCGCCGGTTCATCCTTTTCAGGAGATCGTCGTCGATGTGCTGCAGGGGCAGGTCCAGGTAGGGGGCCACCTTGTCAAGCCGCTGGATGGCGTCCAGCAGCCGGTCCTCGGTGCTGTCGGGATAGCAGTACAGCACCCGCACCCAGTGCAGCTTTTCGATGGCGCTGACGGCCTCCAGCAGCTCCGGTAGCAGGTAGTGGCCGTCGCCGATGTCGCAGCCGTAGCGGCTGGTGTCCTGGGCGATCAGCGTGATCTCGGTCACGCCGCCCTCGGCCAGCCCTTCGCATTCCCGGACGATGTCGTCGAAGGGCCGGGAGCTGTAGCCGCCGCGAATCAGCGGTATCGCGCAGTAGGTGCAACGGTTGTCGCAGCCGTCGGAGATCTTCACATAGGCGCTGTAGCCCGGGGTGGTCAGCACCCTGGGGGTATGCAGGAAGCGCGCGCCGTTGGCCGTGTAGCAGGGGCGCTCCCGGCGCTCGGCGGCCTCCATCATTTCAAACAGGCGGGCGTATTCCGCCACGCCCATCAGCCCGTCGATCTCGGGAATTTCAGCCATCAGCGCCTCGGGGTAGCGCTGGGCCAGGCATCCGGTGACGAACAGCTTCTTGTCGCCCAGCTTCTTGTATTGGGCCATCTCCAGGATCGCGTCGATGGATTCCTCCTTGGCGCTCTCGATGAAGCCGCAGGTGTTCACGAACAGCGCGTCCGCCTCGGCGGGGTCGCTGACGATTTCAAAGCCCCTGGCCGCCAGCATGCCCAGCATGTTTTCGCTGTCCACGCGGTTCTTTGCGCAGCCCAGGGAGATCATACCTATCTTTTTCATGGTTTGTAAGCTCTTTTCTATATTGATGCCGTATGGACAATACAATCATATATCCACAGTATCTGTTTAGTCCTATACTCCCTCCGACCCGCTTCGCGGGCCACCGACCACGAGCCTATCGGCCCCATCTCACTGAAAACAGCACACCGTGCTGTTTTCCGGGCGCTCGATGCCTCTCAGAGGGAGGCTTTTGGCGCGGTTATCCAATCTATAGGCTCCCTCTCAGAGGGAGCTGGCTGGCCGTTAGGCCAGACTGAGGGAGTTCCTCAAGGCCAGACTGAACAGTTACTATCCACAACGAAAATACAGAAATCACTATTCCTGTTTTCCGGGCGCTCGCTGTCCCTGTTCCCTTTCGCGAGGACAGATAATTTCCGCTATTTGCGATGGCACGAACCCGTCCACCGGCTTTGCGAATGCCATCAGCTCCCGGATCAGGCTGGAGGACAGGGCGGTCTCCTCCCCCCGCAGATAGATGGTCTCCAGCGCCGGGTTCAGCAGCTTGTTTACCGGCGCGTTGACCTCCTCATAGCTGTAATCGGCGGCGTTGCGCAGCCCCCGCACGTACCAGCGGATGCCGTGCGCCGCGCAGTAATCCGCCACCAGGCCGCTGTAAATCACCGCCCGGGCGTTCAGGCCGTCCGCGTCCACGGCGGCCTGTATGGCGTCGCGCATGGCTCCGGCGTCGAAGGTGCGGCGCTTGTTGACGTTCACGCCGATCAGTATCACCACCTCGTCGAACAGCGCCGCCGCCTTGCGGACGATGTCGTGGTGGCCGTTGGTGTAGGGATCGAAGGAGCCCGCGAAGAGGGCGACGCGCTTGGACATGAACGAACCTCCGTCACAATTCATCCAACCCCAATCAACTTATGGGGAGGTATCAGAGGGGCAGGGCCCTTCTGACATTCAATCGTTGCCGGCGACATGTGCGGCGGCAACGGGGTAATTTTTCTGTCGGGAAATCCTGTTTCCCAGAAGAAAAATTACTTCCTTGCAGATTTGCCGCCCGGAATCCTACAGGGATTCAGGCAAATCTGTCAGGGGGTGGTCTCGGCGGGGGGCAGCGCCCCCCGTCCGAAGTGACTATTCAGTCGCAGACTGAATAGTCACAATCTGTATTCCACGGCCTCGGGGCCCCGGTATTCCCAGGCGGTCCTGAACCCGCAGGCCCGGGCCAATTCCGCGGATTGATCGAAGTTGCAATCCAGGTAGTCGCTGTTGTGGCAGTCGCTGGTGAATATGATCCGCCCGCCGCACTCGGCCACCCGGCGCAGCATCGCGGCGCTGGGATAGGGCTGGGTGCGATACCCCCGGGAGATGGCCCCGGAATTGATCTCCACCAGCCTGCCGCTGCGGGCGGCAACCTCGGCGCACGCCAGCGCGGGGCCGAGATAGCGGGGGTCGGCGTCGTCGAACAGGTCCCGGGCCTCGTTGAACTTCATCACCAGCTCGATGTGGCCGATGATCGCCGCGCCCGTGCCCTGTATGGATTCGCACACGGTTCTGAAGTAATCCCGGCACAGGGCGTACATGTCGCCGCCGTACAGTGTCCGGGCGGCGTTCACCAGCTTTTCGCGGGTGTTGTCCACGCAGAACAGCGCGCCGTCCCTGTCGACGTAGTGAACCGATTCGATGTAGTATTCATATTCGGACACGTTGGCCGGCGACAGCCAGTCGTGCTCGTAGCCCAGCAGTATGTTCAGCCGGCCTTCGTATTTTTCCTTCAGGCGGCGAATTTCCGAGCGGTATTCCCCCTCCTCGGCCAGGGTCATGGAATTGTCGTCGTAATCGGCGTGGCCGTGCTCCGAAAAGCCCAGGGTGTGAAAGCCCAGGGCCAGCGCGGCGCGAACCATCTCCTCGGCGGTGTCGCGGCCGTCGGCAAAGGTGGTGTGGCTGTGAACGTTGGATCGCGTATAATATCTTCTTGTCATCATATCAACATTATAAGCGCTGGCAGTGCGGAATGTCAACAAAAAAGCCGCCCTTTGGGCGGCTTTATCGAGGTTATTTTTCTTCCGGCTCGATGACCACGGTGGGCGCTTCGGGCGCGTTTTTCGCGATGGAGGCGATGCCCTTCTTGGCGCTGGCCTTGGCCTTGTAGCCCTCGGATTTGCCGATGATTTCACCGTTGGCGGCCTTCAGGCGGAAGCGGAATTCACCGCCCTTGTCCTTGTAGAGCTCGTATTTCGGACACTTCTGTTCCTCGCCGCGGGTCTGGTCTTCAATGTGCACGCCCGAATTCTTTTTTACCGAGGCGATGCCATTTTCACAGGCGCTCATCGTGGTGTAGGTTTCAGAAGCAGTCAGGATGACTTCGCCGTTGGAGGCTTTCAGGTTGAAGGTGAATTCACCGTTTTTTGCGGTGATGACGACGAACTTTCCGGCCATTGTGGTATCCCCTTTCAAATAATTATATGTAAATTAATTTCGTTTATAGTATACTATTATCAAAGGGTTTTGTCAATTTGATTTGGCATTTTTTTGGACTAAAAAACCAGAAAAAAATATTACTATTTACCCGCAGGCGGCATCGGAAGGGAACAGCCCCCGATGTCCAGGCCGTTGGCGGACAGTGGGTTTTCCAAACCTTCGATAAACAGCTCTTCTCACTGCCATATTCAATAAAAAATTTCCCGCGACTGAATCAACAGCGCGGGAAATCGTCGCTTTGGCCGTTGGCAGCTGGCCCCGTCGGCTTATGCGCAGTCCTCGAACATCTCCCTGGCCTGCTCCCTTGAGATCAATACCTCCCTGGGCTTGGAGCCGTCGGCCTCGGAGACGATGCCCCTTTTGGACATCTCGTCGATGATGCGGCCTGCGCGGGCGTAGCCGATGCGCATCTTCCTCTGC
>CACYZW010000148.1 GCA_902778995.1 uncultured Eubacteriales bacterium
CCCCCACAGATTTTGCTTGATTATCGCAGATAATCTGGCCGCAAAATCTGCAAGGAAGGCATTTTTCTTCTGGAAAATGGGATTTTCCGCCATAAAAATACCTGCGGGGTCGGCGTACACGCCGCCGCCCCCGATTGGAAAGGGGAACCCTGAGCAGTAACATCCCCTTTGGGGAAGGCGACGCGCAGCGCCGGATGGGGTCCCCGGCATCTCGCTTCGCGCCTGTCTCCTTGCGTGGACGCAAAACCGCCCCGGGCGTCGATAAGCGCCGGGGCGGCTGACAGAAAAATTAGTTAAACTCAGCTTCTCTCCTGCTCCCGCTGCACATCCGGGAAGGCGGAGTACATCGGCGCTTCACCGGAGCCGTGGAAGGTGCGGTTGATGTAGTTCCTTGTGATCTTCGCCACGATGCCGGACAGGGCGATGACGCCGATCAGGTTGGGAATCATCATCAGGCCGTTGAAGGTGTCCGCCAAGTCCCAGGCGAGGTTGTCGCCCATCACCGCGCCGCCGAACACCAGCAATACAAATACGATGCGGTAGGGGATGGTGTGCTTTTCACCCAACAGGTATTCCGCCGCCTTCGTGCCGTAGTGGCTCCAGCCCAGCACGGTGGAGAAGGCGAACAGCATGATCGAGACGGCGATGAAGGCCGAGCCGATCCAGCCGAAGCGAATCTGGAACACGGTGGATACCAGGTTGGCCTTTGTCAGCGCCACGCCATTGTATTCGGCCACGGTGGCGCCGGTGTTCAGGTCCACCAGGCCGGAGGAAAGCACCGAGAAGGCGGTCATCGTGCAAACCACGATGGTGTCCGCGAACACCTCGAAGATGCCCCACATGCCCTGCTTGACCGGTTCCTTCACGTTGGAATTGGAATGGACCATGACCGACGAGCCAAGGCCGGCTTCGTTGGAGAACACGCCGCGCTTCATGCCCTGCTCGATGGCCAGCTTGATGCCGTAGCCCACCACGCCGCCGGTTGCGGCCTTCGCGGCGAACGCGCCACGGAAGATGGCGGAGAACACCGCGCCGATCTGGGAGATGTTGGTGACGAAAATGACGATGGAGCCCAGCATGTACAGTATGACCATGAAGGGCACGATCTTCTCCGTGACGGCGGCGATGCGCTTCAGGCCGCCCACGACCACCAAGCCGACCATGATCATCACGAACACGCCGGTGACCCAGGCGGGCACGCCGAAGGCGGTGTGCATGTTGCCGGAGATGGAGTTGACCTGGGTCATGTTGCCGATGCCGAAGGAGGCCAGCAGGCAGAACAGGCTGAAAAGCCACGCCAGCGCCGTGCCGATGCCCTTGCAGCCCTTAAAGCTGCCCAGGCCGTCGCGCAGGTAGTACATCGCGCCGCCGGACCATTCGCCGTGGGTGTTCTTGCGGCGGTAAAAGATGCCCAGCACGTTTTCGGAATAGTTGGTCATCATGCCGAAGAAGGCGATGACCCACATCCAGAATACCGCGCCCGGGCCGCCCACCATGATGGCGCCCGCCACGCCCACGATGTTGCCGGTGCCCACCGTTGCGGCCAGCGCCGTACAGAGGGATTGGAACTGGGAGATGCTCTTGTCTGCGGTGTGGCCGGTGACGTGCTTGTCGTGGAACACCGCGCCGATGGTCTTGCTCATCCAGTGGCGGAAATGGGTCAGCTGGAATACCCTGGTCAGGGCGGTCATCAATATGCCCACGAAGGCCAGCAGCACCAGCGCCGGGGCGCCCCATACAATGCCGTTTACGACGCCGTTGACCTTCGCCACGCCGTCCAGAAAGCCTCCGGAGGCGGTTTCAGCCTCGTCGATGGCCGTCTCCACGGTCTCGTTTACGACCTGGGCAGCCTCTTCCACGGCTTCGACGACAGGCTCCGCCGACTGCTCCGCAAGGGCGGTCAGGCTGAACAGCAGTAGCAGCGCCAGTAACAGACCGGCTAATCTCTTCATGGCAAATCCCCCTTTGGTTGTTCGCTTCCGCTTCCGGTTTCGTGATTCAGATTAATACCACTTTACCAGACTATTAAAATGAATTATGAAGCCATTATAATTGCAGAAAAATATGATGTCAACAAAAAATCACGCCAAAAGCGCGATTTTAACAACATAATAATGCAAATGTAAGGCAAACGCTCATTTGTGATACGGCTCTCCCGCGCGTATGCGCTCGGCGCGATAGAGCTGTTCCAGCAGAATGACCCGCATCAGTCCGTGGGGAAAGGTGAGGTTTGAAAAGGACAGCCGGACGTCGGCCCGGGACAGAACCGCTTCCGACAGGCCGTTGCTGCCGCCGATGACGAACACGTTTCGCCGCCCGTCGCCGCTCCAGGCTGTCATTTTTTTGGACAGCGCCACCGAATCGGGCGCTTCAGCCACGATGCACAGGCAAATGACCCGATCCGTGGGACGGATGTGCCGGAGCAGCGCCTGTCCCTCCCGATCCATGTTCTGCCGGATCAGGGCATCGCTGGGCTTTTCAGGGTCCTTCACATCGTCCACGGCAATAATTTCATATTTGCCGTAGCGGGACAGGCGCTTCAGATATTCGGCGCAGCCCTGCTGCTGCCACTTCTCCTTCAGCTTGCCCACGCAGAGTATGACGCCATTCATGTGTGCCTCCCGTTCGGATTGGGATATTGAATGAGAAGGAATGGGGGAAGAAACCCCCCGTGCGGTCTGTATCCTACAGCATCAGAAGGATCACCGTGCTCGCCGCCATCGCCAGCAGCGCGGCCATCAGCATGAGGCGGTCGCGGGGATCGAGGGGGCGGCGGATGCGGGGAATGGGTTCGATGCCCTCGCGCCTGGCACGCAAGCGCAGCGTTAACAGTAGCATGGCCATCATCGCGGCGATCATCGCCGTCTGAATCGCCAGCGACAGCACGGCGGCGGCGTCGATGGGCGGCGCGTCCGTCCCGCTGTTTATGCCGGCCAGGAAGGGGATCACCAGGCAGGCGGTGTTGTAGACGGTGTGATAGATCATGGCGGCATACAGGGAATCCAGGGCATAGGCCAGGAAACCGGCCACTGCGCCGACCAGCAGATAGGCGGGCAGGCCGTAGAGGTTGGCGTGGAGCAGCGCAAACAGCAGCGCCGTAACGCCTATGGCGAACCGGGTGCCCCGGCTTTCCCAGGCGGCCAGCACGAAGCCGCGAAACAGCAGCTCCTCGCATATGGCGGGCATGGCGGCAAGGGTCAGTATGGAAAGGAGCAACTCCCGCTCGCTCTGGGCCGGGGGAAAACCGTCCATGCTGCGCAGACCCAGCGCGTCCAGGCCCGCGCCCCAGGCTGCGGAGAGCAGGCTGGCAACGTAGACGGTCAACAGCCCCAGCAGCGCCACGGAGAGCGTGGGGAGCAGCGGCATCGCGTTCAACCGCATGGCCGCGCCCAGACCCGGCCGGCGGCGCATGTACAGCCCCACCGGCAGCACCATGAAGGGAAGATAGTACAGCGCGTTGACGAGGGCGATGCCGGAATTGGGAAACAGGACTTCGACCAGTGTGGAAATCCAGAGCCCGATCACGGCTAACAGCACAAACCCGCTCGCCGCAAACAGCGTCGGGCGGGGCGTGGATGTGATTTTGGAATAGATCGGATCCTGCATAGCTTTGTTTTTTTGGCGGGAGCGCTTATGTTGCGCGTAAATGCTGATTTGTCGGGGAGACGCAAAGCCAACCCAAGAGGTTTGCCGGTCCGGCCTGCAGGCCGGACTGCCGACGGCCCAAACCAGAGATTTGAGGCGCGGCACCGTTTGGCGGGGGGGAAGAAGGTCCCCCGCCATGTCTTACACGTTGAACCGGAACAGCGTCACATCGCCGTCCTTCATCACATATTCCTTGCCCTCGCTGCGCACCAGACCCTTTTCCTTGCAGGCGTTCATGCTGCCTTCCCGGATCAGGTCGTCGTAGGACACGATCTCAGCCCGGATAAAGCCGCGCTCGAAGTCGGTGTGAATCTTGCCGGCGGCCTGGGGGGCTTTGGTGCCGTTTACGATGGTCCAGGCGCGCACCTCCTTGGGGCCGGCGGTGAGGAAGGAGATCAGGCCCAGCAGCCGGTAGCCCAGCACCACCAGCCGATCCAGGCCGGAGACGCCAATGCCCATGTCCTCCAGGAACATGGCTTTCTCGTCCGGCTCCATCTGGGAGATTTCCTCCTCCGCCGAGGCGCAGATCACCAATACCTCCGCGCCCTCGCTGTCGGCGATTTCCCGGACGGGCTTTACCAGGGGCAGCTCGGCCTCGTCCTTGCCCAGGTCCTCCTCGCCGATGTTGGCAGCGTAGATCACCTTCTTGCCGGTCAGCAGGAACCAATCGCGCACCACGGCCTGCTGGTCCTTGTCCAGCGGCGCGGTGCGGGCGGGTTTGCCCGCGTTCAGGTGCTCCAGCAGAATCTGACCGGCCTCGGCCTCCACGGCGTACTTCTTCTCGCCCTTTTTCAGCATGGCGGCGGCCTTTTCCGAGCGCTTGGTGACGGTTTCGATGTCGGCCAGGATCAGCTCGGTGTTGATGATGTCGATGTCACGGGCGGGGTCGACGCTGCCGTCTACGTGTATCACGTTGTCGTCCACGAAGCAGCGCACCACGTGCACGATGGCATCCACCTCGCGGATGTGGCTGAGGAACTTGTTGCCGAGGCCTTCGCCGCGGCTGGCGCCCTTCACCAGGCCGGCGATGTCCACGAATTCCAGCGTGGCTGGGGTGTACTTCTCCGGGTGGTACATGTCGGCCAGCACGTCCAGCCGGTGGTCGGGCACGGCCACCACGCCGGTGTTCGGCTCGATGGTGCAGAAGGGATAGTTCGCCGCCTGCGCGCCCGCGCAGGTGATGGCGTTGAACAGCGTGCTTTTGCCCACGTTCGGCAGGCCGACGACGCCTAATTTCATATTGCCTCACATCTCCTTGTTTTCAGGGGTTTTCGGGCTTCTCCCGGGGCTCGTTTTCTATGATTTTCGCAAGCTTCCGTCTCGCCGGGGAAACGCCCTCAGTCCGGCCTTTCGGCTGGTCAGCGCCCTTCAAAGCAGGTGCCTGCAGCAGGGCACTGAACAGCTGCCAGTCTTCTATACTCAACGGATTTATTATAGCAGATGGGTCCTCCTTTAACAATAGTCGATTTGTAATCAGATTACTAATTTATGAGAGCGACGGCAAATACCCAGGGTCATTGGATCAAGGATGATCTGGACGCAAAAACAACGATCTCTTTCGCTGTGGATTGCGCGCCATCGCTGTAACGCATGCTGTTGTGCCTGTGAAAGGCGAAACAGCTGACCCCCGCGCCGGCGCGGCTGCCTGCCAGACATCCACGTCGACCGGGGGTCAGTGTAAAGGGGGGAGATCTATTCTAAACAGCCCTGCCTGAGCTGATGGTATCAGTATAACCCGGAATCGTGAACTTGATATGAATCACAGTGAAACAAAGCCGGAACAGTGCAGCAACACAGGGCCCGTTTACAATCGGGGGGCGGCAGCGTGTCATTACAGGCCCCTGTGAACACAATCACATTTTTGAAATCATTCCAGCCCTCCCGGGCAGCCCTTCTGCTGCCCGTGGTGAACCCGAACAGGGGCCCGTCGCCCTCAAAGTTCAGGCCATGGCCGCAAATGTGGCGGTGCACTGGGCCAGCGCCGGAACGGCGGACGCGGGCCGTGCGATGATCTTTATGTTGAAATCATCCTTCGGCGTGGCCTTGTCGCCGCGCTTGTTCCTGCTTTCAGCGGCGGCACAGCGGGGGATGGACCACAGAAACCGGGTAAGCCGGTACAACAAATCTCAACAAAAAAAGGTATTGACAATCCCGGAAAAACGTGTATAATACATATTGTTGCCGACGCAATGAGGCACTTGAAGCCGGATGCTGAAAGGTGTCGCCGTCGATCGAAGGATAGGCTGGCGTAGCTCAATTGGCAGAGCAGCTGATTTGTAATCAGCAGGTTGCGGGTTCAAGTCCCATCGCCAGCTCCATTCTTTGAAGCAAGGCAACATGGGAATTGTGGGTAGGTTCCCGAGTGGCCAAAGGGAGCAGACTGTAAATCTGCCGCGGAACGCTTCGGTGGTTCGAATCCACCCCTGCCCACCATCTAT
>CACYZW010000149.1 GCA_902778995.1 uncultured Eubacteriales bacterium
GCTTGATGAACTCGCCCAGCTCCTCGGTCTCCTGGGGGTTCATGCCGGCGGCGGGCTCGTCCAGCAGCAGCAGCTTCGGCTGGGTGGACAGCGCCCGGGCGATCTCCAGCAGCCGCTGCTTGCCGTAGGGCAGCGAGGTGGCCATCTCGTCCTTCAGGTCGTACAGGTCCACCTCCCGAAGCAGCGCCTCGGTCTCGGCCCGCATCCTCTTTTCCTCGGCCGCGTTCAGCCGGAAGGTGGCCGTCAGGAAGTTGCTGGTGCGGCGCAGATGCCGCGCGGTCAGCACGTTTTCAAACACCGTCATCGAAGAGAACAGGCGGATGTTCTGGAAGGTGCGGGCCACGCCCAGCTTGGTGATCTCGTCCGGCCGCTTGCCGGTGACATCCTGGCCGTTCAGTATGACCTTGCCCTCGGTGGGCGTATACACGCCGGTGATCATGTTGAAGGCGGTGGTCTTGCCCGCGCCGTTGGGGCCGATCAGGGCCACGATCTCACCCTCGTTGATGTCCATGGACAGGTCGTTCACGGCCACGACGCCGCCGAAGCGCATGGTCAAATGGTCGATGTGAAGAACGTTTTCAGTGCTCATTTAACCTGCGCCCCCTTTTCCTTGCCCCTGCCCTGCCATTGGCGTATCAGGTCCGGCAGCTCCTTCGTGCCCATGATGCCCCGTCGGAAGAACAGCACCACGATCATGATGATGATGGAGAACACCACCAGGCGGAAGCCGTTGCGCAGCAGCGGCACCTCGAAATTGCCGATCATCTGCTTCCTGCCCGTCACCGAGCCGATGCCGCCGATGACCACGATCAGCAATATCTCATAGGTCATGGCCGTGGTGAAGCCCTTGGCCTGCACGGTGGTCTGGTACATGGCCAGCATCGCGCCGCCCACGCCCGCGAAGAACGAAGAGACGCAGAACGCCAGGCGCTTGTGGCTGGCCAGGCGTATGCCCATGGCCTCGGCGGCGATCTCGTCGTCCTTGATGGCCTTCAGCGCCCGACCAAAGGTGGAATTGATCAGCAGTATGATCACGCCGATGCAAAGCCCCGCGATCAGCATGGGCACCAGCGTGGACAGATACACCGACACCCTGCCGTCCGCGCCGACGATGTTGAAGTCATTGAACGACGGAAACAGCCTGAGCATGTTGGAACCGTTGGTGACCGGGCCCAGCTTGTCCCACTGGAACACGGCGCGGATGATCTCCGCAAAGCCCAGCGTCGCGATGGCCAGGTAGTCGCTCTTGAGGCGCAGCACCGGCATGCCGATCAGGAAGGCGAAGAACGCGGCGATCAGTCCGGCCAGCAGCATCGCCACAAACCAGGGCAATACGAACTGCACGACGCCGCCGTTGTAGTACTGGTAGACGCTCATGCGCTGATCGACGGGAATGGTGAATATGCCGTAGGTGTAGGCGCCTATCAGCATGAAGCCCGCCTGGCCCAGGCTGAATATGCCCGTAAAACCGTTCAGCAGGTTCATGGACACCGCCACCAGCGCATAAGTCGCGCCCTTCTTCAGCACCGTGAACAGCATGGAGGTCGGCGCGATGGTCTGCTCCGCGATAAACACGGCGATATAGACACAGGCGACAATGACCGCCGAGATGATCGTGGCGGAATCCACTTTTTTCTTTTGAGAAATCATATTGCTCATTCCGCTCACCTCACACCTTATCAGTAATTTTCTCGCCGAACAGGCCTGTGGGCTTGACGGCCAGTATGACGATCAGCAGCGCGAACGTAAAGGCGTCGGAGAATGTCGCCAGCCCCATGGGGCCGGAGGTCACGCCCAGCTTGAACAGTATGATGTCCAGGCCCTTGATGATATTCTCCGCGATGCCGATGATGAACGCGCCCACGACCGCGCCGGGGATGGAGCCGATGCCGCCGAATACCGCCGCCACGAAGGCCTTCAGGCCCGGCATGGCGCCGGAGGTCTGTATGACGGTGGTATAGTTTGTGAAGTACAGTATCGATGCCACGCCTGCCAGGAACGTGCCGATGACAAAGGTTATCGAAATCACGTTGTTGATCTTGATGCCCATCAGCTGGCTGGTCTCAAAGTCGCGGGAGACCGCGCGCATGGCCATGCCGATCTTGGTGTGGTTGATCAGCTGCACCAGCGCCACCACCAGCACGATGGTCAATATCGGGGTGACTACCGTGACGACCTTGGTGGTTGCGCCGAAGATGGTCATGGAATCGGAAATCCAGGGGATCGTGGGATACAGCTGGTTCAGACCGCCGGTGATGTACAGCACCAGGTTCTGCAGCGTGTAGCTGACGCCGATGGCCGAGATCATGGCGCTCATGCGGGGCGCGTTGCGCAGCGGCTTGTAGGCCACCCGCTCGATCACGAAGCCGATCAGCGCCGTCAGAACCAGCACCAGCGGGATGCACAGCCACAGCGGCACGCCGCTGGCCGCCATGTACACCATGATGATGCCGGCCACCATGAACACATCGCCGTGGGCGAAGTTGATCAGGCGCAGTATGCCGTAAACCATCGTATAGCCGATGGCGATCAGCGCGTACTGCCCGCCCACCGATATGCCGGAGAGGATATAGGGAAATACGGTATTCCACATTTCGGGAACGCTCCTTTGGAATTGAAATCGGGAATGGGGAATTGGGAATGGGGAATGAAGGATTACCGGCTACCGCCAGTTCTTCTGACAAACCTGGAACAGAAAGCGTGGTGGCAACCAGCTCCAATTCCACATTCCCCATTCCTAATTCCCCATTGAATAAACCGACAAACGGCGGAGGCGATGGCCTCCGCCGAATGTGTCGGCAACGTCTTATTCGACGGTCTGAGTGGTCACGAACTCCCAGTCGCCGGTCTCGGTGTTGGCCTTCTTGACGACGGCGGAATCGCGCTTGGCGTCGCCCGTCTCGTTGAACTCAATGTGGCCGGAAACGCCGTCGTACACCACGGAGGGCAGCGTCGCCATCACGTCCGCGGGCGCGGTGGAGCCGGCAGCCTTCAGGGCCTCGAGGGCGGTATAATAGGCGTCGTAGCCCATGATGCTGACAGCGGAGATGATGTCATTGCCGCCGTTGTTGGTCAGGGCCTCGGAATCCTCGTTCAGCCAGGCCTTGAAGCCTGCGTCGAAATCGGGGTTGGCGCCTTCCTGATAGAAGGTGGTCACGGTCAGCTCAACCTTGGTGCCCTTGGTGGCCTCGGCCACGACATTGCTGTCCAGGGTGTCGCCGCCCAGCAGCGTGAAGCCCACGCCCTGGCTGGCCGCCTGCTGGATGATCTGGGTCGCGTAGGCGATGGACACGGGGCAGAACAGAACCTGCGCGCCATAGTTGGCCGCATTGGTCAGGTAGGAAGTGAAGTCGGAGGTGCCGGTGGGGAAGGACTCCTGAATGGGGGTGCCGCCCAGCGCCGTGAAGGGATCGACGAAGTACTTGATCAGGCCCTGGTCATAGTCATTGCCCAGCTCGCCCAGGCAATACACCGTGGTCGCGCCCAGAGTGTTGTAGGCGTAGTTTGCCAGAACCGGGCCCTGGAAGGGATCGGTGAAGCAAATGCGGAAGTAATGGGTGTTGCCCTCGGTAACCTGCGGGTTGGTGCAGGTAACGCCAATGACCGGGATGCCAGCATTCTTGAAGATATCGCTGCCGGCAATGGAAACGCCGGAGCCATAGGAGCCCAGCACCACGGAAACGCCCGCGTCAACCAGGGAGCTCGCCGCAGAGGGCGCCTTGGTGGTATCGGAGCCGTTGTCCGCGTAGACCAGCTCGACGTCATAGGTCGTGCCGCCAATCTCCACGGTGGGGGTCTCCTTGTTCGCGTACTGCATGCCCAGGATCTCCTGCTTGCCACCGGCGCCGTTGTCGCCGGAAGCGGGCTCGAACACGCCGATCTTCACGGTCTCGGCCATGGCCGCGGCGGAAAGAACCAGCATCATTGCCAATACGATTGCCAATACCTTCTTCATGGGGAAATACCTCCTGTCAATTTGGATAGCGTTATTATACATTTTCCATAAAACAAATGCAACCCCAAATTTGTTTTATTTTGCATCGACCGGACTTCTTTTGTGCGTCCCGTCCATACAAGTCCGTCTGTGACGGACATATTTAAGAGTTTTTTGCAGACTTTAATGGAATAATATTGCAAACCCGCGTCAATTTGGCGATGTGTTTTTATAAATGCACTTTTCATGCGGCGTCCGTCGGGGTGTCATGCCTGAATCACTCCGTTACCACGGGCCGAAAACGATTTAATTTCACTTTGTTTTAGCCAAATCAGCGCTTTTAAGCCACAATTTTGTCATGCATAATTATTACGAATCGTTGACAATTATTGTAATTCGTGGTATAATGCTTATAATTGGTTTATATGTCGCATTTTACTTTATATAACGTGGGAGGCCTCATCGGTTTATGGAACGATATATCCGCCTCGCGCTGTTATTGGCGCTGATATTGGCAACGATCACAAGTCCCGCTGTCGCGGAAACAGACGGAATTGCTATAGAAGGAGCCGGGGTTCTGGAAGTCGACGATCCGTTGTCCGGAAGCCTTGACCTTGACCTTGACGGCCTTATCACGCTTGACGACAACGCCTTCAACAGCCTGGTCATGGACGAAGCAACGGCCACGGACCCCAACGGCGTTCAGGACAACAGATCCTCGGACTACAAGCTCAGCGCTTCCTCGATAACCATCGGCGTAAAGGAAAAATACACAAGGCTGACGGTTACGAAAAACGCCTCCAACGGCAAGACCCCGAAGATCACCTGGCGCTCCGCCAACAAGAAGATCGCCAGGGTAAACGCCAAGACCGGCAAGATCACCGGCGTCAAGAAGGGCAGCACCACCATTTACGCAAAGATCGACGGCTACAAAAAAGAGATAAAGTGCAAGGTCAAGGTGCTGAAATCCCCGCAGAAGAGGAATTTTTCCATTTCCCCGAAGAACGGTTCGCTGAAGGTGGGGCAGAGCGGTCAGTACAAGATCGACTTCGACCACGGTTACGGCGGCAGCTTCACCTTTTCCAGCAGCGATCCCGGCGTCGCTTCAATCGATGAAAACGGGCTTGTGACCGCCATAGCGCCGGGAACATGCAATATTACCGTAACCATGTACAACGAGGTTTCTCGCACCGTATCGCTTCAGGTTCTCGACAACGGCTCCTCTGAAAATGACAAAATTGAGAAGCTCCTCAAATGCGCCCGAAACAAGCTGGGCAAGCCCTACAAGAGCGGTCACTTCGGCTCAGATAAATTCGACTGCGTCGGCTTTACCTACTGGTGCTACAAGCAGGTCGGCGTAAAGCTGAAGGATTCGACCTCCAAGCAGGCCAACGACACCCGCTTCATGGAGGTTTCCTACGACGAATTGGCGCCCGGCGACCTTGTCTACTTCCATACCGACGATGACCCGGACGTCAGTCACGCCTCGATTTATCTGGGCGAAGGCGAGATCATCCACGCCTCATATTCCGCCGGGGAAGTCATCATCAGCGAGCTGGTCTCCTCCTCTTCCGACTACTATAAACGCAATTTCCACTGCGCCCGTCGCGTGTTTACCTGACAGACAGGATATTGAAGGCCTCTTTTCGTGCATTTGACGAAAGGAGGCTTTTTTGAGTTCCCGACATAGCCGTCATGATATGTTTATTTTCTGTGATGTTCTTCACCAAAGCATGCGTACACCCTTATCGCGGCGCAGCACGTACAAGCCAAAGGAATGGGGGCTTGCCACCGTCACGCCGCCCCGCGCGCCATGAGCCTTCTCCTCCGGCCTTCAAAATAAACGCGGTGCTACCTCTGCCCTTTCTGATCCTCGCTTCTCTTCTTTTTCAAGGCTTCCTTTCGCTTCTCCGCCTTGATATACATGTAAAGCGCGTCAAAGGGCGCGATAATCACGCATATCAGCAGCACGATATAATACCACTTCACTTGCCTCACGCTCCACTCATGGAATCCGACGATTTACTCGATTTCCGTGTAGATCATGCCGCTCTTTCCCCTGTCCGAACGCATCAGCGACGGGTGATCGACGATCATTCCAGCCCTCTCCACCGCTATTCCTCTCAGCCCTGAGGCGTCCGCGCTCGCCCTGCGCAGAAGGGTTATGTGTGGCGTAAAGCGCTTTCTGTCGAAGGGAATGCCCGCCTCCGCCAGCGCATGGCGCAGCTTTCTGACGAAGCCCTGCAGGGCCTCGGAGCGCTCCAGGCCGATCCACCACAGATCCCCAAAGGCGCCAACCCCCTCCAGCCTCATTTCAAACGGCGCAAGGGGCACGCTGCGCACGACCTCCAGTACAAAATCCGGATCGCTGTACTCGCCGATGAACGCCAGCGTCAAATGGAGATTCTCCCTGGGCGTATATTTGCCCCTGACCCCCTGGGCATACAGCGAATCCTGTACCGCACATATGACATCCCGCATGCCCTTCGACAGCTGTATTGCAATGAATAACCGCATGCCCTAACCGCCTTTCCCACGCCACCGCAAACCCATGTTGTGCAATGCTATTATACAGAAATACCGGCCGAAAAGCAAGCCGACGCATTATACTCTCGTCCCGCCACATCCTTCCCCGCACCCACGCAACAGCGCTCACGCACAAAAAGAAGAGAGCCACTCAAGTGAATGACTCTCGTTGAATTCCGGCGACGACCTACCCTACCGGGCCGTTTCCAGCCAAGTACTATCAGCGTGCT
>CACYZW010000150.1 GCA_902778995.1 uncultured Eubacteriales bacterium
TCGCGGTTCAGGCCGCCGGGGCCCAGGGCCGACAGGCGGCGCTTGTGGGTCAGCTCGGCCAGCGGGTTGGGCTGGTCCATGAACTGGGACAGCTGGGAGCTTCCGAAGAATTCCTTGATGGCGGCGGACACGGGACGGATGTTGATGAGGTCCTGGGGCCGCACCTTGTCGATGTCCTGAATGGCCATGCGCTCCTTGACCACGCGCTCCAGGCGGGACATGCCCACGCGAATCTGGTTTTGAAGCAGCTCGCCCACGCTGCGCAGGCGACGGTTGCCCAGGTGGTCGATGTCGTCCACCTCGCCCAGGCCGTGGAACAGGCCGAACTGATAGGATACGGAGGCGATGATGTCGTCCACCAGCACATGCTTGGGCATCAGATCCTTCTGGGCCTCCTTGAGCGCCTGGTTCAGCGGCGCGCCGTCGGCCTTCACCCGATCCAGCAGCCTGACCAGGGTGGGCACGTGCACCCGCTCGGAGAAGCGGATCTCGTTCTCGTCGTACTGGGCCAGCAGGTCGGGGGCGTAGCCCTCCATGAAGGGCTTGATGAAGGCGAAGTTGTTGCCAATGACGTTGAACTCGGCCTCGCTCAGCTGCACGCGCACCATGTTGACGCCCGCGTTCTGGATGGCCTCGGCCACCTCGCGGGAGATCGCCTCGCCCTTGGGCGCAATGATCTCGCCGGTGAAGGGATGCACCACATCCTCCACGGGAATCTGGTTGAAGATGCGCAGCGCCAGGGCCAGCTTCTTGTTGTATTTATAGCGACCGACGTGGGCCAGGTCGTAGCGTTTGGGGTCGAAGAAGAGGGAATTGATCAGGTTCGTGGCGGATTCCACCGACGGCGGCTCGCCGGGGCGCAGCTTGTTGTAGATCTCGATCAGCGCCTGGCGTCACGGGCAGCTTGCGGGCGCGGTCGATGCGGGCGAACACGACGCCGTTGGCATCGGTCTCATACTCGATCCATGCCCCGCGATTGGGGATCATCTGGGCGGAAAACAGGTTCGCGCCGGTCTTGTCGATGGCCTTGGCGAAGTACACGCCGGGGGAACGCACCAGCTGGGACACGATGACGCGCTCGGCGCCGTTGATGATGAACGTGCCGTGCTCGGTCATCAGCGGGAAATCGCCCATAAAGACCTCGGATTCCTTGATCTCATGGGTATCCCGGTTGGTCAGGCGCACCGTCACCTTCAGCGGCGCGGCGTAGGTGGTGTCCCGCTCCTTGCACTTGTCCACGGTATACTTCGGCTTGTCGTCCAGCGAATAATCCGTGAATTCCAGGATCAGGCTCTCGCTGTAGTCGGTGATGGGCGAAACGTCGGCCAGCACCTCGCGAAGGCCCTCCTTCAAAAAGCTGTTGTAGGATTTCTTTTGAACCTCGATCAGATCAGGTACTGCCAGCGCCTCGTCAATGCGCGCGAAGCACATGCGCGTGCGTTTGCCCATCTGCACCGGATATGCCATACCCTTAATCACCCCTTGTCTTCTTCGTCATGCCCCGCCCACCGGCGTCAGCCAGCCTGCCCAGGCACGCTGTTATTTTTCGGTAAAAGCGTAATTTCGATGTGAATTATCAGTGTCGAAACCCGGACGCCTCTTTCCGAAAACCCCGTTGCCTGCGGCATTTTGGCTGTCATAGCGGCTTTTTGGCCATACTAACGTAATTTAAAACTATACCATACCATTTTTGGATTGTCAATACCCTACGCTCCGGGTTTTATGTGTCAAACCCTCTGTTTTTCCATTGAATTTGAAAATTTAACAGGAACCCCGGACGGAATTCACACTTGGAAAGAACCTCCGGCGGATTTTTCATGTGAATTGATAATTGCATTTTAGCAAAAATAACGGCAGATTTCCTTCATTTATTCCTGCACAGCGTCCCCGTTTCCAATCGGGCAGCGTATACGCGCCACCGCAGGCCGTGCCGTAACCTGTATTTTGGGGTTGTCTTTTCCATATTAACCGCGGCAAACGCACCCTTGCTTTGACAATTTGCGCGGGATGCGCTATAATGGACATCGATCGTCGGCGACGTGTCGCCTTCTGGAGATGGACAGATGTATTTCTACTGTTTTTTTTGCGCGACGGTGAAGTGCGCGCTAGTCGCCTCGGCCATCCGTCAGCGGTTTGGTCTGACGGCCTTTTCGCCCAGGATCATACAGCGCAAATGGATCAAGGGCACTTGCTTTGAAGAGGAGAAGCCCTATCTGCCAGGTTACGTGTTTGTCTGCGCCGAGGCGCCCATCGAAAACTTCACGGATATTCGCATGATGGATGGCGTGATCCGCTGCCTCGGCCAGCGCGACGAGGGCTACCGGCTCCAGGGGGACGACCTCAGGTTCGCGAAAATGCTGTATGAGCACGACGGCGTCCTCGGGATCATGAAGACCTACCGGGAGGGCGACCGGGTCAAGCTGGTGAAATCCATGATGGGCGATTTTGACGCCCAGATCATCAAGCTGGATCCCCGCAAGGGCCGGGCGCAGCTGCAATACGATTTTGACGGTTCCAGCTACAAGGTTTGGGTCGGCTACGACATGATCGAGGATACTGACACGAAGGCTGACGGCGAATGATGCGCCGTTGCTTATACAAAGGAGGTAAAGACATGAAGAGAATGATAGCGGCAATCCTGGCACTGGTGCTGCTGCTGAGCGCGGGCGCGCTGGCCGAGAATCGCGCCGCAGTGGTGACGCTGGACAACGTGTGCTTCCAGGACAAGGCGCACACCGTCAAGGTCCGCGACTATGCGGTGAGCCTGGTGCTGGAAAACATCGACAACCTGCCCGCCCTCGCCCTGCTCATCGACGGCGCCGGCGAGCCGCTGGCCACGGCGGTAGCCCAGCTGTCAAGCGAACAGATGGTCTTTGCGGTGGACGGCATGGACTACGGCTACAAGGCCCAGATCCCCGCCGCGCAGGCGGCGCAGCTGGCCCAGCTGGGCGACGAGGGCCTGGCGGCCCTGGTGCCCGCCCTGGTATCGGTGCTGGACCAGGCGGAGATGCCCACCCTCACCGGCATGGACGTTCCGAAGCTGGATCTGACCGGCGCGCTGTCGCCCTACATCACCGGGACCAGCAACGGCGTCAGCGAATTTGAGATTCCCGCTGCGGAATTTGACAAGCTGCTGGAGCAGGCGCTGCAGATGGCAAAGAGCCAGGGCGGCAACCTGTCCAAGCTCAATCAGATGACCGAGATGCTCGAAAAGCTGAAGGCCGAGGGCAAGGGCGCCACCGTCAAGGGCACCATCTCCGACGACGGCACGACCCAGAAGGTCGACGGCGACATCAGCATCGTCAGCGGCAGAAAGTCCACCAGCGTGGCCGCGCTGAGCATCGTCTCCGCGATGAACAGCTGGCGGCTGGCCATTTCCATCCAGAAGGGCTTCCTCAGCCTGAACGTGGTGACCGCCTCGATGATCGCCCGGCCCGCCGAGGAAAGGATCGACGTGGGCTTCAGCGTGTTCGGCGGCCTGGATTTTGCCATGGCGGTGTTCAAGGAGGACGGCCTGCAGAAGATCACCTTTGATGCCAGCGGCCTCGGCCAGAAGTCGTGGCTTGAATTTGCCTACGGCAAGCAGGGAGACAGTGACCTGCTGTCCTTCAGCGCACAGCTGGACAATATGAGCCTCACCGCAAACGCCAATACGACCATGGGCGGGGACGGCGTGCGCAAGGGTACGCTGACCTATACCCTGAACAACGGCGCAAACGTGGCAGGCATGAGCGCCGACGTCACGATGTATACCGGCGAGGGCCCCGACCTGGGCGGCATCGTCATACCCACCAACCTGAAGCCCATCGACCAGATGGACAAAAAGGCGATTTCCAAGGCCTTCGAGCCGGTGAAGACATACATCGCCAACAACACCACAATGAACTGATTCAACCGCGAGGATTCATTCCAATGGGGAAAGGCCGCACAATGCCCATGGCGCATTGTGCGGCCTTTCGTATCTGTTCAGTCCTATACTCCCTCCGACCCGCTTCGCGGGCCACCGACCACGGGCCTATCGCCCCATCTCACTGAAAACAGCACACCGTGCTGTTTTCCGGGCGCTCGATGCCTCGGAGAGGGAGGCTTTTGGCGCGGTCATCCAACCTATAGGCTCCCACTCAGAGGGAGCTGGCTGGCCGTTAGGCCAGACTGAGGGAGTTCTTCCAAGCCAGACTGAACGGTTACGGCCTTTCTATAAAAAACCACCTGCATCGGCAGGTGATTATCTGGAATGCTCAAGCCCTCGTCATTCCTTCTCCACCGGCTTGGCGACCACCGCGTTTTCCGGGCTCAGGGGCACGGGACGCACCTGCTTTTTGCAGTTGGGGCAGATGTATTCCGCGTCGGCGGGGTCGTTCAGGGATGTGACGAACATGGCGTGGCACTCCGGGCAGAGCTGGCCCGCCAGGGAATCCTCCTCCGGGGCCTCTCTCGGGGCCGGGCGCAGCAGGTGCAGCTTGTCCTCGCCGTTGTTGAACATCATGTCGTCGAAGTCGTCGTCATCGTCGTCGTCGAAGAGCCCGTCCACGTCGTCGTCGCGGGAGCCCTCCAGCTGGGTCAGATCCTCGTCGATGCTCTCCACATAGTCGTTCAAATCCTCCAGGAGATCGTCGATGGCCTCCACGCGATCGGAAAGATCGCCCAAGAGGCCCACGATACCGGCCATCAGCTTGCCGTTGGCGCTGTCGGTATCAAAGGACATGCCCTCCATCAGGCCCTTCAAAAATCCAACCTTCTTGCCGAGATTCTCCATAACTGCACCTCCGTTCATCGGAATATTATTGTTCCGGGGTCTGAAAATATGCAACACCGAACGGCCGGACCGTTGGTTCAAAGCCATCGGCCTGGCCGCGAAATGCGTTTGTATGCTTCAATGGGATCAGGCGCGGCCCAGGTATTCGCCGCCGTCGCGGGTGTCGATCTTCAGCACCTCGCCGTTCTCGATGAACAGCGGCACCTGCAGCACCAAGCCGGTTTCGAAGGTGGCGGGCTTGGTGGTGTTGGCGGCGGTGTCGCCCTTGAAGCCGGGCTCGGTGTTGGTCACCTGCAGCTCCACGAAGTTCGGCGGCTGCACGCTGAAGGGCGCGCCCTTGAAGAAGCGCACGGTCACGTTGGTGTTCTCCTTCACGAAGGGCATGGCGTCCTCCACCTGCTCGTGGGTCAGGGCCAGATCGTCGAAGGTCTCCAGGTCCATGAAGTGGTAAAAATCGCCGTCGTTGTAGGTGTACTGCATCTCCTTGGTCTCGATATAGGCCTTGGGGAATTTTTCAGTGGGGTTAAAGGTGCGCTCGATCACGGCGCCGGTGACGACGTTCTTCAGCTTCGTGCGCACAAAGGCCGCGCCTTTGCCGGGCTTGACGTGCAGGAAGGACACGATGGTCCAAACGCCGTTGTCCATCTCAAAGGTGACGCCGTTTCTGAAATCGCTTGCATTGATCATGGGGAATGTGCCTCCTCAATAAAATAGTCGAAGTTGACCGGCCCCAGGGCCGGATGAAGCGCGCTACAGCTCGATGAGCTGCTTGGGCGCGGAAATGGTGTTGACGCAGCCTTCGCCGGTCACGATCACCGTGTCCTCGATCCTGCACCCGCCCAGGCCGGGAACATATATGCCGGGCTCCACCGTCACCACGTTGCCGGGAACCAGCACGTCCGTGCTGGTGGCGCTGAGGCGGGGGTTTTCATGGATGAACAGGCCCACGCCGTGGCCGAGGCTGTGGCCGAAGGAACCGGGATAGCGGGCGTCGATGAAATTGCGGGCGACCCTGTCCACATCCGCGCCGCCCTTGCCCGCGGCCACCGCGTCCAGCCCCATCTGCTGCGCCTCGCGCACGGTCTCGTAGATGTCGCGCAGCGCGTCCGAAACCCTGCCGAAGCCCACGGTGCGGGTCACGTCCGAGCGGTAGCCGTTCACCGTCGCGCCGAAATCCAGCGTCAGCAGCTCGCCGCTTTGCACCGCCCGGTCGGAGGGCCTCGCGTGGGGCAGCGCCCCGTTGGGGCCGGCGGCGGCGATGGTGTCAAAGGCCGTGCCCTCGCTGCCCAGCTCCAGCATCTCAAATTCCAGCATGCGCTGGACCTGCCGCTCCGTCATGCCCGCGTGGATGCGGGGCAGCACGTTCACAAAGGCGTCGCTGGCGATGGCCGCCGCGCGGCGTATGCTGTCCAGCTCGGCCTCGTCCTTGACCTCGCGCAGCTTTTCCACCGCGTCGCCCATGCCCTCCAGCGCCGCGCCCGCCATGGCCGCGGCAAGCGCCTGGTGCGCGTCGTAGGTCAGGAAGTCGGTCTCGACCCATATCCGCTTCGCGTTCGCCGACTGCGCCAGCTTCGCCGCCAGCACCGGATACTTCGCGTCGCCGGACACCTGCGTAAGCGCCCAGTCGGGGGCCTGGATGCGGGCCTGCTCCAGGTATCTGAAATCCGTGAGGATGACCCGGTCCTTCCCCGATATGAACAGGCAGCCCTCGCCGGTGTAGCCGGAGAGCCAGCGCATGTTTTCGGGGCGATGGATCAGCGCCGCGTCCGCCCGCATGATGTCCAGAAACGCCTTGAGATGGTTCAAATCGCTCACGCTCCCGTGGTGAAAGATAAAAACACATGGTCATTATAGCACATCCCGCTGTGAATTGCCATAGGGAAACGTTATTTTAATGGGAAGGACGGAAAGGACCGGTTACCATTCACCCTACGGGCGAATGGTAATTGGCGGGGGACCCACTTCCCCCGCCAAGACCACCCCTTTGACAGATTTGCCTGAACCCTTTCGGGA
>CACYZW010000151.1 GCA_902778995.1 uncultured Eubacteriales bacterium
CTCGCTCTTGCCCACGCCGCTGTTGCCGGTGATCAGCAGGCCCGCGCCGAACACGTTGACCAGCACGCCGTGGCGGGTCTCCCGGGGGGCCAGCCGGTCCCGCAGGTAGGCGATCAGGTCCAGCTCGAACTGGGTGGTCTCCTTGTTGGTGGAGTAGATGGGGATCTTGCGGGCCATGCCCATCACCAGCATCTCGTCAAAGCAGGGATAGCCGCGGCAGATGATGATGCAGGGCAGGGGATAGTTGAAGTACTTTTGAAGCCGCTCGCGCCGGGTCAGCTCGTCCAGCTGGGACAGGTAGGTCATCTCCACCTTGCCCAGCAGCTGGGGCCGCTCATAGGGGAAGAAATCCCAATAGTTGGCAAACTGCATGCCCGGGCGGTTGGTGTTGCTGACTTCGATGTTCAGCGTCTTGGCGTCTGTGGCCATCACGCGGGTCAGGCCGAGGGTTTTGACAAAATCTGCTTCGGAAACCATGTCGTTCCTCCTGTAAATTGAGCATTGAAAAATGACGGCTGATCATTGAAGGCACAATCCTGGCGGATTTCATACAGTCAATGAGACCCAATCCCTTGGGGGATTTGAACATCCCTTCTCAATTCTCAATTATTGTTTTTCATGTTTCATCGGGCCTATCCTGCCTTCACGGATATACGCCTCGATCACCTGCGCCACGCCGTCCTCGGTGTTGGGCGGGGCGATGCGGGGGGTGCAGGCCAGGGCCTGGGGACAGGCGTTCGCCATCGCGTAGCCCGCGCCGGCGTATGTCAGCATCGGCACGTCGTTCTGGCCGTCGCCGAAGGCCATCACCTCGTCGCAGGTCAGGCCAAGGTGCTCGGCCAGGAAGGCCAGCGAACGGCCCTTGTCCACGCCTTTGGGGGCGATTTCAAGGTAGTGGGGCTTCGATTTCAGGTAGCACGCGCCGTGGGGGAAGGCGTCGCGCAGCGTGGCCTGGATGCGATCCGCGCCCTCGGGGGTGTCGATGATCAGCATCTTCTGCATGTCGGACGGGTTTTGCTGCAGCCACTGGGCCATGGGCATGTGCACCGGCGTGGCCGGAACGTCGATCTGGCGGGCATAGGCGCGGGTGCGGTCGAGGATTTCGCTGCAAAAATAACCCTTGCCGGGGTAGAGCTGGATATAGAAGCCCATTGCCTCCACCAGCTTTACGATGCCCAGCGCCGTCTCAAAGGCGATGCGGGGGGCGTACAGCGTTTCGTCTGAGTTGTGGTCGTAGATCATCGCGCCGTTGTACAGCAGCATCGGCGCGTTTACACCGATTCTTTGGGCGAAGGGAAGCATGGCCTCCATCATCCGGCCGCTGGACAGCGTGATGCCGCAGCCAAGGGCCATTGCCGCGTCCAGCGCCCTCTGCGTGCGGGGGGTCAGCCTGGCCGAGGCGTCCAGCAGCGTGTCGTCCAGGTCGGTGGCGATCAGTCGTATCATGGGCGATCCTTACCTCTCATAAATATCCATACTCTATTGTAAACGATTTTCAGGGGAAATGCAATGGAAAACTGAAAAAAGTAAAAGGCGGTCAGGCTGCGCTGTTGCAGCTCGTGATCGCCATGAGCATTGTGCGGTATTTCCTTAAGGAAACACCGCACAACAGGAGTTTATACGAAAACCAGCCACATCGAATCGAAGGAAAAGCATATCTACCCCACATCGGGGCCTCAAAGGTAAACTCACTCAAGCCTGAAGCCCATAACGGCTATCGGCCAGGAAGAGGTTCGCCAGAGCGAACACCATCTTCAATTGTGAGTCTACCTTTGCCCTGCCTCGGCATCGTGTTTTTCGACATCGAAACAGGTTCTTGACGACACCAAAGACATGTTCTACCTTGCAACGTACAGATGATTTTTTGTATTCCACTTTCCTTGCCTTATACTGACCGCTTCGACTGAGCTTTTTCAGGGTTGAGGGACGACGGCATATCCGATATTTGATCTTCTTTCCATATTTGTTTCGCGTGATTGCGTCTTCTCGCTTGTCGGCGCCCACGTATCCGGCGTCTCCATGGACCTCTTCTTCTGCGCCTGTCACCAGTTTTGAGGTCATCGATACATCCGATACGTTCCCCGCTGTCGTTTCCAGGGTATGAATCAGCCCTGTATCCGTATCTACTCCAATGTGCGCCTTGTAGCCGAAATGCCACTGATTCCCTTTCTTGCTCTGATGCGCTTCCGGATCCCGGCTCTTTTTCTTGTTCTTCGTCGACGATGGCGATGCGATCAGCGTCGAATCCACGATCGTTCCTCGATGCAAGATCAATCCTTCGGATTCCAGTATCCGTACCACATCGTCGAACAGCTTGTCCTGCATACCGTTCGACTTCAGTATGTTCCGAAATCTCCCGATTGTGTCCCCGTCCGGTACCTGATTGCTCGAGTCCACCCCACAAAAATCCGAAAACGCCCGGCTGTCTATAATCTCGTTCTTCGCCGTCATGTCCCCCAGGTTATACAGGTTCTGGATCACGTATATCCGCAGCATCCGCTCCAGTGGATATGGCTTGTTCCCGCGCTCTCCTTTGTAATAGCACGGCAGTACCAGCTCGATCCACCTGCTCCACGGTATGATCTTTTCCATTCGATCTAGCAGCTCTTTCTTTGGTGTAGCTGCTTGTCGTAGTTCGTCGCTGATCAGCGATATCGTCATCTGCTTGTTCATGTCTCTATTATACTACTTTTCTTCCTGCTTGTACATTGTGCGGTGTTTCCTTAAACGGGACAATTCGTGAAAACAGTGTGCAGCGGCGGCCCTGAGCCTGTAATGTTGTAACCATCGCAGCCGGACCGCCGCCGTCGATGACTGTCGGTCATCAGGACGCTATTTCACCTGGACGATCAGGAAGCCCTTTATGACCAGCAGCGCAAAACAGACGATTCCGGCGTAGGGCTGCCGGGTGGCGAGAAAAACCGCGACGCAGGCGATGGACAGGACCATGCCTGTGGTGCGGCTGCGCCGATGCCAGGTGGGCTGATCGAAGCTGGCGAGGATGATTCCGCAGATCCCGTTGAGGATCGAAAGCGCGAGCATGACCGCAAATACGGCCTTTACCCACGGGTTGAGGCCGGTGATATTGAAAAGGGAGACGGCGACAGGGGAATGCGAACCGTTGCCGAAGGCGGGGATGAACAGCAGCATGGCCGGCAGGATGTCCAGCGCGCTGCAAATCAGCGAGAGGTATTTGCCGGCAAACACCTTTCGCTCATTTTCCGCCACGGAAAGCATCTCGTCCGAACAGATGAGTTCGTCGATCGACACCGAGAAGAATTTGGACAGCGCCTTCAGGGAGTCGATGCTGGGATATCCCCTGCCGGATTCCCATTTTGATATGGCGGTTCGGGACACGAACAGCGCCTCGGCCAGCGCCTCCTGGGTGAGGGAATGGCGCTTTCTCAGTTCCTGGAGCTTTTCGTTGAACTCCATGGGCTTTTACCTCCCGGTGCGGTCTCGATTTCCCCTGTCTGCGAGGATGACGGCGGATTGATAACAGATGAACAGGCCGGTGCTCAACAGTATCGCGCCGAGGATATCCGTGGCCCAGTGAACGCCAGAAATCAGCCTTCCGACGACCATGAACGCCGAGAACGCGGCGGCGAAGGCGGCGGTGGCGCGCCTGAGGGACGGGCGTTTACACCGGCGGTCAATCTGGAGCTTTAACGTCGGCATCACGCTGAGCACCAGCAGCGTCGTCGAGGAGGGATAGGAGGCCTCCAGCACGCCGTCGATCAGCACGGGCCTGTAATTGATCGGGATCATTTCAAAAATCAGATAGCCCAAGATGACGACGATGTAGTAAGCCCCCAGCAGCAGTATGTCCGGATCGACCTTCAACAGGCTTCTCCGCCTGATCCACTGGACGAGGCCCAGCCCCCCGAAGCACAGGCAGATCACAATCGGAACGAGACCGAGCCAGTCCGTGATCGTGTAGACGGGCATGTGGACGCCGGTCAGCCGGTGAAACCACACGTTGAACGCGGCGAAGCCGACTTTTGATCCGTTCGGCCCCGCCGACTGCACGTCGACGACCTGGATCAGTACCGTCCACAGCACAAATGCGGCCAGCAGCGCCATACCCCGCATCAGTTCTTTTCTTCCGTTGCTTTTCATTTTTGACCCTTCCTTTCATCGCGTGTCTGCGACGGGATGAAGGTAACGGATTTTCGTGAAAATGTAAAGAACCGGGCTGTCACGTTGACGACACGTATCGTGTCATGCCCGGTGCATGCCGCGTATTTACCGTGAAGCAGCCAGAAAAGGGGTTTTGGTGCATGTACCGGCGACAGCGGTGCAGACAAGGCGGCTGTAGATAATGTATAAGGCTGTACAAATACGAACGCCTTCAGTCAGCCTGCGGCTGACAGCGCCCTCGAAGAGGGAGCCCTTTGGCGACGCGGTTTATACGAAAGCCTTTCTCCTGAATGGAGGCGGTTCGGCGCAGCCGGGGCGATGGGCATTTGTTTCAATGTATTCCGCGTATTTATGAGATTTGCAGCCCAGCTGCGAGGTATTCTTGCTTTTAGTTTATTATACTATGGCGCGGACAGGATGTCAAAAATGCCGAGAAATAAAATTATAATAAACTTAATATAAACTTAGTGGTGAGACATGTTGTAAAGATTGTGTTTTGTGATAAAATGATGATAAGGCTTGTGCAAATAGTGCACAGTCTAACGAAAACGATTGACGGGAGGAACAGACAGATGAAGAAGATTTTGTCTCTGATCGCATGTCTGGCGCTGCTGGCGAGCCTGGCTGTGGGCGCCTGTGCGGAGAACGTGGTGGTGGAAGCCGTGCCCAACGAAGGCCAGTTCGAGGGCCAGGAGCTGAGCATACTGGTTTCCGCAGACTGGATGGCCGATCGCTATGACGCAACCATCGCCCGCTTTGAGGAGACCTACGGCGTGACGGTGGACCTGCAGACCCTGCCCGCCGACCAGTACTTCGACGTTCTGACCAGCGGCCTGGCCAACGGCACCTGCGCGGACGTGTTCTGGATCCAGTCCAACCCCGTGGGCGCCATCGAATCCATGATCGGCGATCCCGAAAACCGTTGCATCGATTTCACCGGCGCGGACTGGCAGAACGTCATGCCCGCGTCCCGGCAGAGCGCCTGCATCTCCGGCGGCAAGCTGTACGGACTGCAGATCTGGAACAACAGCCCCGAATACGTGATGCTGTACAACAAGACCCTGTTCGACGAGATGGGCCTGACCGTTCCCACCACCTACGCGGAGCTCAAGGACGTCTGCGCCAAGATCGCCGAGAAGGGCATCACCCCCTGGTTCATGGCGGGTGCTGCCGGCTGGCGTCACCAGTTGGCCTTCTTCCAGATCGGCGGCGTCTATGAAGAGGCGACCCCCGGCCTGTACGACGCGCTGAACAACAACACCGCCACCTTCGCCGGCAACGAGAAGATGCTGCAGGTGCTGGAGCAGTTCAAGGAGCTGTCCGACCTGGGCTACTTCGGCGAGGATTGGATTGGCACCAGCGACACCGACCAGTCCAACGCGTTCGGCGATCGCGAAGTCGCCTTCACCATCGAGAATTCCGGCACCATCAAGCAGATCAAGGAAGACACCGGCACCACCGATGAGTTCGGCCTGTTCCTATGCCCCCTGGGCGACAACACCTGGTACACCACCAGCCCCGCAGGCCCCACCATGTTCGGCTACAAGGGCACCGAGCACGAGGACCTGGTGCGCGCCTGGTTCCAGTTCGTCTGCACGCCCGAATCCCTGCAGGAGATCCTGGACAACAGCCCCAAGTACACCAACCTGCATGTGAACGTGGACATCGAGCAGCACTGGCTGCCCGAGGAGGAGGCCTTCATCGCCACCGTTCCCCCGGAGAAGATGGAGTGCTGCGTGCTGCAGAACGGCACCAAGTACACCAACGACTACTGGATGCAGTTCGGCCAGGATATGATCGAATACGTCCAGGGCGGTATCGACGCCAACGAGGT
>CACYZW010000152.1 GCA_902778995.1 uncultured Eubacteriales bacterium
CGTGCTGCAGAACGGCACCAAGTACACCAACGACTACTGGATGCAGTTCGGCCAGGATATGATCGAATACGTCCAGGGCGGTATCGACGCCAACGAGGTACTGTCCCGCATGGACGGCTATCGCGCCGAAGCCGCCGCGAACGTCGGCGACCCGGCCTGGAAGTAAGGCAAACGGCCAAAGCGCTGGCCGGGCATCGAAGCTTCGATGTCCGGCCAGTAATCTATAATAGGGTGGCGATGACATGAACAAGCGAAAGGTCTATCCCCAATGGTTCCTTATACTGCCACTGCTGTTGTATGTGGTGTTCTTCCTGTTTCCCAGCCTGCTGGGCGTGTTCTACTCCTTTACCGACTGGGGCCGGAACACCCCCAAGAACGGGCTGAATTTCGTGGGCCTGAAGAATTACGTCGAAATCTTTACATCCAACAAAAACTATGCCAACGGCATATGGAACACGCTGAAATTCACCCTGGTGTCCAACGTGGTGAAGATCATTCCCGCGCTGTTCCTGGCCATCATACTGTACGAGGGATTGCGGGGCATGGGCGCGTACCGCACGGTGTTCTACCTGCCCTCGATCATTCCCTTCGTGATCATCGGCATCATCTTCACCTCGGTGCTGAACTATAAGAACGGCATGCTGAACGGCGCGCTGGAGGCCATCGGCCTGGGGGCGTTGAAGCAGAAGTGGCTTTCCGACCTGAACGTGGTCTGGAAATCCATCTATATGGTGGACGCCTGGCGGGGCATCGGCTATGTCATGACCATTTTCATGACGGGCCTGTCCACCATCGACAAGAGCTATTACGAGGCCGCGAAGGTGGACGGCGCGAACTTCTGGCAGCGGCTGTGCCATGTGACGCTGCCGATGATGCGGGGCGCGATCATGATCAACCTGGTCTTCGGCGTCACCTACGGTCTCAAGGTGTTCGACATCGTGTACGTGCTGACCAACGGCGGCCCCGGACACGCCACCGAGGTCATGACCACCTACTCCTTCCAGCTGTACGGTTCGGGGGCCTACGGCCTGGCCACGGCCTTTAATGCGATACTTCTGCTGATCACGATGGCTGCGGGCATACTGATCGTGCGCACGATGAGTCGAAAGGGGGCGCTGTGACGATGACGAACCCGAACAAAAAGCCCCTGACCGTTCAGACGGTGCTCAAACAGCTGCTTTGCCTGTTTTTGTCGCTGATCGTGCTGGCCCCGCTCTATCTGGTGGTCATCAATTCCTTCAAGACCAAGAGCGAAGCCGCCCGCATGAACCTGAACCTGCCTACCCAATGGGTGTTCAGCAATTACCCCGAGGTTTTCAAGAAGGCCAAGCTGCTCACGGGCTTTGGCAACAGCATGCTCTACGCCTTTGCGTCCACGACGGCCGGCGTGCTGCTGTGCGCGATGGCGGCCTATGTGTTGAGCCGCAAGCGCACAAAGCTGAACAATTTCATCTATTACTTCTTCATCTGCGGCCTGTTCTTCCCGGTGAACTACATCACGCTGGTTCGCGTGTTCCAGTGGATGAGCCTGACCAACACCCGGCTGGGCATCGTGCTGGTGTTTACCAGCGCCATGATTCCCTTCTGCGTGTTCACGATCTACAGCTTTGTCGAGACCATTCCCAAGGAGCTGGACGAGGCGGCGGTGATCGACGGCGCGAGGCCCACCACGATGTTCTTCCGCGTGATCCTGCCGCTGTTGAAGCCCACGCTGATGACCTGCTTCGTGCTCCAGTTTATGGGCGTCTGGAACGACTTCCTGACGCCGCTGTACCTGTCCTCAAAGAGCAAGCTGCACCCGATGACCATGTCGGTGTACCAGTTCTTCGGCAAGGAGGGCAGCAACTGGAACTATGTGTTTGCCGACATCGTGCTGACCATCATCCCCGTGGTCGCGGTCTACGCCGTGGGGCAGAGGTATATCATCGGCGGCGTGACCGCAGGCGCGGTAAAGGGATGACGGCGGATGCGACGGGCGGGTCAATCCCCAAGACATTACGATAGAAGGAGCCGTAAATATGCTGTACAAGGAAAACTGGCCGGAGACCCGGGAAAAATGGTGCAACTACTGGAAGCAGCAAAACACGGGGCGGCCGCTGATGCATGTGCTGGCGCGCAAGCCGGAGCTGGAGGCGTATGTGGGACAGAAGGCCCCGGGCGGGGTCAACGATTCCATCATCTGCCAGGGCCGGTACTATACGCTTCCGGAGGCGCTCTGGTGGAAGGATTTGGACGATAAATACCTGAATGCCCGGGGACTGGTGGAGCGCTACCGCTGCTTCTGCCAGAACCATATTTTCCTGGCGGAGAGCTTTCCGAACCTGGACGTTTGCCTGGGCCCCGGCTCCACCGCCGCCTATCTGGGATCGGACGTGGGCTTTTCCGAGGACACCATCTGGTTCAAGCCCTGCGTGGAGGACGAGTGGGACGATCATCCCGAGCTGAAATTCGATCCCAACGACCGCTGGTTCAGCCGCCATATCAGGCTGGTGGCCGACGCGCGGGCGCTGATGGGGGACGACGTGCTGCTGGACATGCCGGATCTGATGGAGAACCTGGACGTGCTTTCCTCGCTACGGGGCGCGCAGGAGCTGATGATGGATCTGATCGAGGACCCCGACACGGTGAAGGAAAGGGTGGATCAGGTTACGAAGGCGTATTTCCCGATCTTCGACGCCTTCTATGCCCATGTGAAGGACGCGGAGGGCGGAAACGCCTACAACTGCTTCCAGATATGGGCGCCCGGCAGGCTTTCAAAGCTCCAGTGCGACGCCTCGGCGATGATGTCCACCGATATGTTCGACGAATTCGTGCTGGATTCGCTGCGCTATCAGACCGAGCATCTGGACTACTCCATGTACCACCTGGACGGCCCCGGCGCCATCAAGCATCTGGACAGCCTGATGAGCCTGGACCGGCTGAACGCCCTGCAATGGACCCCCGGCGAGCCCGGCCCCGACGGCACCCAGCCGCAGTGGGACATCGTCTACGACAAGGCTACCGCCGCCGGGAAGTCGATCTGGGTGCACGTGTGCAACGGCGGCGTGGACGACTGGATTCGGGGCACGGATCACATTGTCCAGCGCTACGGCGTCAAGGGCACCTTCCTGTGGTATCCGGAGATGTCCCTCGCGGACGCGGAAAAGCTGCTGGAATACGCGGACAAGCACTGGTGCTGAAGATATCAGAATGAATTTTGTGGCTGTTCGGTCCGGGACCGGACAGTCACAAATTGTTTTTTACATGCGAATGGTACAATGCCCGCGGAGGGGAAAGCGGATGATCGATCGGGTGCATGCGGGGCGGTTTGTCATCGAGGTGCTGTACGAGGACAATCACCTGTTGGCGGTGGTGAAGCCGCCGAATCTGCCGGTACAGGCGGACAGATCGGGGGACGACGACCTGCTGAGCATAATGAAGCGCTACATTGGCAATAAATATCAAAAGCCTGGGAACGTCTACCTGGGACTGGTGCACCGGCTGGACCGGCCCGTGGGCGGTGTGATGGTGCTGGCGCGCACATCCAAGGCGGCCGCGCGGCTGTCGGCGGCCTTTGCCGCCCACGAGCAGGACAAGCGCTACCTGGCGGTATTGCAGGGGGAGCTGTCCGGCGAGCGGACGCTGGAGGACGCGCTGGTCAAGGACGGGCGCACCGGCACGGTGCGGGTGGTTGCGCCGGGGACGGCGGGGGCGAAGGCGGCCAGGCTGCGCACACGGCCCCTGGCGAAGCGGGAGGGCCTGACGCTCACCGAGGTCACCCTGTACACCGGGCGGGCCCATCAGATTCGGGTGCAGCACGCCCACGCGGGCTTTCCGCTGTGGGGGGACGCCCGCTACGGCGGGGGGAAGCCGGGCCAGCAGATCGCGCTGTGGGCGGCGTCGCTGGCGCTGGAGCATCCCACCCGGCATGAGCCCATGCGCTTTGTGGCTCCACCACCGGAGTGCGGGGCGTGGTTGCCATTCGATGGAGAAATCCGGAAATGGTTGGAGGAGAACGGAGCATGAAGAAGGAACGGGGTTGGCGCTGGGCGGTCATATTCGCGACCTGCACGCTGGCGGTGCCCATGGTGGCGGCGCTGATGGGTTATTACGGCGGGGCGATGCCCACGCTGGAGCAGGCGAAGCCCGCGCTGCTGACGGGCGCGCTGCTGGGACTTGCGCACCTGCTGCTGCGGCCCGTGCTGCGGTTTGTGTCCGCGCCGCTGGGCTGCATGACCCTGGGGCTGTTCGGCCTGGTCATCGACGTGGGAATGCTGTACGGCTGCGGTCACCTGGTGAAGGGCTTCGAGGTGCCGGGGCTGCTGTACGCGGTGGTGACGGCGGTGGTCATCAACGGCATATGTGCCTTGGCCGCGGGACGGCATTAAATAAGTTAGATTTAACTAATTTGTTCATACTCAGTCAATACAACGCGGCTATAATTCATTTGACAAGCGCGGGATGCGGTGTATAATAATATAGAAATGATATTACGGGTTTACGCCCATTTTGGAAAGGAACATACGAATGGCGACGAAAAAGACGAGCATCGGCGGACAGGCGCTGATCGAGGGCATCATGATGCGCGGCCCGAAGGTCACGGCCATGGCGGTGCGCAACATCAACACCAAGCAGATTACCATGGAGGAATACCCCACCAAGGGGCAGGACCGGGCGAAGATACTGAAGCTGCCCTTTATTCGGGGCATATTCAACATGATCGATTCGCTGTCCTTTGGCTACAAGTGCCTGATGCGCTCGGCGGAGCTGTCGGGCATAGAGGACGAGGAGGAGGAAGCGAAGAAGGACAAGAAGCCCTCCGCCTGGGACAGGATATTTGAAAAGCTGATGATGCCCATTGCGACGGTGCTGGCCATAGTGCTGGCGATGGGGCTGTTCGTTTACCTGCCCATGCAGCTGTGGAAGTGGATCACCGCTTCCAGCCCGGCGGTGGCCGGCAATTATTATCTGCGGGCATGCTTCGAGGGCGTGCTGCGCATCATGCTGTTTGTAGGGTATGTGTGGGCGACCTCGCTGATGAAGGACATTCGTCGCACCTACATGTACCACGGGGCCGAGCACAAGACCATCTTCTGCTATGAGAAGGGCTTGCCGCTGACGGTGGAGAACGTGCGGGTGCAGAGCCGGTTCCATCCCCGCTGCGGCACGTCGTTCATGGTGCTGATGCTGATCGTGGGCATCGTTGTCTCGATCTTTATCCGGGTGGACAACCTGGTGCTGCGCACCGGATTGAAGCTGCTGACCTTCCCCATCGTGGTGGGCGTGGGCTATGAGCTGATCAAGCTGGCTGGTCGGGCCGACAACCTGTTCACCCGCATCATCTCCGCGCCCGGCAAGTGGCTGCAGCACATCACCACCCGCGAACCCGACGACAGCATGATCGAGTGCGCCATCGCCGCCATGGAAAAGGTGATTCCGGGGGACGGGAGCGATACGTGGTAATGGGACTGGAAAATAAGAATAGATAATTGAGAATGAAAATGCGCGGCGTCCACAGCTTTATGGACGCCGCGCATTGCAACGGTCATTCGATATTGACAGGCTGATCTTTTTGGGATGTTCAGTACTAGAGTGTGTTTCTAAAATGCCTGAAGCGCATTTTCGGTGTATTTGGCTGCATTTCTGTGTTGCTTTTCCTTGCCTTAGGGTCCACTAAAGCTGCGGAAAAGCGCCTTGAAATGCAGTCAAATCCATCCGAAACTGCATCTCCTTCACGACGGTCAGCGGCTTGTCCGCCCTGGGATGGGAGGCGGCGGGGGTTTGATAGTACAGCGCGTCGCGGCTGAGGGTCCGGCGGCCGGAGAGCACCTCGTGGGCGGCGGACAGGCTGTCGGCGTCGTAGCGGCTGCCGATGGGGAACTGGTGCTGCTGGTTCAGAACGCCGTCCAGGGTATCGTCAAACCAGACGCTGTCCCTGCGGTTCATGGCCACCGTGCCGATGGCCAGCTTCGCATCATAAGACGCATCGCGGGCCAGGGCGTAGATGGCCCGGGCGAGCAGGACCGTGTCCCTGTCCTCCGTGAAGCTGACGCCGGGAATCAGCGCGCAGGCCAGCGCTGCCGCGACGACGATGATCGCAATCCACTTTCGCATAAAAGCCTCTTATCTCGATGCCGTGCGGCCTTCATGGGCGCACCGACAAAATATTTCGTTTGCATCAGAGATTATATATCAGGCTGTAATATAGTTCAATAGTTTTGTAATAAATGTGAAACAAAAGCCTACATTGATGAATTTGGTCACAATTTGCCACCCGGGGATGATTCTAGAGTGTGTTTCTAAATGGAAGGAGATGCAGTTTCGGATGGATTTGACTGCATTTCAAGGCGCTTTTCCGCAGCTTTAGTGGACCCTAAGGCAAGGAAGTCAAATGCGCCGAAAATGCGCTTCAGGCATTTTAGAAACACACTCTAAATAGAAGGAGAAGCAGTTTCGAAACACGCCCTGACTTGATTGATAAAAAATAATATGATAGAATAATCAGACACGATACTTGGAAGGAATGCTGCGGCATGGAGAATCTGACGTCGATTATCGAGGCGATACTGTTTGTTTCCGGCGATCCGGTGCGCACCGACGCTCTGGCCCACGCCATGAACCTGACGGTTTCGGAGTTGAACGAGGCGCTTGCGGAGCTGGGGGACCACCTGGCGCTGGAAAACCGGGGCATTCAGCTGAACCGCAGCGGCGAGACGGTGTTTCTGTCCATCTGTCCGAAGTACGCCCAGCAGGTGGAGGCGTTCCTGCAGCCGCTGCAAAAGCAGCCGCTGTCCCAGGCGGTGCTGGAGACGCTGTCCATCATCGCCTATCGCCAGCCCGTCACCAAGGGCGATATCGAGGCTGTGCGTGGCGTGAAGTGCGATTATTCGGTGCAAAGCCTGCTGAACAAGGGCTTCATCGAGGAGCAGGGCCGGCGGGAGACCCTGGGCCGCCCGATACTCTACGGCACCACCGACAAGTTTCTGCAGCATTTCGGCATGGAAACCCTGGCCGATCTGCCCGAGGTGGAGGCGTTGACACCGGAGGGAGAGATTGGGATATGAGGATGCCGGCATCGAGAATGGATAATTGAGGATGAACGGAAGCGGGCGTCATTGAATCCCCGATTCTTAATTCTCAATTCTCAATTTGATCATAATTGCGCCACGGTTGCCGCTTGCGGTTGACCGGCGGTGCGTTTATAATGTTAGTGATAATAACGGTCACTCTCAGGAGGTACTGACGGATATGAAGCAAGAAGAATACTCTCCGAAGCAAACCGCGGCCATGAAGTCCCGCGTGCGGCGCATGCGCGAACAATTTCGCAAGCGCCTTATTGTCGCGAGCATCATATTTTTTATACTCGGCGCCGTGGCGGGCGTGTTTGCCCACCGCTGGTACGTGGAAAGGACGCCGGACACCCTCAACGTGTACCAGGCGGTGACGCCTCCGCCCACCCCCGGCGAGGTCACCCTCGCACAGGAGGCGACCCCCGAGGCCTGGGCCATGCCCGACGACGCGCAGCCGTCGGATGAAGACGGCGACATCTTCCCCGAGGACGAGGACGGCCAGGAGGATGGCGGCGCGGAGCTGGACGTCTTCCCGGAGGTCGATTCCCAGCAGCTCACCGACAATGGGGAGGAAGCTGAGAAAGCGCAGGATCAGGGCGGAACGGGATTGCTGATCGCCCCGGGTGAAAAGCTGGAGCCCCAGACCGGGACGGAGGGCGACGCCGAAGCGCAGCAGCCGGCCGGAGAGGAAGCGGACGGGCAGTCGGACGCCGTTGCGGAACCCGAATCCAACGGCGCGCCCCAGGCGGAGGACGCGGCGGCGGCCCAGGATGCCTCGGAAGGGGATGACGCGCCCCAGGCGGAGGACGCGGCGGCGGCCCAGGATGCTCTGGAAGGGGATGACGCGCCCCAGGCGGAGGACGCGGCGACGGAGGCGAACGACGGCGCTGAGATTGCGGAAGCGGCCGACCCGGACGCCGAGGCGCAGGCCCAGGCGGCGGGCTACGGCCCCCAGGTGGTGGCCATCGTGCCCTATGGCGAGAGCTTCACCTATACCACAGAGATCAACGCGGAGGGCAACGCCCGGGTCGAGGCCACGGACGAACCCTATGAGACCGTCTGCTTCATGCAGACCATGAAGGACTATATGCGGCCCACCGATTACGCCGCCAAGTACGCCACCCAGTACAAGTTGCAGGGCGACGAGGCGGGCGCGAGCTTCGAGCTGACCCTGATGGACTACACCGGCACCGCGACCATCATCCCCCAGAACGTGGTGGACGTGGGTTTGCGCAGCGAATCGGGCAACACCGTGGAGCACGGCTACCAGCTGATGGACGCCGAGATCTACGGCAAGTACGGCATTGCGCTTTCCACCAACACGCCCACGACCTTCTACAAGCGCTTCTCCTACCCCACCGGGGGCGAGGACATGAAGTATCTGGTGATCACCACCTACAAGAACGGCCAGACCCAGATGATACTGTTCGAGCTGGAGGATGACAAGCCCGAGCCAGAGGCCGAGGTGATCTACCCCGTGCTGCAGCGCGGCCTCGTGAACGACGACGTGCTCAACATGCAGAACCGGCTGGTGGAGCTGGGCTATCTCAACGTAACGCCCGACGGCACCTTCGGCCCGAAGACCGAGGAGGCCATCAAATCGGCCCAGGCTGCCTTTGGCATGGAGGTGAACGGCATTGCCGACAACGCCTTCCAGCAAAAGCTGTTTGAGGGCGTCGCGCCCTCCGCGGGACAGGGCGTCGGCTACGTGAGCCTGAGCGAAGGGAGCACCGGCGACGCCGTGGTCCGGCTGCAAAAGCGGCTGGCGGAGCTGGGCTATTACAACGGCAAGGCGGACGGCGGCTACGGCCCGAAGATGACGGCTGCCGTGAAGAAGGCCCAGGTGGATTTCGGCATGGAGCAGACCGGCATTGCCGACAGCGAATTCCAGGTGCGGGCGTTTGCCGACGCGCCGGGCACCGTGAACGACACAGGGTACACCGTGCTTCAAAAGGGCTCCAAGGGCGACGCGGTTGTGCGCTTGCAGCTGAGCCTGAGGGAACAGGGCTATTACAACGGCAGGGCCGACGGCGGCTTTGGCCAGAATACGGTGGCCGCCGTGAAGAAGGCCCAGGCAGCCTTTGGCATGGAGGAGAACGGCATCGCCGACGTGGCCTTCCAGCAGCGCCTGTTCGGCAGCGTCAACGCGCCAACGGAGGCGCCGGCGGAGGACGGCGTAGCAGCCCCGGCGGAGGATGGCGAAGCAGCACCGGCGGAGGAAGGCGAAGCGGCCCCGGCGGAGGACGGCGACGCCGCCCCGGCGGAGGACGAGGCGACGGACGCATCCGCCGAAGGCGCAGAGGGATAGTTTGGCCTGAATGAATGTTGTCGCCGCCGGGGGATGACCCCGGCGGCACATTTGTTTATCAAAACGTAAAGAAGGAAACTATCGCATTTCCGGCGCGGTTGTGCTATAATCGTCCAGGTGAAATACCGTCATTTATGAGAGGGGTTGGATTTTGGTGCGCAGACGAAGGACATGGGCATCGGTTCTGCTCGTTGCGGCGCTTCTGATGGCCTGCTGCGGCAGCCTGGCGGATACGGCTGATTTGGAAACGGACGGCCAGCTTCCTGTTTTGGAGCTGGACATTGATATGTCGGAGGATTCGCTGGGGCTCGACACCGGGCTGATCGAAATGCTGGATGACAATCCGGATCAGACCGCGGAGGTCGTCGCGCCCGAGGGGATCGAAATTGCCGACGTGCCAGAGCTGTCCCTGGGCGATTTGGATGCGGCGTTGATCGATCTCGACGTCGTCGCGGCGGTTCCAAATCCTTCGGAGGGCGGGTTCAGGCTCACGATAGACGCCCTCAGGCTGGGCGTTGGTGAGCAATATGACCTGAAAAAAGCCATCGAGGCGGCACCGGGCGAGGAAGCGTTCACCTATAAGTTCAAGAGCACGGACAGAGCGGTTGTGCGGGTCAGCGCCGACGGCGTGGTCACCGGCAGAAGTAAGGGCGTCGCGACGATCGTCGTGGCCGGTCCAAACAAGGAAAAGGTGGAATGCGAGGTCAGCGTCCTGGATGCGCCCCAATCAATACAGCTTTCGCTGAAAAAGCCCCGCCTGGAATACGATCCCAAGAGCGGGGAGGGCGAGAGCACGGTGCTGAAGGTGAAGCTTCCCGAGGATACGGCATCGGCCATTCGCTTCAGCGGGTATGACAAAAGCGTGGTGGAGGTTTCCGACAGGGGCAAGGTGACGGCTGTGGGCCTGGGGGAAACCTGGATCACAGCGAAGACCTTCAATGGCCTGAGCGCCCGCTGCATGGTGCGAGTCATCAGGCGGGGGCAGCCCATACGGATTGGCAACATCGCCCATCGGGGCGGCGCGGGCTATTGGCCGGAAAACACCCTCGAGGCGTTCAGGAACGTGGCGTCCACAGGGGCGACTGCCATAGAGCTGGATGTGCAAACGACAGCGGACGGCGTGCAGGTGGTGCATCACAACAAGACGGTGAAGGCCAAGGGCAAAAAGTATACGATCGTGACCCATACCTATGCAAGGCTGAAGGAGCTCAAGCCCAGCCTGTGTACGCTGGATGAAGCGCTGAGGGTCATCGCCGCCACAAAGCTCGACCTGTTTCTGGAATTCAAGAGCACGGCTTCGATAGAGAAATGCCTCAGGCTTGTGAAGCGCCACGGCATGCAGGGGCGAACCACCTTTATTTCCTTCAGAACGTCGCAGCTCAGGCGGCTGCGCGCCCTGGACAAGCAGGCGCGGCTGGGCATCCTCTTCAGCGGTGTGTCGTACAGCCTGGATAATTGGATTTACAGGCTGAAACCGGATGTGCTCTGTCAAAAGTACACTTATCTGACTCAGGCGAACCTTCGCAGATGGCAGCGCCAGGGCCTCAAGGTGGATGTCTGGACGGTTGACGCACAGTATTCTGCTGAGCGGCTTATAGAATGGGGCGTGGATGCCATCACCAGCGACTATCCCAGGATGGTGACCCAGGCCCTGAAAAACGCATAATACGAAAACAAACGGAAAGGGAGAATGGATATGAAAAAACTGATGCTGGGCAACCAGGCGGTGGCCCGGGGACTGTACGAGGCGGGCTGCCGGTTCGTGTCGTCCTATCCGGGCACCCCGTCCACCGAGATCACCGAACAGGCGGCCCTGTACGATGAAATCTATGCCGAGTGGGCCCCCAACGAGAAGGTGGCCGCCGAATCCGCAGTGGGCGCGAGCCTCGCCGGGGCGCGCAGCTTCTGCGCCATGAAGCACGTGGGCTTCAACGTGGCGGCGGACCCGCTGTTCACTGCCGCCTATACCGGCGTGAACGGGGGACTGGTGGTGTGCGTGGCCGACGACCCGGGCATGCATTCCAGCCAGAACGAGCAGGACAGCCGCCACTACGCCGTGGCCGCGAAGCTGCCCATGCTGGAGCCGTCGGATTCCCTGGAGTGCCGGGACTTCGTGAAGGCGGCCTATGAGATTTCCGAGACCTTCGATACGCCCGCCGTGCTGCGCACCTGCACCCGCGTGGCCCACAGCCAGTGCCTGGTGACGCTGTATGACAGGGAGGAGCGGGCGCTGAAGCCCTATGAAAAGAACGCGCCGAAGTATGTGGCGGCCCCGGCCAACGCCGTGAAGCGCCACATCGAGGTGGAAAAGCGTATGGAGGCCCTGCGCGCCTTCGCGGAGACCACCGATCTGAACCGGGTGGAGATGGGGGATACGTCCATCGGCTTCGTGACCTCGGGCACCTGCTATCTGTACGTGAAGGAGGCCTTCCCCGAGGCCAGCGTGTTGAAGCTGGGCCTGGTGAACCCGCTGCCCGTAAAGCTGCTTCAGGACTTTGCCGGGAAGGTGGAGCGCCTGATCGTGGTGGAGGAGCTGGACGGCGTGATCGAGGATCACATGCGCAGGTTTGGCATCCGCGTGGACGGCGGCAAGGATCTGTTCGGGCCGCTGGGCGAGCTGTCCCAGAACAGGATCCGCAAGGCGCTGGGCGCGAAGCTGCCCGCCTTTACAGGCTATGACGAGGCCGTGCCGGGCCGCCCGCCGGTGATGTGCCCCGGCTGTCCCCATCGCGGGCTGTTCACGGTGCTGAGCAAGCTCAAGCTGACGGTGCTGGGCGACATCGGCTGCTATACCCTTGGCAGCGGCGCGCCGCTGAACGCGGTGGATTCGGTGCTGTGCATGGGCGCTTCGCGTGGTGAACCTGGCCTACAACAAGTCCATCGCCACGGTGCTGGTGCTGGACAACAGCATCACCGGCATGACCGGCCATCAGCAGAACCCCACCACGGGGCTGACGCTGCAGAACGAGCCCACCTATCCCATCAAGATCGAGGACGTGTGTCGCGCCGCCGGGATCCAGCGGGTGCGGGTGGTGGACCCCCAGGACATGGCGGCCACCGAGGCGGCCATCAAAGAGGAAATCGCCGCCGACGCGCCCAGCGTCATCATCGTGCGCAGGCCCTGCCAGCTGCTCAAGTACGTGAAGGCCAAGCCGGCGCTGTCCATCGACCCCGAGAAGTGCAAGGGCTGCCGCAGCTGCATGAAGATCGGCTGTCCGGCGATACGGTTTACAGACAAGAAGGCCAGCATCGACCCCACCCTGTGCGTGGGCTGCGGGCTGTGCGAGCAGATGTGCAAGTTCGGCGCGTTCACCGTGCCCGGGGATAAAGGAGGCGCTGATAAATGAAGACCACTTCCATCATGATCGTCGGCGTGGGGGGCCAGGGTACGCTGCTGGCCTCGAAGCTGCTGGGCAACGTGCTGATCGCCCAGGGGTACGACGTGAAGCTGTCCGAGGTTCACGGCATGTCCCAGCGGGGCGGCAGCGTTGTGACCTACGTGCGCTACGGCGACAAGGTGTATTCGCCCATCGTGGACCAGGGCGAGGCCGACTACATCCTGTCCTTTGAAATACTGGAATCGGCGAGATGGATTTCCTACCTTAAAGAAGGCGGCGTGCTCCTCACCAACACCCAGAAGACCTGGCCCATGCCGGTGATCACCGGGGCGATGGAATACCCGGAGGGCATCGTGGAAAAGCTCTCCGCCATGGCCGACGTGCAGGCGGTGGACGCGCTGAAGCTGGCCGAGGAGGCCGGCAGCCCCAAGGCCGTGAACGTGGTGCTGATCGGCGTGCTTTCAAAGCGGATGGACATTCCCGAGGAAGCCTGGATCAAGGCCATCGAGGAGACCGTGCCGGCGAAGTTCCTGGAGATGAACAAGAAGGCGTTCAGGCTGGGCAGGGAAGCGTAAAAAAATCGGAGATGCTCTGTACAGGGCATCTCTTTTTTGACGCTGTCGCTGATGCGACTGAAAAGTTGCCATTTATATGGGCCGGTCGGGTGAACCCGACCGGCCCGGCGGCTCAATTGGGATGTGCGTCACTTGTTCGCCCGGGCAGCCCCCTTGTCCAGACGGGCCTGGGTGGTGACGGGCACGATGATATCGTGGAAGTAGGGCGCGGTGATGATGGTGCCCTCGGGCATGTCCGCGCGGCCATAGTCGTGAAGGTTGACCAGCTCTCTGAGCTTTTCAACGGTTTCGCGGTTTTCCCCGGATGTCGCCTGATCGAGGGCTTCCCCCCGCTCGGCGCGCTCTTCTTCGCTGGCAGCGGCAAGCTCGTTCGATGCGCCGCTGGTGCGGGTCCAGAACACAGCGTCCACGTTGCCGGAGGCCAGGGCGGCGGCGCGGCCCACGCTGTCCACCACTACCAGTTCGATGTTCTTGCCCATGCGCTGGCTGATCTCGGCCAGAAGGGCGGTATTGAAGCCCGCGGGCGTGCCGTCGGCGGCTACGTAATCCATGGGCGGCAGGGAACCGGTCACGGCCACCTTGATAGTCTGGGCGCCCTCGATCACGGGCATCTCGATGGGGCTGATTTCGTCACCGTTAATGGCGGCGGTGATGTTGTCCTGGACCAGCTTTTCCATCTCCGCGTCGGTGATGGCTTGAAGCGCCGCGTCGAACTCGTCCCGCAGGGCCGTGTTGTCCTCCATGAACATGAAGGCGAAGTCGTTGGCGAGCAGGCCCCTGCGGATGAAGTGCGCCAAGTCGTTCCCGACCGCATCCTCATTGAATGTCATGATCTGGACCAAATTGGGATCGCCGTGGGTGAGGTATTGGGCGACGGCCTGATAGATCGTGATCTCGTCGATGTCCCCGGCGTTCAGCGCCATCAGCATGGCGTCCAGCGTGTCGAAGTAGACGATCTCATGATTGACCTTTGGCGCGTCTTCATCCAGAAACTGGCGGAGCACATTGCTCACAACGCCCTCCTGTTCCAGATGACGCCCGATCAGGTTGCGGGCCTTTTTGTAATTGAGCATCTCCGCCTCGGTCACATTCAGCATGGTCAGCACGCCGGTCCGGATCGTTCGGGTCTCCTCCGCCATCGCGGGCAGGAGGGCGCACAGCGCAAGCAGCAGCGCCAGGGTCATGGATACGAGCTTCTTCATGGAAATACCTCCTTCTTTTTGTGGATACACCTGACCGGGCATTCGCGGCGATTGATTCAAGCCGAATGCCCGGTTCCTGCGGAACGACATGCTTATTCACCGAAATTTTACCAGAAACCCTGCCTGAATTCAACAATTGCATTAAAAAAATAACATTCTCTTAAAGCGGGCGTGAAGCGGTTGCGCCCGTGCAATCACCAGGTCCGGCGCATACATCAAAACGCCCCCTGACGGCGCGCCTGCAGTGGCATGTTCATATTTTTTTCAAACAATTTTCACATTACGGCACGTGAACATTTCCCACGCATGCTATAATGATTGTGCGGGTTTATACGCGTTTGTAACATGGCATCGCGGGCCATGTGGACTTGAATATAAATGGGGGGATTGCCGGGTGAAGGACGGGAACGCCATAGAGCTTCGGAACATAACCAAGCGGTTCGGCAAGGTCGTCGCCAACGACCATATCAACCTCTCCGTGCGCTACGGGGAGATACTGGCCATACTGGGCGAGAACGGCAGCGGAAAGACCACGCTGATGAACGTGATCTCCGGAATCTACTTCCCGGACGAGGGGCAGATCTTCGTCCATGGGGAGGAGGTGACCATCCGCTCGCCCAAGGACGCCTTTCCGCTGGGCATCGGCATGATTCACCAGCACTTCAAGCTGGTGGACGTGCTCACGGCGGCGGAGAACATCGTGCTGGGCCTGGAAGGGCCCACGCGGCTGGACATTGCCGCCGTGTCCGCGCGCATCCGCGAGCTGGCGGCGAAGTACGGCTTTGAGATCGACCCCGACAAGAAGATCTACGAGATGTCGGTGTCCGAAAAGCAGACGGTGGAGATCATGAAGATGCTCTACCGGGGCGCAAACATACTGATACTGGACGAGCCCACCGCCGTGCTGACGCCCCAGGAGACCCGGGCGCTGTTCGATGTGCTGCGCAACATGCGCAACGCCGGCAACGCCATCATCATCATCACCCACAAGCTGAACGAGGTGCTGGAGCTGTCCGACCGGGTGTCGGTGCTGCGCAAGGGCAAGTACATCGGCACTGTGGAGACGGCCAGCGCCACCGTGGAATCGCTGACCGAGATGATGGTGGGCGCCAGGGTGAGCCTGGACATCGACCGGTTTGAACCGTTGGATCCC
>CACYZW010000153.1 GCA_902778995.1 uncultured Eubacteriales bacterium
GCCATGTCCTCCGGCGAAGACCTGCCCGACCTGTTCTTCACCTGGGGCATGGGCTTCCTGGGCGAGTTCGTGAACGCCGGCCGCGTGGTCTGCCTGGACGAGTCCTATCCCGCCTATGCCGACGAGCTGCCCCAGGCCATGACCACCAACGTGACCTATGACGGCAAGATGTACGGCGTGCCCTACACCATGTCCCTGGTCACCCTGTACGCCAACATGGACATCCTGGCCGAGGTTGGCTACGACCACATCCCCGCGACCTTCGACGAGATGATGGAGTGCTGCGACAAGCTGGTCGCCGCCGGCAAGATTCCCTTCGGCGTGTCCGGCAAGGAGCTGTGGTGCCTGTCCGAGTATGTCGAGCCCCTGGTCATCAAGTCCGTGGGCGGCGAGAACCTGAAGGCCATGTACAATGGCGAGAAGTCCTGGAATGACGAGGGCGTCATCGCCGCCATCGCCGCCTTCCAGGATATGAAGAACAAGGGCTACTTCGATCCCAGCGCCGACGCCCTGGGCAACGACGAAGTGAAGAACAACTTCATCGCCGGCAAGTATGCCTTCTATCAGAACGGCTCCTGGAACAACGCCGACATCGGCTCCAAGGCCCAGTTCGCCGTGCAGGCCGGCACCTTCCCGGTGCTGAATCCCGACGTCACCCTGTATCAGATGATCGGCGGCCCCAACAACACCCTGGCCGTGACCGAGACCTCTGAGCACAAGGCTGAGGCCATCGAAGCCGCTTACTACCTGGCCAGGTTCTTCTCCGACGCCGATTACAAGTCCGGCGCGAACCTGCCCTGCTGGGCGGCCGACCCGAACGCCGAGGTCAGCGACCTGGTGAAGTCCGCTGCCGACATGGCCGCGAAGGCTGAGAGCATGGTGCTGTTCGGCGACAACTTCCTGAGCGCCGACGCCGCCAACACCTATCTGGATTACATCGGCCTGGCCTGGGCTGGCGACATCACCCCCGAGGATTACGCCGCCGGTCTGGACGCCGACCTGAACAAGTAATTCACAAGGCACAGTTCCGGATTGACATGATCCTGAACTGATAGGAAGACGGCCCCTCGCGGGTATCCACGTAGGGACCGTCTTCCTCTTCACGTTTAATAGAAAGAGGAGCGCAGACCATGAGAAGACCATTTAGCTACAAGCTGAATATTTTCCTGTTTCTGTTGCCCGCACTGATACTGTTCATAGGGGTGCTGATCGCGCCGATCATCATGTCGGGCTACTACAGCCTGACGGAGTGGAATGGCCTGACGACCCCGCAGTTCATCGGTCTGGCCAATTTCAAGGAATTGTTCACCAGCAAGTCCATCAACATCATGCGCGCCCTTAAAAACGCCATGTTGCTGGCCCTGTTTTCCACCTGCATCCAGCTGCCCTTCGCGCTGTGGCTGGCCCTGAAGCTGAGCAAAAAGCCCCGTGGCGAACGCGTGTTCCTGTCCGTCTACTTCATGCCGGTGCTGATCTCCACGGTGGTCATCGGCCAGCTGTGGATCAAGATCTACAACCCGGATTACGGCGTGTTGAACCTGCTGCTGCGCAGCCTTGGCCTTGAAAGCTGGACCAGAGTCTGGCTGGGCGACAAGAATACGGCGCTGTGGGCTGCCTTCGTGCCGATCCTGTGGCAGTACGTGGGCTATCACATGCTGTTGATGTACGCCGGCATCAAGGGCGTGCCGCCGGAGCTGAACGAGGCGGCCATGATCGACGGCTGCACCGAGGGCCAGGTGAACCGCTTCATCATCATCCCGTACATCAAGCCGATCCTGCGCGTCAGCGTCATCTTCGCGGTGACCGGCTCGCTGAAATCCTTCGACCTGATCTACGTGCTGACCAACGGCGGCCCGAACCACGCGACGGAAGTGCCCAGCACCCTGATGATCAACCTGCTGTTCCTGCGCAACCGCTACGGCATGGGCAGTACCATCGCGGTGATGCTGATCGTACTGTGCTTCCTGTTCGCCATCATCATCAATGCGATTTTCAAGGAGGATAAGGGAAGATGAATACCGCTATGAAATCAAGCTATCCTCCAACCCACGATAACGGCAAGCCCAAGAAGACCATCGGCCAAATCCTCTCCTATGTCGTTCTGGTGCTGTGGGCATTCATCAGCGTCTTCCCTGTATACTGGATGCTGACCTTCTCGCTGAAGACCAACGAGGAAATTTTCGGCGAAAACGTCATCGGCCTGCCCAAGTACTGGGTGTGGGATAACTACACACGGGCCATGAACACCGGCAACATGCCCCTGTACTTCCTGAACAGCGTCATCGTCGCGGTGTCCACCATCGTGATCACGCTGCTGGCCTCCGTGATGGCCACCTACGCCATCACCCGCCTGGATTGGAAGGGCCGCAAGCGCATGAACAAGTTCTTCATGCTGGGCCTTACGATCCCGATCCACGCCTCCATCGTGCCGCTTTACACGACGCTTGCGAAGCTGAAGATGCTGAACAGCTACTTCGCGCTGATCATCCCCTATTCCGCCTTCTCCCTGGCCATGGGTATACTGATCAGCATAGGTTTCATGGGCGACATTCCCTACGACCTGGACGAAGCCTGCTTCCTGGACGGCTGCGGCGTATGGGGCACCTTCGTGCGCGTAATCGCGCCATTGATGATGCCAGCGGTCGCCACGGTGGGCATCTACACGTTCCTGCAATGCTGGAACGAGCTGATGTTCGCCAATGTGTTCATCAGCAAGGACAGCCTGAAGACCCTGCCCGTCGGCGTGCAGGCCCTTTCCGGCCAGTACACCACCGACTGGGGGCCCATCGGCGCGGCGCTGTCCATCGCCACGATCCCGACGCTGCTGGTGTATGTGTTCCTGTCCAAGCAGATTCAGGACAGCTTCATCGCCGGCGCGGTGAAGGGATAAGCTCCGATCACTCAAAAAAGCTGCCTGTCACAGGCAGCTTTTTTGCTGGCATTATATTGTCACTATGCTCCGATCTCCACCGTCGTCAGCGCCCCGGCGGGCAGCTCGACGTTTTGGACGATCTTTCCTTCCATGCGCAGATTGACGCGCACCGTCTCCCCCGCCCGGTTCAGCAGCGCTGCTGCGATCGTTCCATCCGCGTTGCGGCAGGCCGCGACCTCGACGTCCCGTCCGTACACCGACTTGCCGATGCGCACCGCCCCGGGCCGGAAGGCGCGGGCGATCGCCCTCAGGAAGGCATAGCTGACCGTCTCGGTCAGTTGGCCGTCGTCCTCCACCACCAGCGGCGCGGCAAAGCCACCCGGCACCCGGCGTGGGCCGCCCTTGCGATCCACGACCATGTTCCAGTCGATCCAGCGCTGCATGCCGCAGTTCAGGTCGCCGATGATGTCATGGGCATACGCCACGGCGTCATCATAGTCGCACTGCTGCGGGGTCTTGTTTTCGTCGAACCTGTTCAGCGTGCCGTCCTCGGTGGCGCTCATGGAGACGGGCAGACCCGGCATGTGCAGCGGGCAGCTCTCCGAGTGCATCAGTATCCGGTCGGGGTAGCGCCGGTGCAGCAGCTCGATGGCCTCGAAGTGGTCGCCGGAATACCAGTGCCAGGCGAAGCCGGCGAGGCCCGCCCGTTCCAGCTCGGGGTACAGGTATTCCTTCAGGAAGCGCCGCTCCTGCTCGCCGGACCACAGGCAGCTGTCCCAGGCCGTGGCGGCGGAGGCCTCATTCTGGATCGAAAGCATGCCCACCGGGATGCCCTCGGCCAGGTAGGCCTGTATGAACTTCACCAGGTACTTCGCCCAGGCGCCGTAGTACTCCGGCTTCAGCCTGCCGCCGAAGCTGCGACCCGGCTTCGTGGTGTCGATCTCGAACTGTCCCCCGCCGTAAACCGCGGCGTCGTTCTGGGTAAACTCCGGCGGCGTCTTCCACTGCCAGGGTGGCGACCAGGGCGAGAGCAGCACGCGAAGACGGCCCCCGGCCATTTCAACGGCCTCCTTCACGACGGGCAGCGTCCACTTGCGATCCCGGTCGATGTTGAAGGTATCCAGCGCCGGGTCAGCCAGCGGATCGGCCACGGACTGGTACTCCGACAGGGCATAGTCGCAGGAATCGATGTGCATGCGTATGAACCGGGCGTCCATTCCCTCCGGGCCGAACCAGCGGGAGAGCGCCGCCCTGCGATCCCCGGGCGTCATCCGGGAAAGCAGCCAACAGGCCGATTCCGTCATGGCGCAGCCCCAGCCCTCCACGGTCTGGAAGGTATGATCCGGGTACAGCCCCACCACATTGGCCTCCACCGCCTTGGGCAGCGCGGCCTCGTCGGTCCAGGAAAGGCTTTCCGTCGCCTCACGGGTGACGCCTCCGGACAGGTCGAAGGATACGGTATGCTTTACAATGGGCATGGCAGTATTCCTTTCGTTTACAGCGGTATCTCCACGATCTCGGCCATCTTCATCAGGCACTGTTCGATCTGCTGGGTGATTTCCGAGGCCAAGCGGGCGGTGATTTCCGCGTTTTTCTCGTTTTCAAGGCTGCTGTAGAAGCTGGACTTGACCTCCTCGGTCATGCGGTCGATACGCGCCTCGAAGTGACTGCGGGGCACCAGCTTGCGCATGGGCGCGGGAATGTCCAGGTTCATAAACACCTTCTGCATGCGCTCCTTGCCAAGGAACAGTATCAGCAGCGAAAGTATCGCCCCGACCAGTATGCCCGATATGCCGCTGGAAATCACCGCCAGGCCGCTGCCGCCGCAGATCAGCCCCACGATGATGGAGATGATGGCGTTGATCAGCCAGGTGAAGCCCTCCACGGCGAATACCTCGCGGGCGTCGATGTGAATGTCGATGTCGGAAAGGGAAAAGTAGGAATTCAGGCTCATCGCCTTATAGGGCACGTTGTGGCGCACGCAGATGGGCATGGTCTTTTCCTCCACGTCGTAGGCCACCGGCTTGAGCCATTCCGCGATGGGCTTTACCAGCAGCGCCTGGGCCTCGTCGGTGTGCAGCCAGGCCTCGATCTCCTTCTGAACGATCCTGTCGATGTCTGAAAGCTTTTCGATCTCGTCGTTGCGCCAGCGGTCGAACACAGGCAGCGCCACGCGGCGCAGGATCGGCTCCACCATCGCTTCGACGATTTTGTGGTACAGGTCGTCGATGCGCCGATCCACGATCTGTTCCACGGCGCTGGAATCCACCAGCTCCGCCACCTCACGGCGGAATTGGCGCAGCTCCTCATCGATGCGGCCGCTCCATGCCAACCCCCGGGACACCGAAAACTCCGGCTCGACCCCGGTGATGACCACGGCGTCCGGGAAGACCTCGGTGCACCACTGCCGAATGGCAGGCAGCTTGGACACGCCGCCGGTCAGGAACAGCAGCTCTGGCTGATGCTCGCTCAGCCGTTCGTGCAGCTGCCTGAGGCTTTCGGTGAAGGCCTGCCGGAAGGACCTGCCGTTCAGCTGCTTCGCCCCGCGGTTGAGTATGCGATCGGCGATATCCGCGTCCATGCGCAGCGTCAGCCGAACATTGCCCCCCGAGAGGATGCGGACCGTCTTGCGACAGTCGTTTTCCTGCCAGTATTCCTCATCGGAGAAATACTGTTCCTTCAGCCTGCGGGCCGCGAACTCGCAGTAGTTGCGCCAGGGCTCGCTGCCCTCCAGCGCCTTGCGCACCGCCTCCGAATTCTCGCTGCGGCGCACGGATTCCTCCAACAGCAGCTCGTCCATGATGCCGCCGCCCAGGCGCACCTCCCCCGCCGTCTGCAATTCCACCTCGTGGCCGCCCATGATGAACGCGAAATCGGTGGTGGAGGAGCCGATGTCCACCACCAGCACAGGCCGGGACATGATGTCGTAGCCCACCTGGAAGTGCTTCGACTGGCATGCGCTGATCAGCGCCGCCCTGGATTCCGAGACGATGCGGGCGGGCGGATAGCCCACCTCTTCAAAGATGTGCCGGTAGCGCTCACGGGCCGCCTGATCCCACCCCGCAGGACAGCCGATGTAGAAGCAGCAGTCCTCGCCCTGTATCAGATTGCCGTCGCCGTAAAGCTCGGCGAGCACCCCCGAAGCGAAGCGCCGAACGTCCTTTTCACTCTGGGGATCGGTCAGAAAATTGCTCTTGAAGCGCAGGCTGCGCCGTATGGCATTGGTGTCATAGCAGGCGCTTTCGCCAATCAGCAGCTCGCCGCTGGACAGCTGGGCATAGGCGGTGACAAAGCTCTTCGCCTCCCGCACGGTCAGAACCTCCGGCATGCCCGCGTCCTTGTTGCCCAGGCGGGAGACGGCGCTCTCAGCGTCACCCAGATCGAAGCCATAGTATCTGTTCATAGCGCATTCCTTCACAGACCGCGGTCTGTTCTCCTGGGTCTGTCGTTTATTTTGATGCCATGCCCTTTTTGATCAGCTTGCCATCGCTGACCAACGCGGGGCGCATTGTCCCCGGCCGGTTCGACGGCAGAAATTCAAACCAGCTCTCCCGTCCGGCGGTATAGTCCACCACGTCTATTCCGGCGTTGTGCAGATAGAAGCGTATCGCCGACGCGGATTCCCGGGAACCCTCGTCTCCGGCGGCGTAGGCGGTTTCCAGCAATTCGGAAAAGAGCTCCAGCGCCTCGGGATCCAGCTTGCCGCCATCCGAGATTTCAGAGGCCTTCTGTGCGCGCAGCGCATTGCCCTGGCGGATGCGTTCCAGCTGCCCGTCGGCCTGGAGCACAGCGCCCCGCAGGCAGTGCCATGCCTTTTCCCCGTCGGTCAGGAATTCGGTGCGAACGGCCTCCTCCTGCGCCCCGGGGCGTTTGGCAGGACGTGCCGACTGGATGCCCGCCCAATACAGCGCCCCGCAGCCCAGCACCGCCGGCAGCAGCGCCTGCAAAAAGGCGAGCGGGCCCCTGAAGCGGCCGCCAATCAACACGCCCAGCACCGAAGCGAGCACCAGCACCACGCCCGCGACCAGCAAAGCGACGGCCATCAGTCCAAGGCTGAGCCGGGTTTTAGAGCTCTTGGCCTGTCGGTTCCAGGTTCTGGCCTCCCCCACCGCGTCCATCACAGGCAGCGTATTCTTTATGGCTTGCAGGATGTGCTGGGCGCTCTCGCGGAGGGAGGGATCGTCGCAGGCTTCGGCATACCGGTACATCAGCCGGTCGACCGCCTTTTCCAGCGTCGTCTGGGCAGCGGAAAGCGCGACGTCCCCTTTCAGGTTCGACAGTACCATCTCCTTGTCCTCGTCCAGCAGCGCCGTGAGGGTGAGCTTATCCATAGGTATACCTCCGTTGGGGCTTGAGAGTGTGATCCTTACATAGCCCATTATACACAAACGCGAAGGGGTTCGCAAGTGCGAAACTGTTTCGCACACGGCTCACGAATGAATGCGTGCGCCTTTCGCGCAAATTCCGAAGATTTTGCGCAAGTGGCGATGGCCCATACCGCGAAGCCACATGTCGAATAGTACCGAAAAGACTGTAGCGGCGGAATCTGCGCCGCCGCTACAATTCATGGATGGCGGCATGCCGCCGCTCCTGCCGTCAACCGTCCGCATCGGGCCTGTCGATGCCCCGGACGTGGCGTATTTCCTTCCACTTGGGCGGCGGCGTCAAAAAGGCGTACAGGTTGATGGGCATCCAGCTGAACAGGAATATGGGGAAACCGAACACGCCAGGCAGGCTGCGCCGGTTCAGCTTTCCCTGGCTCTTGAACATCAGCGCGCCGCCGAGGCAACAGAGCAGGTAGTACACCACGCCCACCAGCACCAGCGCCAGTATGCGCCAGGGATGGGAAATGAAGAACGGCAGCAGGCCCATCGCCGTACCCACGGCGGGTATGATGCCGATGACGCACATTATGTTGCTGAGAAACAGCACCGCCATGTCCCAGCTTCCCAGTGTGCCCTTTTTGATCAGGTGGGGCACGTAGCGCCGCATGCATTGCAGCGAACCCGCGGTCCAGCGCCTGCGCTGGATACAGGAGGTCCAAAAGCTGGTGGTCTGCTCGTCGTAGATGCGGGCGTTCGGCATCCAGCCCACCTTGTAGCCGTTCAGCGCGCACAGCGCCGTAAATTCCAGATCCTCGGTCAGCGTGTGGGTGTGCCAGCCGATGGTGCGAATCGCCTCGTCGGAGACCATGAAGCCGGTGCCGTTCAGATGGCAGGATATGCCAAGGCGGGAACGGCTCTCGTTGTAGCAGACGCTCATAAACCAGAAAAAGGCCGACATGCTGCCGGAAACCCAGTTGTCATAGGGATTCTTGCTGTCCCGGAAGCCCTGGGCCACGTGACAGCCGTCCAGGAGCGCATCGTTGACCGATTGGAAAAAGCCCTTGCCCACCAGGTTGTCGGCGTCGAACACGCAGTAGGCGTCATATTTTCCGGTTTTAGTCAGCTGGGCGAACGCCTGCCGGAGCACGTCGCCCTTGGTGCGGATCGGGCCCTTCACGTTCAGTATACTGGCCCCCGCCGCCCGGGCCGCGCCCTCGGTATCGTCGTCGCAGTTGTTGGGCGCGACGTAGACATCAAACAGCTCCCTTGGATAGTCCTGGCCGAGCAGCGATTCCACCAGCTTCCCGACCACCATCGCTTCGTTCCGAGCGGGAATGATCGCGGCGATGCGCTTTTGCGCGGGCTTCTGCGCGCGCTCCCGGCGCCTGCAAAAGACGATGCCGGCGAGGCTGGTAAAGGCATAATAGATGGTTATCAGCGTGCATATCACGCCGCAAATACTCACAACAACCGGCATGCAGTTGATCTCCTTAACGTCTTTTCTGTCTGTATGTGTACAGTATATCCGATTTTTCTCAGTTGCGTCAAGCAATGTCGCCATCAAAGTCAGTAAATTATGGAACTGGACTGGGTAAAATATATGTATCTGACCGTAGAAAGCCTTCATGGATGGCCCTTTGCACCGATTATTTCTCAAACTTAACCTGTTTTCCTTGCATGAAATATGCGCCCTGTGGTATAATCTCCCGGAAAACGCACTTCCGTCGATTCGCGCGGCGGTTGACCGTAGGGTGTCGGCGCCCCAATGGACAGTCGCGCTCATGGTGCCACGCGGAGTTGAAACGGAAGGTGGAAAAAACAAGGAGGTAATCCCACTATGGCAGTCATTTCCATGAAGCAGCTGCTGGAGGCCGGCGTACACTTCGGCCATCAGACCCGCCGCTGGAACCCGAAGATGGCCCAGTACATCTTCACCGAGCGCAACGGCATCTACATCATCGACCTGCAGAAGACCGTT
>CACYZW010000154.1 GCA_902778995.1 uncultured Eubacteriales bacterium
GCAGGATGCTGGCGGGCTCTGCCCTGACCGTTGCCGCCCTGCGCGGCATGATCGTCAGCGGCGCGGCGCTGCCCGGCGCGATGACCCTGCTCTGGTGGGCATCCAACATATTCAGGGGGCGCAGCCATGAATAGCCTGGAGGAAGGGTTCATCCGGCGCAGTCTGAAACCGAGGGTGGACTGCGATATCCCGGGACGTCTGCGGCTCAGCTTTGCACGATACGCGATGCTGCCGGAGGCAGCAAAGCCGTATCTGCACTACGTGGAGGATGTGCTGAAACTGCTGCCCGGCGTGCTGGAGGTCAGGTTGAATCCGCGCATCGGAACCATACTGGTGCTCTATACCCCCGGAGAAGTTGGAGCGCGGCAGATCCTGCGCTGGGTGGGCATCGTGGTGGATACCGGCCTGGAGATCGCGCAGGAGCTGGACGGTGCGGAACCCGTGGCGGAAAGCACCCTGGCAGAGCGCGTCCGTCGGCAGCTGGTGCTTCGACTGCCCCAGACAAGGGAAGAACAGAGGTCATGAAAATGCTGAAACGTGAATCCGCAAGAGACTGGATGAAGGCGCGGATCGCCCACAGCCTGCCGGGCCGTCTGCGCCTGGTGGTGCCGGGACTGGAATACATACAGGCCGAGCGGCGTGAGCTTGCCGCCGAGCTGGCGGGGATCGCGGGCGTGAGGCGGGCGCGGATCAACGTACCCACCGCCGGCGTGCTGCTGGAATACGCCCCCAAGCGGCTGGACGCCCCGGCCATGCTGGAGCGGACCAACCTGGTCATCCAGAAGTACGCCATGACGGTCTATCGCACCCGACACGCGAACCGGCAGGAGGAGGCGGGAGAGCTCTCCATGCCGGTGAGCACGCTGGCCAAGCGGCTGGTCGTCAATGCCGGAGCGCTGACCTTGGGGAATTTTGTGTTCAAGGGCAGCGCCGGAACCGGCGTCATCGGTAAGTTCACCTCCATGCAGGCGCTGGCCAGCCTGGGGCTGTCCGCGCCGATCGCAAAGAGCGCGCTGGACGGGTTGAAGCGGGATCTGCGGCCCAACGCCGACTTCCTCACCGTGACCTCCATCGTGGCGAGCCTGCTGCTGGGCAACGCCAATTCGGCGCTGATGATCCTGGCGCTGTCCGACCTGGCGGAGATGATGACCGCCTATACCATCGAGAAGACGCGCTCCTCCATCAAGCAGATGCTCTCCGTGGAGGACGGCAGCGTGTGGCGGGTGAAGGAGGATGGCAGCCTGGAGCGGTGTCCCATCGCCGAAGCCAGGGCGGGCGACCTCATCGAGGCGCACACCGGGGAGAAGATCGCGGTGGATGGCACGGTGCGCTCCGGCTCCGCGGTGGTGGACCAGAGCGCAATCACCGGCGAGTTCGTCCCTGTGGAACGCCACGAGGGCGACGAAGTGTTCGCCGGTACGGTGGTCAAGAACGGCAACATCCGCATCGAGGCCCGCAAGGTGGGCGATGAGACGGTGGTTTCCCGCATCGTGGGCATGGTGGAGGCCAGCGAGCTCAAGAAGGCGCCCATACAGCGCTACGCGGACCGCTTTTCCAACTACCTGGTGCCGCTGAACTTCCTGCTGAGCCTGACGGTCGGTTTGGCGACCCGCAATCCACAGAAGGCCCTCAAGATGCTGGTGATCGACTACTCCTGCGGCATCAAGCTGTCCACGGCCACGGCCTTCTCCGCGGCAATCAATTCGGCGGTGAAGCAGGGCATCCTCATCAAAGGCGGCGCGTACATCGAGCAGATGAGCGAGGCCAACACGGTGCTGCTGGACAAGACCGGCACCATCACCGAGGGCAGGCCGAAGGTGGTATCCACTCAGGTACTTGTGGATGACATGGATGAAAAAGAAGTGCTGGCCCTGGCTATGGCCGCCGAGGAGACGAGCTCACATCCGCTGGCCGGGGCGATCCTGGCTTACGGCGCGGAGCAGGGTATGAAGATCCCTGCCCACACAGAGGTGGTCACCGAGGTCTCCCGAGGGAGTCGCACTGAGGTGGAGGGCCGCACCGTGCGCGTGGGCAACCTGAAGTTCATGCGAGAGAACGGGGTATCCGCCCGGCATGCCCTGCCGGAGCCCGGCGGGGCCATCGCCAACTACGTGGGTGTGGACGGTGAGATCGTGGGCGTACTGTTTGCCATGGACAGCCCGAGGGAAAACGTGCGCCGCGCGGTGAACAGCCTGCGGTACGACGGCGTCGGCGACATCGAGCTTCTGACCGGCGACATGGATGCCCAGGCCGCGCTGGTGGCCGAACTGATCGGAGCGGACGGCTACCAGGCTCAGCTGCTGCCCGAGGAAAAGGCGGAGGCGGTATTGAAATTGCAGACCCACGGCAACGGCGTGGTGATGGTGGGCGACGGCATCAACGACGCGCCCGCCCTGGCCTATGCCGACGTGGGAATCTCCCTGGGCGGCAAGTCCACGGACATCGCAATCGAAACCAGCGATGTGGTCATCAGCCGGGACGACCCCATGATGATCTACGCCATGCGGCGGTTGTCGCGCGAAACCATGCGCATCGTCCAGCAGAACTTTGCGATGGTGGTGGGCATCAACACGGTGGGCCTGATTCTGGGCGCGTCCAGCGGCATCTCCGTGATGATGAGTGCGCTGATGCACAATATGTCCACCATACTGGTGGTGGCGAACTCGCTGCGGCTGATGTTCTTCCCACCGATTGACGCGTGACAGGAGGCACAGATATGAGAAACGAACGGGGCGCGCTCCATTTTGAGGTCATGCATTCCATTCCTGGCAGGCTGAGGATTCATCTGGAAAAGCCCATTACTTCAACGGAAGCCTTTGAAGGCGTGGACGGTGTTACGCGCTGTCGCTACAACCCGCGCATACAGACATTTCTGTGCCAATACGATCCGGTAAGGATCAGCGAAGAACGGGTGATCCAGTCCATGAGCGCGATCTATGCCGGGCAGGTCGGCACGGAGCTTTTACACGTGAAGCGCTCGGAGGAATCCGGCTTCTCCATGAGCCCCTCCGGCGCACTGGCGCTGGCGCTCATCGGGGTGGACGGAGCGTTGAAGCTGGCGGGGTCTACGCTGACAGGCGTCAGCGGCTGGCTCTCCACAGGCGCGACGATGGCTGCGGTGGTGGAGCACGCTTATCAGGAGCTTCAGCTGCGCGGCAGCTTTGACCCGGAGGTTATGTCGGTGGTGTACCTGATCAATTCAATCGGTAAGACCAACAGCTTTCAAGCCAGCCTTGTGGCCTGGGCGGCCACTTTTGGACGTCATCTTATTCCCCGTGCGCCGCGGGAACAGGTCTACCTGGTGCGACGGGATGAGAGGCGCACAACACTCGTTCCCGTGCAGGATCGGCGTAAGGGCACAGACTTCGCGGGGGCCATGCTGCGCCGCGGCACGGAGATGCTGACCCGGGCGAGGTAATCCATCGTCCCCTGGATTTAGAAGAAATTCTTTCGAGAACAATACAGAAGGAGGTAGCAAAACATGTTTGGAGCGGGCAATGGAAGTATTTGGAAGGGCATACTGATCGGCGTGGGTGTTAGCGCCGTGGGCTTTTATGCCTACAAGAAGAACGAGGATAAGGTGGACGCCTTCCTGCGCCGGAGGGGCATGGACATCAAGCAGCACGGCACGAATTATGAGACCATGACCGTAGAAGAGCTGATGCGCACCAAGGAGACGATCGAGGATCTGATCGCCGAGAAGGAGATGCAGGAGCAGAGCGTCACCGTGGAGGCTTCCACGGAAGCGTAAAACCAGGACCACCCGTCAGACTGGTGGCTGCGCGAGGGATGATAACGCAGGGAAGGCCAGCGTCTCGAGGCGCTGGCTTTTGTAAATCAATTAATGCCATAGAAGGACTGAAGGGATATGTCTGTAAGGATGTCGGACAGGCATGTGGAAAGCGGCCCCATAGTACCTGTGCTGCTTTCTGTTAGCCTGCCTCCTGACGGTGATGAAAGAAGCACCATTTCTGGCACTGTGCGGATACAGGGGAATGAGCGTCATCACGATCATCGTTTGCACGAATCTCATTACGAATTTGCTGATGAATGTCCTACTGACGCTTTTGTGCTCGCGGTGGACAATAGGTGCTCTGGTGTTGGCAGAGGTACTTATCGTTGTAGCAGAGTATTTGATTTATTCTGTAACCTTTGAGGGAGGACGGAAACTGTTCTGCTTACGCTGGAGGCAAATGCTTTGTCGTGTGGGTTGGGTTGATACTGATGAGAATACCGCAACAGATGGCTAGTCTTCTGACTGGCTGTCAAAACACCAACCAAATATATGATAGTAGAGAGGAGAATATTCATTAAGGAGGTCATCTAATGCTTGTGAGGTTGAGAGGAGAATAGCTGCTCAACCAGCAATGAGCATACAAAATTCAAATCTTAACATTTAACCTCGTTTACCTGTGTCTATAAGTACTATTACTATACCATTAGTCCACGCCTTAACCCAATCTTCAAAATGAATCCGCCGGATGCATCCACCTACCAATCGTCCATTGTATCAAGATGACCCATCAAACACACCTTTAGTTGAATATAGTGATACAATCAGAATATGGTGGATCAGACAGGGATAATGCAATATGAAGCCAGAGAAGGCTGCAAAACAGCGAATTTATGCATAGAGGAAGGATGAAAAATGCAAATACTCCACCACAATGAAGTGTGATGCGGTTAGCCCTCTCATGGAAAACGTTCGATTTCTACGAGAGGGCTCCTTTGTACCAATTAACAATACATCAACACAAAAGTCTAAATTGGCCTGTTTTCTGTCATATTTGGCCCTCAAATGGGGTTGTTCCAGTTGTTACTGAGGTTGTTCTTTAATAGTATGTTAATCAGTGAAAATGCCTCCATTATAGAGATAGAATAGCACCCTTGCTGGATTTCAAACCAGATAGTCGCCCGATACCAGGCGATACTTAGTGCCGTGAAACCATCCCTCGATGATGTCGTGGTATCGGCTCTGACCATGTCAGACCATATAAGATCGAAGGATAATTGAGAAAAACCCATGCCGTAATTATCATAACGGTCATGGGCTTTTTTGTGGTTGCGTTTACCTTCTCATGCTGGCGTATGTCATTGTGAATCACTCAAAGTGGGGATGGGGAATCTTCTCCGTATCGAAGGTCTCGTTACGGTACTCGCCGTTGTAGTACGGGAACGGCGCGACCTTGGCACGGATCTCCTTCACCGGGAAGCCCTTGCGACCCCACAGGATGGTGAGCTCCTTGCCTTCCACGGCGTATTCCTTTTTGATGCTGGCCAGGGAGATCATGCGTTGCTCATAGAAGGCGTAGGTGCGGCCCACGGCAATGCCGATCTTTTCGTCGCCCGTGACCACCCAGTCGCCGCGGGTGGGAATGGGCAGACCGCCGTTGTAGTTAGGCGTGTAGGCTTCCAGCGGATCATAGGGCTTGACACCCTGGCCGCGGAACTGGGAGGCGAACACATCCGCCACGTCGTCCGCGTTCCACTCCAGCGTGACCATCTGCTTCTTCTGGGCCTGCTTGGCGGCCATCAGAGCTTCCTTGCCCACGAAATCGTGGTTCATGTTGACCAGATAGCCCCAGCCGATGTCATAGGGGGTCACATGGAAGGCTTCCTGATCCTCCTCGGCGCTGCCGGTGCCGTACTGCGGCGGGCAGTTTTCCTTTGCGAAGGCG
>CACYZW010000155.1 GCA_902778995.1 uncultured Eubacteriales bacterium
GACTGCCGACGGCTCAAATCGAAGATTTGAGGCGCGGCACCGTATGGCGGGGGAAGCAGGTCCCCCGCCAATTACCATTCGCCCGTAGGGTGAATGGTAACTCGATAATCCGTCGAACGCCGTTTTTTTATACTGCCTCTACACAAAGCCCCGAAAATGTGCTATAATGCAGGAGCAACCCATTATGAAAGGAATGGACCGGTCATGGCAAAGAAGAGCGCTAAATCCAAGGGTTTCCGAAGGCAAAACACGAAAAAGCCCTATCTGAGCAAAAGGGAGATCGCGGCGGTTTGCGTCATCGCGGTTCTGCTGGCGGTCGGGGCTTTTTTCCTGTTCCGATATGACGACGGCGCGTTGAAGGTGCAGGACGGCGCGGTGGTCGCGGACGGCGACAACTGGCTGATCGCCAATGGCAGCAACATGCGGGGCCGCGCCCGCTACTACAAGCTGGGCGAGATCGGCGAAATCGAGGGCTACAACCGGGAAAAGGGCGCGCTGACCGGCGACGCGAACATCCCCGAATACGTGTTCAAGCCGTCGGAGGAAGGCGGCGACGTCGCCGTCACCGTGACCTGCGGCCACGGCAGCGCCGAAGCAATGGCAGAATACGCCCGCTCCACGCTGGAGGGCATCGAAATCACCACGGCGGGCGAAATACAGAGCGCCGAGATGGCCGGACAGCCGGTGAAATACTACAGCTACGCCACCGATTACACCGCCAAGGAAGCCGAAGCGGGCGACGCGGCGGAGGGCAAAGCCTCGGAAGAGACCGCCCTTTACAGCCGTTCGGTCGCGGGATATATCGACGCCGCCCACGAATGCTGCGTCATCATCAACGTGGTCAGCCGGGGCGACAGCGCCGACGACTGCCAGCCCGAAGAAGTGCTGACCGCCCTGCTGGAAAAGGCCGCAGGCGCCGTGACGCTGGACAAGGGGGAGAAACGTTAAGGAAATACCGCACAATGCTCATGGCGCATTAACGGCTGAATTTCAGCCGCCTGCTGTCTGCTGATTTCTTGACTTGCCGCCAGCAAGCCTGCGAATCCTTAAGGAAACCCCGCACAATGCCCATGGCGCATTACTGCACGACTCGATTACGCGGTAATTCCTTAACGCTCAACTACTCTACATGAGCATTCTCAGCGCCACCACCAGCGCGGCGCCGGGGAGGCCGAGAAAACCCACGGCCATGGCTGTGAAGGGATTGATTTCGACCCCGAAGCCCACGAGGCCGCCCAGCAGGTTCACCAGCAGCAGGGCCACCGCGCCCATCACACCCCCCGCCACCAAACGCCACATGAACCGCATCGGCACCAGCAGCAGATAACCGATCAGGCAAAGCAGCACCAGCCCGATGGCGAAGGACAATATCAATTCCCAGGGAATCAGCAAGAGCAACACCTCCGCATACATGCGCTGTCAGGGCAGCATATGCCGCCTCTGACGGCGCTATGCCCGCCAATGCCAAAGGAGACGCCGATGAGATACCCTTGCCTGATCGTCGATCACGACGATACCGTCGTCAACAGCACGGCCACGGTTCACTTCCCCTGTTTTGAGGAATATGTGCGAAAATTCCATCCCCAGTACACCTGCACGCTGGAGCACTATTTCCTGAAAAACTTCGACCCGGGCGTGGTGCCCTTCTACCGGGACGAGGTGGGCCTGTCCCACGAGCAGATGCTCCACGAGCAGGCCTACTGGAACGCCTACGTGCAGCGGCACGTCCCCCGGGTCTACCCCGGCATGCGCGAGATCCTCTGGCGGCAGAAGCGGGCGGGCGGTTTGCTGTGCGTCATCTCCCACTCCTACCGCGACAACATACTGCGGGATTATCGGGAAAACGATCTGCCCGAGCCGGACGAGGTATTTGGATGGGAGTGTCCGCCCGAAAAGCGCAAGCCCAGCCCCTGGGCTGTTGTGCAGATCATGGAAAAGTATCGCCTGAACGCCGATCAGGTTCTGATGCTGGACGATCTGAAGCCCGGCTACGACATGGCCCACGCCTGCTCCGTCGCCTTCGCCGCCGCCGGATGGGCCAACGACATTCCCGAAATCGAGCGCTTTATGCGGGCAAATTGTGACTTCTACTTCAAAACGGTGGAACAGTTCGGCGAATGGCTCGCCTTGCAGAATGATTAGAGTGTGTTTCTAAAATGAGGCATGTGCAATTTCGAGTGGATTTGCCTGCAGTTCAAGGCGATTTTCCGCAGGCTTAGTGGGGCTAAGTCAAGGGAAATCGTAGATTTGAGGCGCGGCACCGTTGACGCCGAAAGTGCATCTTTCCGAATTTAGAAACAGACTCTAGTTAATTAATTACTCAGGGGCGGCGGCAAAAGCCATTTATGCGCCTCCAGCCTTTGTGTTCCACAGTCTTCATTCTGTCGCATGCGCAGGGCTTTGACCTGAAACCAACGTCCTGTCACCTCTGCTCGGAAACTCAGTAACCGAATCAATCCCCTGCCGCCTCCACTCAATAACTCAGCAACTCAACGACCGACATCAAGGAGGCATGACCCATGTCCAAGCGCATCACCAAAATCGTCCTCACCGGCGGCCCCGCCGCCGGCAAGACCACGCTGATCAGCCGCATATTGCACGAATTCAAGCAGGAGGACGGCTGGCGGGTCATCACCATCCCCGAAACGGCCACAGAGCTGATTTCAGGCTTCGGCATACGGCCCTTCGGCGACTGCATGACCATGCTTGAATTCCAGGATTTCGTGATCGCCGATCAGATTCACAAGGAAAAGCTGGCCCTGAAGGCCGCAGAGGTGGTGCGGGAGGACAACATACTCATCATCTATGACCGGGCGCTGATGGACGACAAGGCCTATATCTCCGACGAGGACTTCGCCCGGGTGCTCGCCCGCTTCGACGGGCGCACAGAGGCCAGCGTCCTGGCGGGCTACGACGCGGTGCTCCACCTGGTAACCTGCGCCAAGGGCGCGGAATTCGCCTACGACCTGGGCAACGCCGCCCGCACCGAATCGCTGGAATACGCCCGCGAGATGGACGATCGAACGCTGCGCGCCTGGAGCGGCCACCCCAACCTGCACATCATCGACAATTCCGTGAACTTTGAGGACAAGATCAACCGCGCCATCGTCGAAATCTACCGGGTGCTGGGTCAGCCCGAGCCGATGGTGAACAAGCGCAAGTTCCTGGTGGAGATGCCCGATATCGGGCTGCTTTGCGAAAAATGCGGCGCGCTGGGCATCGACATGATGCAGACCTATCTGCGCGTCGTCCAGCCCGGCGTGGAACGCCGCATTCGCCAGCAGGAAAACGGCGAGGATTACCTGTACTTCTACACCGAAAAGCATGTGACGCCCGACGGCGCGAAGTGGGTCACCGAACAGCCCATCTCCGAGAAGCAGTACATCCGCTATCTGATGGAATACGACGGTGAGCTGCACAGCGTGCGCAAGAAGAAATACCGCTTCATCTTCAACGATTGCCGCTTCGAGCTGGACGTCTATCCCTTCAGCAGCGACAGGGCCGTGCTGTTCATGTACGCCCCCAACGCCGACGCCAACCTTCCGCCGGAGATCACCGTGCTCAGCGAGGTTACCGGCGACCCGGCCTACAAGAACCGCCAGCTGGCAAGGGTGCAGGCGCTGTAGAAGATGTAGGGCTGATTACTTGGTGCATGCAAAAAGAGCGCGAAACGCGCTCTTTTTCCCGTCGTAAATGACCGCATTTTGCAGGCGACGCCAACACAGCAAGCAGAAAATCCTTCCGTTCTTCTTTTGGAAGGATTTTCTGCGTTTGCGGCCTTTGTCAGCGGTCTGAGAGCGCGAAAAGCGCTCTTATTTGCATGCCCTCACTTCGCCGCTTCCATCTTCTCCAGCTGTTCCTTGATGGCGGTGAAGGTCTGCACGGAGATGTCGTGCTCCACCTTGCAGGCGTCCTCCTGGGCGATCCTGTCGTCCACGCCGATCATCGTCAGTATCCGCGTGAGCACCTTGTGCCGTTCATAGATGCGCTGGGCGATTTCCATGCCTGTCTCGGTCAGGGATATGAAATTGTCCTTGTCCATGACGATGTAGTTGCCCTCGCGCAGCTGCTTCATGGCTACGCTCACCGAAGGCTTGCTCACACCGAGGCCCACGGCGATATCAACGGAACGGGCATAGCCCTTCTCCTCTGTCAGGCGGAGAATCATTTCCAGGTAATCCTCCGCAGATTTGTGTATTCTCATAGCTCTGTCCCTATGGCCGTGCTCTCTGTTCCGCCGCTGTCGGCCATGCGCCTCCTTTTCTGTAGTCCTTTTTCATTCTAACATACTTTGCCGCTTATTTCAACCCATGCCCCTGGAATTCATTCCCCGTCGTGTTCCCGACACAGCGTCACCAGCAGCGCGCCCTTGCGAACGGAGATTTCAGCATATTCGCCGGCAAATTCATTGCTGACGCCGATGGGAAAGCCGTTGGTCATCGCGCCGTCCTCTATCTCCCACTTTGTCCCTCGGATGTTCACGCCCTCGCAGGCCCGATCCAGTGCGAATACGGACAGCTTCACCGGCCCGCCGCCAATGGCGTCGGCGCACACCCTGGCCGTACCGCCCGCGACGACCGTCGCCCAGCTTTCGCCGTCGTTCATCTCGATGCGCGCAGCGCGGTCCACAGCGTAGCGCATCGCCTGGAGATTGCCCAGGGTGTGGTCGATCCTGCCGCCGATGCCGCCCACGATCAGGAAATCGTCGTAGCCCAGGGCGAGGCCGCGCTTCAGGCAGAGCATGGTATCGGTGTCATCCTTCTCCGCCGGATAGCACTCCACCGGCCCTTCGCCGGGCTGCTCGGAGGAATCGAAATCCCCGATCACCAGGTCGGGCGTCACTCCCGCCCTTTGGGCATGCTGCCAGCCGCCGTCCGCGCACAGCACATAATCACCCGGACGAGGCGCATACGCCCGCCGGATGTCCCCCCCGCAGTAGGCGGTGAACACGACGCAGCGCCGATTCGGGGGAATGGGGTGAAAGCGCGCCATTTCCCCGAAATCATCGATGACGCCGTCCGACAGCGCGGCGATTTCCCGCGCGTGGCAGGCGCTGCTCCCATCCCGCACGGCATAGACGCCCATCCCCGCCTTTCGCGCCCCCTGCACGCCCTTCAGGGTATCCTCGAACACGACGCAGTCCCCGGGGGCGACATTCAGCCTCTGGGCCGCCAGCAGGAACAGGACGCCGTCATCCTTGGCCGCGTCCCCCACCTCTGCGGAGGTACACACGGCGTCGAACAGCTCCATTGCGTCATAGCGGCGCAGGGGCGGCTCGAAGAGCGTCTCCCGGTTCGCGGTGGCCACGGCGAGCTTCACCCCGGCGCGCTTCAACGCCCGCAGATACGCAAGCGCCCCCGGCTTGAACACGACCCGCCGGGCATAGGCCTCGGTGGTCGCGCGAAACCATCCATCCATGACCTCCTCCGCCGTTCGGGACAGGCCGAAGCGACGCACGGTGTATTCAGCGGTCTCCCGAAAGCTCATGCCCTGGATCGATGTGGCGTAGTCCTCCGGCTCCGCGAGACCTATTTCCTCGAAGAAGGTTCGATCCACCTCCCGCCAGACCCACATGCTGTCCAGCAGGGTGCCGTCCAGGTCAAATATGGCGGCGGAGAAGGGAATGGCCTTGTGTGACATGTTATCGCTCCTGTCGCTGTGATGTATTTTTTATGGAGAATTGGGAATGAAGGCGCAAATCCCTGTCGGGATCTGTTTTGATTCAATATGCCAGGTCACTGGTAAGGATGGACTTGCACGGTTTTAAGGAAATCCGTCAGGATTTCTTTTGCAATTCCTCATTCCTCATTCTCCATTCCACATTCCTCATTTTCCAATAGGGCTTGCGCGCATCGTATGCCGTCCACGGCGGCGGACATGATGCCCCCGGCATAGCCCGCGCCCTCGCCGCAGGGGTAGAGGCCGGAAATATTGGAAAGGCAGTCGGCGTCCCGCTCGATGCGCACCGGCGAGGACGAGCGAGTCTCCACGCCGGTGAGCACCGCGTCCGGATGGGCAAAGCCCTTGAGCTTTCTGTCCAGCAGCGGCAGCGCCTCGCGCATGGCGTCCGTCACAAAACCCGGCAGGCAGCCCTCCAGGCTGCCCCACTTCACGCCCGGGCGATAGCTGGGCGACACCTGTCCGGGGCCATCGCTGGGCCTTCGGGCCAGGAAATCGCCCACCTTCTGCGCCGGGGCGCGGTAGTCCCCGCCCCCCGCCTCGAAGGCCGCGCGCTCCCATTTCTGCTGAAAGCGCACGCCCGCCAGCGGGTCGTCGCCGCCGAAGTCCTCGGGCAGCACGTTCACCAGCAGGGCGCTGTTGGCGTTCTCGCCGTCCCGGGCGTACAGGCTCATGCCGTTCACCACCACGGAGCGCCCGCCCGGCAGATGCACGGCCAGCTTGTAATCCGCCGCGCCCAGGGCCGGGTGCTGCGCCGCGGGGCCATACTGGGCCCGGTTGATCCAGGCCTGCCGGTGCTCGATTCGCGCCCCGATGGCGAAGGGCTTGCGGGACATGGCCGCGCCTGCCTGATGCAGCATCTCAAAGGTATCCCGGGCGCTGTGGCCCACGGCCAGGATCACGGCGTCTGTCTTCAGGGTATACGTCCCGTCCGGGCCGTGCAGCACTGCCCCCGTCACCCGGCCATTCTCCGTTTCAAGCCCCGTCAGAAGGGTCTCGAAGCGCACGTCTCCCCCTAGGGCGATGATCTCCTGCCGCAGATTTTTGACCATGGTTTTCAGATGGTCGGTGCCCACGTGGGGTTTGGCCTGCCACAGTATCGATTCCGGCGCGCCCGCACGGTGCATCTCCCCCAGAACATGGCGGCAGCGCGGATCCTTGATGCCGCTGTTCAGCTTGCCGTCGGAGAACGTGCCCGCGCCGCCCTCTCCGAACTGCACGTTGCTGCCGGGATTGAAGGGGCCGCCGTTCCAGAAGGCCGCCACGTCCTGTTCCCGCTGATCCACGGGCCTGCCCCGCTCCACCACCACGGGCCTGCGCCCGGCCCGGGCCAGCGTCAGCGCGGCGAACAGCCCCGCAGGTCCCATGCCCACCACCAGCGGCAGTGCCGCCGCCGTTTGCTGCCGCCTTTCTGGCATTGATTCTTCGCGCCACGGATTCAGGCGCGAAGAATCAGCGTTTAATCGAGCTCCGGTGGCCTTTGCCGCCGCCTTTCCGGCGTCGATTTCCGGCGCCACTGATTCAGGCGCGGGAGATCTTCCCGCCGCCAGGGCTGTTCCACGTCGGTTTTTCACGCTGAAAGCGTCGTCCTCCGACAGCTCCACGGCGTTCCTCGGCAAGTGCACGGGACGGGCCGTCTCCACGTCCAACGTCAGGATAAAGTGAACGTCGCCCTTGTCCCGGGCGTCCACCGACCTGCGAATCGGCTTTGCCGACACAACGTCCCCCGGTTTTACCCGAAGCGCCCGCGCCGCGAGCTGTTCCAGGGGCATCTGGTAGTCGTCCAGCTTCTGCCGAAGCTGGGATATGCGTATTTTCATGGTAAAAGTCCTTTTATATGAATGCCATGGCGGCAGATTGCCGCCGCTACACAGCATAGATTTCTTTTCCTCCTGCTTTTACAGAAATAAACCTTCAATGAATCTATTCAGTCCTATACTCCCTCCGACCCGCTTCGCGGGCCACCTCCCTCGGAGAGGGAGGCTTTTGGTACAGTTATCTGGCCTATAGGCTCCCTCTCAGAGGGAGCTGGCTGGCTGTTAGGCCAGACTGAGGGAGTTCTTCAAGGCAGGACTGAACAGTTACCCTTCAATTTATATTACAACGCAATAAAGACGTATTATCGCCAATACGATTCCCTTTATAGCCAAATCCCGTCAGGGATTTGCACCGCCATTCCCCATTTCTCATTCCTCATTCCTGATTCTGTGGGCCTACCGGCCCCATCTCGCTAAAAACAGCACACTGTGCTGTTTTCCGGGCGCTCGATGTCCTCATTTCCCAATAACGCCTCCATGCCCTGTGCCGCCAGCAGCGCGCTGCTGGCCGCCCATTGCAGATTGAAGCCGCCGCAATCGCCGTCCACGTCCAATACCTCGCCGGCGGCGAACAGCCCCGGCGCGCGCAGGGAGGCCATCGTGCGCACGTCAAAATCCTTCAGGCTCGCGCCTCCGGCGGTCACCTGAGCCTGGTCGAAGCCCTGTACGCCGGTGACGGGCAGCGTCCATCCAGCCAGCCGACCGGCCAGCGCTTCAAGCTGCCTTGCGGTCAGCGTCCCCGCCTTCATGTTCAGCGGCAGACCTGCGGCCCTGACCAGCGTCTGTCCCAGGCGCCTGGGCACGATGCCGTTCAGGAAATCGTCCAGGCTCCGCAGGGGCAGGTTCTCCGCCCGCCTGCGCAGCAGCGCCGCCCCATCCATGTCCGGTGCGAAATTCAGCCGCACCGCGCAGGGCTCCCCGGCCATCCGCGTCTCATTGGCCCTGCGCGCCAGCTGCATGGCCGCGATGCCGGACACCCCCGAATCGGCGAACAGTATCTCGCCCCGCTCCCTTCGAAGGATTTCATTCCCCGAAAGCAGCGCGATCTCCGCCTCCGCCCGTATGCCCTTCAGCCCCCGCACGGCCTCCGGCGGCGTAATCAACGCGGCGATGGCCGGGAACCGGGGCGTGATGCGATGGCCCAGGCGCTCCAGCAGCCGGTAGCCGTCTCCCCGCGCCCCCAGCTTCGGCGCGGCCAGCCCGCCGGTACAGATCAGGGCGCAGCGACCGAAGGCCCTGTCGCCGCCCTCGGACACCGCCTCAAAGCCACCGCCGGTCTGCCTCAGCGACGCCACCGGAAAGCCGGTGCGGGTCTCGACGCCCGCCTCGTCGCAGCCCAGCCGCAGGGCGTCCAGCACCGAAGCCGCCTGGCGGCTCATCGGATAGACCCGGCCCGCCTCGTCCGCGACGCAGGGGATGCCCAGCGCTTCAAAAAAGCCCATGACCTTCCTCGGCGGCCAGGCCCGAAGCGCCGCCTGTGCCGCCTGGCGCGCGCCGTGATAATCCCCCGCCCCGGCGTTCAGGTTGGTCAGGTTGCAGCGCCCGTTGCCGGTGCTCAGCAGCTTGCGCCCCACGCGATCCTGCCGCTCCAGCAGCGCGACGCGCCGTCCCCCGCGGGCCAGCGCACAGGCGGCGATCAGCCCCGAGGCCCCGCCGCCGATGATGATTGCGTCGTATTGCATGCTTTATTCTTAACTCCTGGCTTTTAGCGCTTCAACCAGCGTTTCCCCGCCCAGCACGGCCAGCGCGTGGAGCGCGCGGGAAGCGGCGGTGTACAGGCGGCGACGCTCGCCGGGCGTCAGTTCCACCTCGGGCCAGACCACCGCGACGGCGTCGAACTCCATGCCCTTGGTCAGGTGGTAGCAGGCCACCACGTTGTCGCCGGTCTCGTAATTCAAGTCTGCCTCGCCGCCATCCAGCCGGTACACCCGATCCAGTTTCTTCGACAGGGAATCCGCCTGAGACTGACTGCGGGTGATGACGGCGATGGAGCGATGTCCGGCGGCGCGGAAGCCGTCGATGGTCTGCCGGAGCAGCGCCTCGTCATAGCGGGCCACCAGCGGCTCGGCGCCCTCCCGGCCGAAGGGCTCCAGCGCTTCGCCCTCGGGCAGTATGCGGTTGCACAGCTCGGCGATGGGCCGGGTGGAGCGATAGCAGCGGGTCAGCGGGAACACCGGCGCGTCGGCCTTGCCGAAGCACGCGCCCCAGCGGGCAGGGTCGCACGCCCCCATGCCGGGGGTCGTGCGCTGCTTCGGGTCGCCCAGCAGCGTCACCCGGGCGTTGGGATAGTGGCAGGCCAGCATCGCCAGCGCCGTGTCGGAATAATCCTGGGCCTCGTCCACCAGCAGGTGGTAGATCTGCTTGTCCGGGCTGGAAAAGCCCAGCTTGGCCAGCAGATAGGCCTCGGCCACGGCGTCCTCCCACCAGGTCACCCCGGCGGCGCGGTTTTCCTCCAGGGCTTCCAGCATCGGCTTCGGCGCGGTGCGCATCGCGCCCCGGAGCAGATCGTACCCGCTGGGCTCCAGCATCTGCCGAAGCTGGGCGCGCACCGGCTGCAGGCGCTGGGCCACGGCGATGTTGCTCATCTGCCGAAGCTCCCGCTGGCCGTACTTGCCGGAGTAGCTCTTCTCATATTGCCGGTACAGCCGTTCCTCCCAGCCCTCCAGCCGGGTTTGCAGCGTGACGGCCATCCGCTGGAGCTTCTGGGCGGGCGTCAGCAGGGACAGCTCGTTGCGGTACATGCGGGTCAGCTCCTCCCGCCTGATGAGCACCTGGCCATCCAGGCGCACATCCCGGAAGGCGGGGCCATAGGCGGAAAAGCTCTGGGTATAGCGGTACAGCAGGCCCAGAAACTCCGCGCCCCCCTTGTAGCCCACCGATTGCCGCCGCAGTTCCCCGGCGGCGTCCAGCAGGACTTCAAGCTGGCGGTAGGGCTTCTCGACCTTGCGGCCCAGCACGCCCTCCACGACCTCCCGCAGCGTCCTGGCGCGGATGTTCTCCTCGCCCAATTCGGGCAACACGCCGGAGACATACTCCGAAAACGCGGTGGACGGCGAGAGGATCATGATCTTGCTGGCGTCCAGCACGTCCCTGCGACGGTACATCAGGTAGGCGGCCCGGTGCATGGCCACGCTGGTCTTTCCGGAACCGGCGCTGCCCACCACCGACACCACCCGTGCGCTGTCCTGTCGGATGGCGGCGTTCTGCTCGGCCTGGATCGTGGCGACGATCTGGCGCATGTGGCGGCTGGTGGCCCCGGAGAGGATGTCCAGCAGCATGGAATCGTCGATGGACAGCAGGGTATCCACGTACCAGCGCAGGCGGCCGTTCTCCATGCGGTACTGGCGCTTGAGCGTCAGCTGGCCGGATATTTCGCCGGAGGGGCTGTCGTACTTCGCGGGGCCGGGCATGGCGTCGTAGTAAAGGCTGCACACCGGCGCGCGCCAGTCGTGCACCATCAGCTCGCCCTTCTCGTCCTTCAGGCTGTACAGGCCGATGACGATCCGCTCGCTCCCCCCGCCGTCGCCCTCGGCGAAATCCACCCGGGCGAAGAAGGGGTTCATCAGCATGCGCTCCGAGCGCTCGGCCAGGCTGTCAGCGAATTGCCGCCGCGCCACGAAGCGGTCCACCTCGGCGGAGAGCTGCTCCAGGTCCTCCTCCGAAAGCGCCGTGGGCTTGACCCGCAGATCCTCCCAGGCATCGGCCACGATGGCCTGTATAGACTGCAGGTGGTCGCTGGATATGACCCGCGCCTGCTCGATCAGGGCCAGCAGCAGCTGCTGCACCCGCGCCGTGTAGGCCTGCTCCTCGCGCAATTCTGTCAACTGGTTCATGGTATACCCCCGGGACGCGGCGGAAGACGGGCCTGCCGCGCCGATTCAAGATATATCATTATAGCACAAGGTAATAAAAAAGAAAAGGGGGCGTGAAAAAAGTGCCCCAGAACCATGAATTGATCAGGGCCGCACGCCATCGCGTGCGGCCCTGTCGGATATCACTGTCTGCGCACAATCAAAAACCGAAAGTCCCTGGCATTTGTGCGCGGCAGCAAACGGGTGCAGGGCTCAGCCCTGCTTCTTCCTGGCTTCCAGCTTCTTCCGCGCCTCGGTGCCCAGCACCTTCTTGCGCATGCGAATGGACTTCGGGGTGATCTCCACCAACTCGTCGTCGTCGATGAACTCCATGGCCTCCTCCAGGGTGGGCACATGCACGCCGGTGATCTTCAGCGCCTCCTCGGCGGCGGCGGAGTTGCGGCTGTTGGTCATGTGCTTCTTCTTGCACACGTTCACGTCGATGTCGCCGGGGCGG
>CACYZW010000156.1 GCA_902778995.1 uncultured Eubacteriales bacterium
TCCCATTTTCCAGAAGAAAAATGCCTTCCTTGCAGATTTTGCGGCCAGATTATCTGCGATAATCAAGCAAAATCTGTGGGGGATGTCTCGAAGGGGGACTTGTCCCCCTTCGACAGTTACTGCGAAGCCGGAGGCTGAGCAGTAACAGGACTGCTTCCATATAACACGGGTAACTTTGTGATTTTATTGACATATTCCCCTTCTTCCTTTATAATGCAGGCAGGGGGATTTGTCGGGTGGAACGCCGCGCGCAGCGCGGCTTTTCCGGCGAATTCAAAAGGAAAACAAACGATGGAGGGCGATGACTATGGATCTGAAATTGAAGGACAAGGGCCAGTGCCGCTATGACGAAATATCCCTTGGCGAGGTCATGCTGCGCCTGGATCCCGGCGAGACCCGCGTGCGCACGGCGCGCAGCTTCACCGTCTGGGAGGGCGGCGGCGAATACAACGTCGCCCGCGGCCTGCGGCGCTGCTTCGGCATGACCACCGGCGTCGTCACCGCGCTGGCGGAGAACGACGTGGGCTATCTGGTGGAGGATTGCATCCTCCAGGGCGGCGTGGATACCTCCATGATCCGCTGGGTGCCCTATGACGGCATCGGCCGCAAGGTGCGCAACGGCCTGAACTTCACCGAGCGCGGCTACGGCGTGCGCGGCGCGCTGGGCATCTCCGACCGCGCCAACACCGCCGTCTCCCAGCTCAAGCCCGGCGACATCGACTGGGAGGAGATCTTTGGAAAGCGCGGCGCGCGCTGGTTCCACACCGGCGGCATCTTCGCGGCCCTGTCCGAGACCACCGCGGAGGTGGCCATCGAGGCCATCAAGACCGCCAAAAAGTACGGCACCGTCGTCTCCTACGACCTGAACTACCGCCCCTCCCTGTGGCGGGACATCGGCGGGCAGGCCAAGTGCCAGCAGGTCAACAAGGAGATCGCGCCCTACATCGACGTGATCATCGGCAACGAGGAGGACTTCACCGCCTGCCTGGGCTTCGAGATCAAGGGCGCGGACAAGAACCTGAAGAAGCTGGATCCTGCGGGCTACGCCGCCATGATGAACGAGGCCGCCGCGGCCTATCCCAACTTCAAGGTGATCGCCACCACCCTGCGCCAGGTGCGCACCGCCACCTGCAACGACTGGTCGGCCATCGCCTGGAGCGACGGCAAGGTCTACAAGGCCAAGGACTATCCGGCGCTGGACATCTTTGACCGCGTGGGCGGCGGCGACAGCTTTGCCTCCGGCCTGATCTACGGCCTGATGACTACCGGCGATGTGGAAAAGGCCGTCAACTACGGCGCGGCCCACGGCGCGCTGGCCATGACCACCCCCGGCGACACCTCCATGGCCCGCCTGAAGGAAGTGGAGAGCCTGATGGGCGACGGCAGCGCCAGAGTGCAGCGGTAAGCGAAAGAAACAGGAAACTGTTCAGTCTGGCCTTGAGGAACTCCCTCAGTCTGGCACGGCAGCTTTGCTTTTAGCAAAGCTGCCGTGCCAGACAGCTCCCTCTGAGAGGGAGCCTATAGGCCGGATAGCCGCACCAAATGCCTCCCTCTGAGAGGGAGGTGGCCCGCGAAGCGGGTCGGAGGGAGTATAGGACTGAATAGATACAGAAACAGGAACCGACAAAAAGCCCCTCCCCGGCGAACAAATGCCGGGGAGGGGCTTTTCAGGAGCTTATACTTCCGGGGGAAGCGCCCGTCAGATGAATCCGCAGATCCTTTCGGGATCGCCCTTCACGCTGTCCGCCGCCTCCCTTGCCCGCACGAACCTTTCCTCAATGTCCGCCTCCCGCTGTGCGTCGGCAAACACGCCGAACCTCAAATTGACCTTGTTCGCGGTGTCCTTGTCGGCGAACACATCCTTCAGGAAATCGCTCAGCAGCTGTTCGTAGTCGCTCTGGTGGGGACAGTACAGCAGGAACGTATTGCTGCTCTGCCGGCAGCCGATGCCGCCGGTCCTCCGCGCGAGCTTTCGGATGTTGAAGCCGATGCTGCGCAGCACGAGGTCGCAGAACTGCCGCCCGTATTTCTCGTTGAGGGAATAGTATTGGTTGATGTCGCAGACGACCGCGTCCAGCGCGGTGCCCCTGTAGATGTGATCGAGGCGGTTGACATAGCGGAAGAAATACTCCTTGTTCAACAGTCCCGTCAGCTTGTCCCGTTCGGTGTGCCGTATCAGGTCCCGGTCCTCGGACAGCTCGATGCACTTGGCGATGCGGGCCTTGACGATTTCAATATCGGGATAGGGCTTGGGAATGAAATCCATGGCGCCGATCTTCAGGCAGTCGAGCTCCGCCTTCTGGTCGACGGTCAGGAAGATCACCGGGATGGACATGAGATCCTCGTCCACCTGCATCTCCGCGATCACCTCGCGGCCGTTCATGTGCGGCATCTGCAGATCCAGCAGCACGAGGTCGATTTCGTTCTTGTGGCTGCGCAGCGTCTCGAGGGCCTCGGCGCCGTCGGCGGCGTAGAGGATGTCGTAATCCTCCTCGAGCAGATCCCCGAGCATTTCGCGGCTCATTTCCATATCGTCGGCAATCAGTATGCGCTTGCGCATGTTGATAACCGGAATCACATCGGAGGACAGGCTGTTGTCCGCCGCGCCTTCCTCCGCCTGCATGGATTCCTTCATCAGCTGCTTTCGCTCGTACATGGCCTTGTCGGCCTCTTCGAAAACGCTCAGGAGATTGGCGTGCCTGTCCTTCTTGTATTCCGCCATGCCCGCGGCGATGGTCTCGCCGATCCTGGCCTTCGACCGATCCTCCGGCAGGGCGCTGACCTGATCCATCAGGGTTTTGCGCCAGGTGTAATCCTCGCCGGACAGAATCGCCACAAATTCGTCTCCGCCGATGCGGAAGACGGGGCTGTGGCTGTAGATGCCGCAGATCCTCGAGCAGGCCTTCTTGATGTAGTTGTCGCCCTCCTTGTGGCCGTAAAGGTCGTTGACGGCCTTCAGGTTGTTGACATCGCAGACCACGACGGCGAACGGCTCCTGTTCGCCCTTTGCGATCTTGCCGTTGATCTTCTCCTCCCACTGGACGTAGGCGTGCTTGTTTTTGACGCCCGTCAGGGAATCGACGGTCGCCATCTTTCTTGCCACCGACAGGTTGCGCGCGTATTCCTTCTCCTGGCGGATCTGGGCGTCCTCGTCCGTCAGGCCGATGATCAGCAGGGTCTTCCCCTCGTCCTCCACCCTGGCGGCCCTCAGCCGCACATAGGTGGGCAGGTCGCCGCTCATCAGCCGGTAGGCCAGCGTAAACATGCCGTCCCGCTGGATCGTTGCGAGTATGTTCTGCTTTGTAACCTGGGAACGGAACAGGGCCAGGTCTTCGGGGTGAATCGTCTTGGAGCTGTTTTCAAAGCTGTCCTGGAAGAAATCGGCTCCCCGCTTGGCGATGCCGAGGCCCTCGTAGCCCGTCGACGCGCTGAACTGGGTGTAGGCGTTGGTCTCGGGATCGACATAATACAGCACGATCAGGTTCCCGTTCAGGGCGCTGAGCCACAGGTACGACTTTCGCTCCTCCGCCGCGCGCTCCGCGGCCAGGCGGTCCTTTACCTGGTCGTCCACGTTGCTGACGCCGATGATGATATGCCTGTCGTCCCCGGTGATCCGCGTCGCCTTCATGCTGACATAGGTGGGAACGCCGTCGATCATCAGGCGGTACAGGTGAATATGGGTGCCGTGCGCCCGGATCTCCGCCAGCAGCTTTTCCTTGTCGAACGCCTCGATGAAGCGCTCCCGGTCCTCCTCGTAGATATACCGGCTGGCGTTCTGCCTGCTTTCACCGAAGAAATCGACGCCCCGCCTTTCCGTCGTCCGCTTGCCCGCCTCGGTCCATGAGCCGTATTCGACGTAGGCGTCCGTGTCCGTGTCGACGTAATACAGGTCGAAGTAATCCCCGGCCAGCGCCTCGACGATGCTCTCGTAAACCGCGCTGGTGCTCAGCGCCTCCCGGTAGGCGGCCTTGGCCTGCTCCTTCTCCTCGGTGGCCTTCATCACGTCGGTGATGTCCATGCACATTCCCAGCAGGCAATGCCTGCCCGTCGAGTCGATAAACTTCATCTTCGTCGTCTGGAACCGGTGCAGGTTCCCGGCGGCGTCGGGCGTGTCCTCGAAGAAGACATAGGGCCTGTCCATGGAAAGCGCCCTCCTGTCGCAGGCCACAAAGTGATCCGCCGTTTCGGAATCGAAAAGCTGATGATCCGTCAGGCCGATCACGTCCCCGGGGGCGTCCTTGAGCGCGTATTCCGCAAACCGCTGGTTGCAGTAGAGATAGACGCCGCTGTCCACGTCCTTTGTGAAATTCAGGGCGGGCATGTTGTCCAAAAGCGCGGTGAGGAATTCCTTCTGCACCTTGTTGGCCGCATGGATCTGGTTGTATTCATTGGCGAGGAAGCGGAATTCGCTGGAGCCCTGCACCGGGAGCGGCGCTTCCGCCCGGACATAGTGGACGGAGCGCAGCATCGGCTTTACGATCAGGAACAGCACCAGCAGGAGCGTCAGTATGGTGATGCCGATGGATACGATGATCAGGATCCTCTGGAACAGCAGCAGCCGGTTCAGCCGGTCCGCCGTCGCCGCCCGCTGTCCCTCAAATTCCTCCTCCAGGGACGCAAGGCACTTCTGAACGTCCCCGGAAATGGCCTCCTTCTGCGCGTGGTATTCCTGATCGAACACCATGGACCTGGCCAGCGCGTCCTTTGCTTCATTGGAGAGTGCGGCGTCCGTTTCAGACAGCGCCACGCTGCGGATGGCCTCGGGGAATTCGCTGACATCGTAGCTGCAGGCCTCGGTTTTCAGCCGCATGGAATAGTATTCCCGATCCATCAGCGCGACGGATTCGTTCATCGCCGCCACCAGCGCCTGATAGGCCGGAGCCTCGCCCAGGTATTCGTGAATCCGCGCGACGGCGTTGTCCCGCTGCTGGGTCACCTCCGCCTCTTCAAAATAGTTGTCAAGGTAGACCCGCTCGCCGGTCTCCGCATAGCATCGAACCTGTTCGGTGAGGTAGTCGGAACCGGCCTGCAGCGCCGAGGCGTCCTTTTGCCACTGGATATAATAGTCCGTTTTCGTGCGCAATTCCGAATAGCGCGCGTTGGCGTCATAGGTCGCCAGAATCAGCAGCGCGGAAATAATGAGCGCAAGCACCGTCATGACAAGGTTTATACTTCTTATGGATGCACCATGCAAGCTGCGTTTCATGTTCGCCATCGTCCTTTGTTTTTATCGGAAAGCCGCGCTGCGGCAGAACGATCAATCTAAACCTTCCCTAATTATATATTATACCACATAAATAACTATCGTGCAACATTGGAGCGCCTGTATGCTACGGCTCACGCATGAATGGTTACTGCTCAGCCTCCGGCTTCGCAGTAACTGTCGAAGGGGGACAGGTCCCCCTTCGAACAGGCGCGGCGCTTCAATCCGCAGGATTGAACCGTCCGC
>CACYZW010000157.1 GCA_902778995.1 uncultured Eubacteriales bacterium
CCCACCAGAGCAGGGTCATCGCGCCGGGCAGCGCCGCGCCGCTGACGATCATGCCGCGCAGGGCGGCAACGGTCAGGGCAGAGCCCGCCAGCATCCTGCCGTCCATGAGGCCGTTCGTCGCCTCGAGCACGCCGTGGTTGACGCTGTCCCACAGGATGTTCAATCCTTTCTCCATGCGACTCACCGGCGGCTTCCTGATTGCATTGTCCAATCCCATCAGACGGATGGCCGCGCCTTCCACCACGGCGGCCTCCACCTGGCGCTCCTCATAAAGGAACAGCGCCGAACCTGTGCGCCGGTTCAGGTGCACCTCCCGCACCGCACCGGTGGACTCCGTGCGCTCCTTCATGCGCTGGGCCGCTTCATCATTTGTGACGATCGCCGGCATGTACAATCGCAGGCGTCCGGGAATGCTTGCCCGCACCTCGGCGATACCCGGAAAGGAGGGCAGCTTCATCCGATTGCGCGCCCGGTTTCCCGATGCCGTCGCCAGCAGACCTGCCGCAGCCAGCGCGGCGGTAATGTACACATGCTTCACGTCTGTTCACCCAACCTTTGATTTGCTCCATGGTCTTTCATAACGGAACCTGCACCAATAAATCTCATACCATTAGTTTATACATACTAATCGTGTATTGATATCCCAGCAATGTTAATTTTCGGATTTGAAGAGAAGTTGACTTATACATCCAGTCTGGTCCTCGGTTGTATAATTTAACAAGGGAGCCCGCAGTCATTTCGCAGGCTCCCGTCTCTGTCTAATGGATCAGGCAGCAGATTTCTCCTCCGACATGTCCGTCGCGCAATCCACCAGCTCATATTGGGTCGGCTGGTCGAAGGGTGCACCGTTGGCCTGGGCCACCTGCTCATTGTAGAAGCCCGAGCCAACGATATCGCCGATGCCGTCTGCATTTGCACCCGCGTTAACGGTTACGTTCTTCGCGGTGCAGTTCGTAAAAACGGTCACAGGCATGCCGTACTGTGCATCCGGATAACCGCCGGCATAGCCGGTAATTCCGCCGATCCAGAAGCAGTTGTCGCCGGTGGTGATGGTCACGTTCTCTGCAGTGCAATCGGTGAACTGCTCCGCCGCGAAGCCGCAGCCGGACACGCCACCCAGGCCGTAGCAGTTGCTGCCTGCGGTGACAGTGCCGGTGGCGGCGCAACCCACGACGCTCGTCATCTCCAGACCGCCGCCCACAATGCCTGCGTTGGCAGTGCCGTCCGGCAGTACGATGTCCGCTTGTGCCGCGCAGTTTTCGATCATGGATCCCATGCCCGCGCCGACGATGCCGCCGTACATGCCCTCGCCACTCATCTCGCCCGCGTGGGCCGTGACCCTGCCATTTTTCAACGTCACACTGGAAACGGTGGAGCAGTAGGCGTAGCCTACTACGTCGGCACCCATCAGCTGGGCGTCCACGGTGGCGTTCTCCAGGGTGAAGTTGCCTACCTGCGCGTTGGCGGCGCATCCGAACAGGCCCTGCGCCCACGCCTCGGGCTGATTGATGACGAGATTGGAGATGGTGTGGCCCTGGCCGTCAAAGGTGCCGGTGAAGGCGGTTTCAGCGGAGGGTATCTCCTGTTCCTCCTCGCTTTCACCGGAGGGTGCGTAGGCGCCGATGGGTGTCCATTCCACCCCACCGAGGTCGATATCAGCGGTCAGCACATAGTTTCCGGAGAGGTTGTCGTTGATCGCGGCCAGTTCTTCGACGGTGCTGATTTCAATGGGCGCGTCGCCCTCGGCTAACGCCATTGCGCCCATCATCATCACCAGAACCAGCATGATACAAGTCAGTCTCTTCATGAAAACACCTCCTGTTATTCTGTTTTCGCCATTCAGGCGAGCGCCTTCGCCAGCGCCTCCAGGGCCGCGTTGGCTTCGTCGTCCGGCGCTTCGTTGCAGATCACGCTCTCGCAGGCCAGCGTCACGCCGTTATTTGCAGCGTCTGCTTCCCAGTCGCGCATCCACTGGCCGTTGCCCCAGCCGTAGGAGCCGAACAGCGCCACCTTCTTACCTGCCAGGCCGGTCTTAACGTCGTCCCACATGGGCTGGAAAATGGTCTCCTCCAACACCTCGTCGCCCATGGCTGGGCAACCAAAGGCGATGGCATCGTAATCCGCCACTTTTGCCGCACTGAAGTCGCTGCACTCAATCTTGTCCGCGCCGATGGCGTTCACAATCACGTCTGCCATGACAATCACGTCTGCCATGGCCTCCGTGTTTCCGGAACCGCTGTAGTACACCACTGCAACCTTACTCATTCTGATCGTCCTCCTCAAATGATTGATTATGCGGGTCTTGCCGCCACTGTCAGTCTTGACAGCGGACAGCCCGACGCAAACAGCCGTTGATAGACTGACTTGCACTTTTCGTAGCGTCTGAACGCAGCCAGCGCCGCGCACTCGTTGGCATAAACCTTCCAACAGCCGCAGGCCAGGCAGTTCTTGCCGCCGTTTTCAATAAACCCCAGCACGTCCTCCAGTGGATAGCCGAGAAACACGCCGATCTCGTGCGGGAAGGTGTCCGCGTCATTCAAGCGCGATTTCAGCGTTTCAAGCGCGCCGCTGACATCGAAGCGCGCATAGCCGCAGGGTCTGAGCAGACGCTGGATTCCGTCATCCCGCAGTGCCTTCTCCAATTCATCCGTCCGGTAAATGTAGACAAGCGCTTTATCCCGCGTTTCTCTCAGAACGGACAGCGATACGCCCTTTCCCTCAAGCAAGGCCTGGAGATCGGCAAATTCCGCGTCAAAGCCTGCGCTCATGGGATAATTGAACAGGTTTCCGAGTTTCAACCGCGCCAACGTCGGCGAGGCATGGTCGATGATTGCGCGATCCAGCATGGCACTTCCTCCACGATGTTAGTTACATCTAATCATATGGTTATATTACCCTAACCATGATGCGCTGTCAACGGGTTTTCAGGAATTTCACATTAGGAAGGGGCGAGGGTTATTCTCCATTGACCAATGCGGAAAAAACACTTGACAGATATGGTTAGTTTATGCTAATATAGTGGTTAGATATATCTAATTTACATATTCAGGAGGACCATATGAGCGCGATTATCATCGGAGGCAACGAATGTATGGGGCGCACCTACTGCGAACTATGCGCGAAGTACAACATCACGGCCCGAACAATTCCATTGAAAAAGGGCAGCTTTGCCAACCAGCTCGGGAAACCCGATTACATCTTCGTCTGCATGGATACGGTTTCCCATCCCCTCGTCATCAGCGCGCAGAAGGAAGCAAAAAAGCACGGTGCTCAGTTAGTCAGGCTGCGCCGCGGGAGCGTATACAGTCGTCAAGGGTGCCGGCATCTGCGACTATTGGACGGTCGGAGACAAGGTCGGAAACCCACAGTAATACAAACAGGGAGCCCGCGTTCGTTACACGGGCTCCCATCTCTTTAAATCGATCAGGCGGCGGGCTCATCCTCACCCTGATCCGAGCTTTCGTACATAGTTTCAGTTGTGCCAATACTCTCGGTCAGCGCCTCGCCGTCCAGGGTGACGCTGGCCTCGCAGCTCTCGATCACGGAATGCTCCGCGCGGCCCGCCACCGCGCCGGGGGTAATCGCGCCGGTGATCTCGCCGGTGACAGCGCAGTTCGTGATCCTGAAGGCGGTCTCCTCGCCGTAGTAGTAGAGGCCGGTGCCGATCAGGCCGCCCACGTGGGTCGCGCCGGGCACGTTCATCTTCACGGTGACGGCGCAGTTGTCGATGATGCCGGGATATTCGGTGGTCTGGACGCCCTCGGTGGCCAGGGCGATGTCCCCCACGGAGTGGGTGCCGCTGAAGCCGCACAGGCCGCCGATGGCGTGGCCGCCCTTTTCGGAGATGATCTCCACCTCGGCGGTGCAGTTGGTCACGCGGTCCATCATCTCCAGGCACCCCGCGATGCCGCCCATGCCCACGGGCTCGTTGCCCTCGGCGATGACCGTGCCCTTGGCGGTGCAGTTGTCCATGGTGCCGCCGAAGCTGCCGCCGATGATCAGGCCGCCGCACTCCGCCACGTCGCACTGGATGATCCTGCCGTCGGAGAAGTCGTTGTCGCCCAGCACGTGGATGGTGGCGTCCTCCACGGTGCAGTTCCACGTGGTGCCGGTAGAGCCGCCGCAGATGCCGCCGGTGGCGTTCACGCCCGCGATGTCGTTGGTGCCGGTCAGGGTGACATCGTGCACCATGCCCATGTTGTAGCCCACGATGCCGCCGATGGCCATGGAATAGATGTCCGTGCAGCGGATCTGGACGTTTTCAACGGTCAGGTTCTTCACCTCGCCCAGGTTCATGCCGATCACGCCCACGCCGCAGACGGGATAGTCGGAGTTGAAGGTCACGTTGGAGATGGTGTGGCCCTGGCCGTCGAAGGTGCCGAAGAACATGCAGCTATAGTTGCTCATGTCTTCAAGGTCCATGTGGCCGATAGGCTGCCAGTCGATGCCGGCAAGGTCGATGTCTTCGGTCAGGGCGAAGAACTGTCCCGGATAGCCCTGAGCGCTGCCGTCGTTCACAGTGGCGGAGAGCGCCAGCAACTGTTCTGCGGTGGCGATCTGCCAGGGATCGTCCTCGGTGCCCGCGCCGCCCGCGAAGATCGACGCTTCGGCGGTGGCCACGGCGCACATCGCCAGCATCAGGCAAAGACAAAGCAGCATGGAAGTCAGTTTTTTCATGGGGTTACCTCCTGTAGATGGAATTATGTAAACGCCTCCGGCGCAAACATTATTAGATATATCTAACTCATGACCTTTATAAAAGCCGGAAGATCCCGGCTTCGGTTATATTCCCAACAGGTCCGCCCATCCTCGCGTGAAAAAGCGGCGCAGCTGACTGACGTAGGTCATGGCGTCGTCCTTCGTCATGTCGTGCCGAACGATCTCGAACAGCCCCGAATAGTAGGCGTTGGACAGCATGTGCAGCATCATCGGTGTCAGGCGTCCGCTCTCCAGGGTGTCGTTCCCGGTGGCTTCCAGAAACCTGAGGGTATAGGCGCCTTCAATGTCGATCATTCGATTCAGCATATCCTCATAGCAGTCGATGTCCGTGCACCGCGCCAGCAGTCGGAACACCTCCCAGTGAGCATAGATGAAGTCCACCAGCTGCTCCCAGATCTCCGGCCTGTAGGTGAACACCGTCTCGCGCTGCTCCCCGGCGGGCCTGTCGGCGAAGGCTTCATTGCCCTCCCGCATCCACAGGATCAGCTCATCGACGGTCGAATCGACCAGGGCGTGAAACAGCCCCTCCTTGTCCCTGAAGCGGGTGTAGATGGAGCCGGTGGTGGTCTCCGCCTTCGCGGCGATCACCCGCAGCGACGCCTCCTGGTAGCCCATCTCCATGAACTCCGCCATGGCGCACTCCAGCAGCTTGTCCGAACGTCCCTCCACGCGCCTGGCCATGCATCCACCCCGCATTCATAACAGTGTTTCATAACGATGTTATTATATACGAACCCCGACTGCCTGTCAATCCCCCTGCGCCAAAATTATCAAGGCCGCGGGATCGAAACAATCCCGCGGCCGAAGGCACCGCCCCTTGATCAGATCAGGAAATACAGTCCCGCGAACATGATCGCGCCCGCCCAGTTGCCCGCGCCGCCCACGCGTAGCGGGAACAGCACCAGCATCAGCGGCAGTATATTGAACGCGCAAACCCAGCGGGGCAGCGGCGTCAGGCCCGTGACCACCGCGACAAACAGCGTCACGCCGAAGAGCAGGAAGCCCAGATAGCAGATGGCCATCGTGACCATCGTCTTTTTGAAGAATTCGTTGATGATGTCCAGCGCCTCCGGGGTTCGGCCAAGGCGCACATACAGCCACTCCGGCACGCCGCAAAACACGTGGTGGGCCATGCCGAAGGTGGCGACCAGGACGCAGCCCACCCGCATCAGCGCGGCGCAGGTTGGCGAGTACGCGCGCATCCAGTCGCACAGGGCCAGATAGCCGAAGGTAAAAAGGCACATGGCCAGGCAGCCCAGCAGCATGGACAGCAGCGGGTTCCTCAGCGGAAGCCCCTTGAAGGCGGCGGACAGCTTCCGGTTGTCCTTCATGTCCTCGAAGCGGAAGCGCCCCTTGGGCAGGTAGATCAGCAGGCAGTCGCACGCGCCGCACAGCAGGTGCCCGGCGATGGCGACCAGAAACAGCGCTTTCATTGTGCGTTTCCCCCTTGAGCCGTTTTCCGATGCCAGATCAGCATGATGCCGAACCAGACGATCATGCTCTCGCTCATCAGGCCGTTGGTGAAGCCCAGCCGGAACGCGCTCACCGGCATCAGCAGCGAGGCGCCCTTCAATATGCCGTAGATGATCAGCACATTCGTAAAGGCCATCCATCTCGGGAATACTGTCCTCCCGCGGATCTGCAGCTGGAACCACCAGACAAACACCGGCAGCATCAGCGCCTCGCTGACGGGAACCAGCCACGCCAGCGGCGCGTACAGTCCCTGGCAGATGGCCGCCGCGTCGCCGGCAAAGCCGTTGCGGTTCAGCCAGGCGAACAGCGTCAGGACCATGATGTAGAACAGGTGCAGCGCGATCCAGGGCGTCAGGCCGAAGGCGTTCAGGTAATGGTATATCTTCCTTTCACGCTCTGAATGAATATAGCTTTGCACTGAAAACAGCGCGATGCCGTAGAGCAGGATCCCCGGAAAGGCCAGCGCCATCGCCAGGCTGAAGCGCCACTGCGGCATGGCAGCGACGCCCTCGGTCAGCCAGGACAGCGTTCCATGATATGTGGGGTTGCCATACAGCATCAGCCAGTCCCCGCCGCCATAGCACAGGCAGCCCAGCATGCCGCAGGCCAGCGCGGGGGTCATGTGGTTTGTATTCTTCATAACCGCTGTTCCTCCCGTCTGAGAAGCCTGATCCACTTCCGCTGCCTATGGGCATAGAAGGCCCGGGCCCACAGCCAGACGAAGAAGGTCTTCCACCCGGCGTGGATCTCCACCCGGTCGGTGTATTCCGTGTGACGATCATCCAGCGGCCGCAGCGTGATATCGTGGTTCCACACGGGCACGTGTTCGTTGCCCTCCCGGCTGCTGATGCCGTCGGGGTCGAACCGGACGATGTAGATCGTGTGCATGCCGAAGGGGATGCAGCCGACCAGCCGGAAGCGATAGGCGGACGTGCCGCCGACCGCCCATGCCGTGGCCGCATCCTGAACCGGCTCGAAAGTGGCATACGGCGCGGCGACGGCTTGCAGCGTGCCCAGCTGTCGGAGCTTTTGGAACACCGCGTCCCTGTCCGCCGGGAACACGGAGGTTCTTTCAACGACTATATCACACTTTCACCTTCCAGCTGGCGGCCTCCCGGCGCTCGCCGACGAAGGTCCTGTAGATGCCATCCTCGGCCATCAGCTGTTCATGGGGACCCCGCTGGACGATCCTCCCGCGATCCACCACGAGAATCTGGTCGGCGTGCTCCACGGTCTTC
>CACYZW010000158.1 GCA_902778995.1 uncultured Eubacteriales bacterium
AACTGCGACTATCCCGAGGCCATGCTGAACACGTCCTTCGACCACAACGGCGCCCGCGAGCCCTATGTGTTCGCCACCGAGAACGACGTGCTGAACGGCCTGGGCATGCTGTTCATGAAGCTGCTCACCAACCGCGCCCAGATGTTCGCCGACGTGCGCACCTACTGGAGCCCCGAGGCCGTGAAGCGCTGCACCGGCTATGATGTGGAGGGCGTCGCCTGGGAGAACGGCGGCTTCATCCACCTGATCAACTCCGGCGCGTGCTGCCTGGACGCCAACGGCCAGGCCCGCGACAAGGACGGCAACCGCCTGATGAAGCCCTGGTACGAGGTCACCGAGGAAGACCAGAAGGCTATCATGAAGAACACCACCTGGAACTACGCCGACCTGGGCTATTTCCGCGGCGGCGGATATTCCAGCCGCTTCGTGACCGATTGCGAGATGCCCGCCACCATGATCCGCCTGAACCTGGTGGACGGCCTGGGCCCGATGCTGCAGATCGCCGAGGGCTGGACGGTCAAGCTGCCCGACGAGGTGACCGACAAGCTGTGGAAGCGCACCGACTACACCTGGCCCTGCACCTGGTTCACCCCCCGCTGCGACGGCGTGGAGGGCAGCCCCTTCAAAACCGCCTACGACGTGATGAACAACTGGGGCGCGAACCACGGCGCGATCAGCTACGGCCACATCGGCGCGGACCTGATCACCTTCTGCTCGATGCTGCGCATCCCCGTGGCGATGCACAACGTGCCCGTTTCGAAGATCTTCCGGCCCGCGGCATGGAACGCCTTCGGCATGGACAAGGAGGGCGCCGACTACCGCGCCTGCGCCAACTACGGCCCGTTCTATAAGAAGTAAGATGACGCCGACGGTCCGGTCTGCCGCCACGCGGCATGCCGGACCGTCGATACCATGGAAAGGATGTGTTCAACATGCTCAAGGGCATTCCTTGCATTCTCACCCCCGACCTTTTGAAGATCATGATGGAGATGGGCCACGGCGACACGCTGGTGATCGGCGACGGCAACTTCCCGGCGGCGGCCATGGCGAAGGACTGCAAGCTGGTGCGCCTGGACGGCCACGGCGTGCCGGAGATCCTGGACGCCATACTGAAGTTCTTCCCGCTGGACCCCTATGTGGAGGCGCCCGTTTCGCTGATGGAGGTCGTGCCCGGCGACCCGGTGGAGACCCCCATCTGGGACGAGTACGCGAAGATCGTCGAAAAGTACGAGCCCGGCACGAAGATCGGCCACATTGAGCGCTTCAAGTTCTACGACGAGGCGAAGAAGGCCTATGTCATCATCGCCACCGGCGAGGCCGCGCTGTACGCGAACATCATACTGCAAAAGGGCGTTGTAAAGGAATAATTCAACAACGGGCGCGGGGCGGCAATGCCGCCCCGCGCCCCAGGATGTTGACAAAGTCAACAGACTGCAGGCCGCTGAAAAAGGCTGCAAGGCAAGGCGGCGAGCCTGCAAAAAAGGGAGTTTACACCGTCGTAAATGACCGCATTTTGCAGGCGACGCCAACACAGCAAGCAGAAAATCCTTCTGCTCTTCTTTGATCGGAAGGTTTTTCTGTGTTTGCGGCCTTTGTCAGCGGTTTGAGGCGCGGGGCGGCAATGCCGCCCCGCGCTTCGTTGTATCCTTCTTTCGCCGCCAATCCCGGCCATCTGGAAATATATGACCCACAAAGCGCCTGCAGCGGCGGCACCATCGCTTTTACACAAACCGTCCCTTTGATTCGCTGCCGTGCTTCTTCTGGTACAGCACGCTGCCGTTGCGGTAGGCGACGGGGGTGATTTTGCGCATGGCCTTGAAGCGCTGTATGAAGTGGCTGGTATCGCAAAAGCCCAGCTCCTGGGCGATGCGCTCCACGGGCCAGGAGGTGGTCTCCAGCAGGTAGCAGGCGTGGCTGATCTTGCGGCTCATCACATACTTGGAAAAGGTGGTGCCCACGGTCTTGGAGAACAGGTTGGAAAAGTACGCCGGATGATAGCCGAAGGTCTGGGCGGTCTCCGCAAGCGTCAGGCGATGGTCGATGTTTTCGTCGATATACTTCAATACCCTGTGATTTACGGGACGGCCGCTGTTTTCGATCTCCACCCGCTTGCACAGCGTCATCAGTATGTCGTACAGCAGCAGGCTGATGCCCGGACCCTCCTGACGGGACTGATAGAGGATCGAGGTACAAAGGTTCATCACGTCGGTGAAGGCGCTGCCGTCGTAGATGGGGCCGCCCAGATCCAGTATGTGGCGCGTCAGCTGGGCGCTGTTGCCCCCGGCGTACTCCACCCACACCAAGCCCATCGGGTCGCAGGGGTCGGAGGAATACATGTGCCCCTCGTTGCTGGCCATCACGAAGAGCTGGCGGTCGTGCACGCCGAAGGTATGCCCCCGGGTGGAGATGGTTCCCCGGCCGTACAGCACGCAATGGATCATGCTGTAGGGGTAGGCGTCGTTGCGGCTGATGAGAAAATCCCTGGGCGTGCGCATCACGATGCCGGCCCGGTTGACCTGTATGTACAGGCTGTTGGGATCCACCGACCGGGGCGCGATATAGTAGGCGTCGTGGGGCACGGTACCCACGATGTCGTTCTCGAGATCATCGGCGTAATAGTTGCTGCGCATGGCTCTTCACCGCCTTACATCAAAATTATACAATATCTCTTCCGGTCTGTCCAGTGTTCAGGCGCGATATGACCTTAAAAATATACAATTTCATACTTAAAATGTAAATGGTATTTCACGGCTTCATTTGCTATAGTGGTATTAGAATTAACAAAGATAACGGTATGTTTACCGTTGAAAGCCGCGATGATTTCCGCCAGGGGCGGAGGTTATATAAGAACAAGGAGGAATATCACTATGAAGAAACTCGTCGCACTGATTCTGGCCGTCATGATGATCGTGGCCGCAACCGCCGCGCTGGCTGAGCAAAAGGTCCCGAAGATCGCCTATGTGCCCCGTGTCGAGGGCCAGGCCTGGTGGGAGAATGTTCACAAGTACGTCGACATGTGGGCTGAAGAGCATGGCATCGAAGTCATTTACAAGGGACCCGCCGAGGTTACCGCCGAAGCCCAGATCCCGATTCTGCAGGACATGATCAACCAGGACGTTGACATCCTGTGCACCTGCCTGAACGACACCGCCTCCGGTGAGGAGATCCTGAAGGCGGCCCGCGAAAAGGGCATCATCGTCATCGCCACTGAGAACGAAGACCTCGTGAACTGCGACTTCGACGTCGAGCCCCACCTGGCTGCCGAGCAGGGCGCTTTCCTGATGGACCTGCTGGCCAAGCAGATGGGTGAGGAAGGCCAGTACATCACCATGGTCGGCTCCCTGACCTTCGAGTCTCAGAACGCCTGGGCTGACGGCGCCGTGGCCCGCCAGAAGGAAGCTTATCCGAACATGGAGCTCGTGCCCGATGCCCGCGTTGAAGACAACTCCGATGCGCAGCAGGCCTATGAGCTGACCATTCAGCTGAAGGAAAAGTATCCGGACCTCAAGGGCATCCTGGGCACCGGTTCCTTCGACGCTCCCGGCGCCGCCCGCGCCATCGAGGAGATGGGCCTGACCGGCAAGATGTTCGCCACCTCCGTTGCCATTCCCTCTGAGGTTTCCGACTTCATGAAGAGCGGCGCTCTGCAGGGCGTTTCCGTCTGGAACGCCGGCATCAGCGCCCAGGCCCAGCTGAACGCCGGCCTGAAGCTGTTCAACGGCGAAACCATCGAAACCGGCACCGACCTGGGCGTCGAGGGCTATGAGAGCGTCGTCGTGGAAGGCAACCATATCTTCGGCAAGGGCGACGTGGCCGTCACCCCCGAGAACGTGGATGATTTCGGCTTCTAATCCGCAAGACGCCTCGTTCACCTGAATGATACCCGCGAGGCAGGGAAGACTTCTTCCCTGCCTCGTTCGGCATCATTGGTGAACGCTGATGGGATTGCGCCGCGCCGCGCCGCAATGCCATCAGCGTTTACAAAACTAATAAACAAGGAGCAATGCAGCATGTCTGAATACCTGCTTCAAATGACCGGCATTGACAAGCGCTTCGGCGGCGTCCACGCGCTGGATCACGTCAATTTCGCGGTCAGACCCGGCAAGGTGATGTGCCTGGCCGGGGAAAACGGGTGCGGCAAGTCCACGCTGGTGAAGATCATCTCCGGCGCGTATACCCGCGACGAGGGCGAGGTGCTGTTCGAGGGCAAGCCCATACAGCACATCACTCCCGCTGAATCCTCCGCGCTGGGCATACAGGTCATCTACCAGGACCTGTCCATCTTCCCGAACCTGACGGTCATGGAGAACCTGGCCATCAACAGCGAAATCACCGCCAAGCGCAAGATCGTGAACCGCAAGCGCTGGGAGCAGACCGCGAAGGAGGCCCTCTCGAAGATCGGCTACGACATCGACCTGTATGCCCGCATGGGTGACCTCTCTGTTGCGGACAAGCAGCTGGTGGCCATCTGCCGCGCGCTGCTGTTCAACGCGAAGCTCATCATCATGGACGAGCCCACCACCGCCCTGACCAAGAAGGAGGTGGACGCGCTGTTCAAGACGGTGCGCCAGCTTCGGGATTCGGGCATAGCCATCATGTTCATCAGCCACAAGACCGAGGAGATCTTTGAAATTTCCGACGACGTGTGCATCATGCGCAACGGCAAAAACGTCTATTCCGGCCCAACCGCTGAGCTGACCAGGAAGGACTTCACCTACTACATGACCGGCCGCGAGCTGGAGGACGACTACTTCGTGCCCACCAACATATCGAAGGAGCCGGTGCTGAAGGTGGATCACCTGACCTGGAACGGCAAGTTCCACGATGTCAGCTTCGACCTCAGGAAGGGCGAGATACTGGGCATCACCGGCCTGCTGGGGTCGGGCCGCACCGAGCTGGCCCTGGCGCTGTTCGGGCTGGGCAAGGTCCACTCCGGCACCATCACCCTGAACGGGCAGCAGGTGAAGATCACCTCGCCCATCGACGCCCAGAAGAAGCGCATCGGCTACGTGCCGGAGGACCGGCTGACCGAGGGCCTCTGCCTGCGCCAGCCCATCGCCGACAACATCATGCTTGCCTCGCTGAAGCAGCTGACCCGCGCGCTGGGCACCCTCAACCACGACGAGCTGTTTGAAAAGTCCAACGAATGGGTGAAGAAGTTCTCCATCGCCACCGACGACGCCCACAAGCATGCCTCCACGCTGTCCGGCGGCAACCAGCAGAAGATCGTGCTGAGCAAGTGGCTGAACAACGACCTGGACGTGCTGATCCTCAACGGCCCCACCGTGGGCGTGGAATCGTGGGCGAGATGACCGGCGACAGGATCACTGAAGAGAACATACTGGATATCATACGATAAGGAGGCGCGGACATGAATAAGGCAAAGCTCAAGCGCATGACGCGCAGGACGGAATTCTACATGTCTCTGGTGCTGCTGCTGCTGTGCGCGCTGGTGCAGATCAAATCCGGTGGACGGCTGATCACCTTCCCCGGGATTTTCACCCGGATGAACGTCACAGTGCTGCGCACGATGGTGGTGGACGGCATGTTCGCCATGTGCTGCCTGGTGGTCATGATCTCCGGCGGCTTCGACCTGTCGTTCCCGGCCATTGCGGCGCTGTCCTACTCGCTGTCGACCACGATCTGCCTGAACAACGGCTGGTGCGCCACGAACCCGCTGGCCGGCTTCCTGTTGGCGGCGGCCATCGGCTGGGTGCTGGGCATGCTGAACGGCTGGATCATCTCCAACTTCAAGCTGAACACGATGATCGTCACCCTGGGCACCCAGACCCTCTTCACCGGCATCTCACTGGGCATGCTGGGCATGAAGGAGATCACCTCCACGCTGCCCGAGGGCTTCAAGACCTTCGGCAAGGCCTTCCTGTTGGAGGGCACCGACCCCTCCACAGGCATCCGTTACACGCTGACGGCGATGATACTGTTCCTGATCGCGCTGTGCGCCCTCGTTTCGTTCATGTTGAACAAGACGATGTTCGGCCGGGCGCTGTACGCCATCGGCGGCAACGAGGTCTCCGCCGAGCGCGCCGGCTACAACGTGAAGCGCACCAAGTTCCTGCTTTACTCCGCCGTGGGCGCAGTGGCCGGCTTCATCGGCATGATCCGCGTGTGCATGGAGAGCCAGTCCATTCCCAAGGCCATGACAGGCCGCGAGATGACCATCATTCCCGCCGTCATACTCGGCGGCGCGTCAATCTTCGGCGGCGAGGGCACGGTGTTCGGCACGATGGTGGCCGTGGGCATCATATCCCTGGTGGCCAACAGCATGCTGATCCTGGGCATCGATCCCTACTGGCAGCAGTTCTTCAATGGTCTGATCATACTGGTCGGCATCACCGTATCTGCCCTGCAGGCCAAGCGCCAGAAGCAGTAAAGGAGGCGACGGCAATGAAATCAAAGACACTTCAAAAGCACAGTTATACCTTTATGATGCTGGGCCTGATGGCCGTGGTGCTGCTGTTCTTCACCATCGCCAAGGGCGGCGCCTTCTGGAAGGGTGATGTCTGGACAGGCATGGCCATGCAGTTTCCGGAATACGGCGTGGTGACGCTGGGCCTGATGTTCTGCTTCATCTGCGGCAAGATGGACATGTCCTTCATGGCCCTGGGCGACTTCGCCACCATCATGGCGGTGCAGTACATGGCCGCCCACGCAGACGCCCCCGCGGGCGGCGTAATCCTGGTGGGCATACTGATCGCCCTGGGCATCGCCGTGGTGGGCGGGCTGATCAACGGCCTGCTGGTCAGCGAGCTGGACATTCCCCCGGTGATGGCCACCATATCGATGCAGCTGGTGTGGACGGGCCTTTCCGTCGGCCTGACCAGCGGCAACACCGTCAAGGGGCTGCCGTCGCTGTACACCGAGATCGGCCACAAGTACCTGCTGGGCTTTCTGCCGGTGCCGCTGCTGATCTTCCTGGTGATCTTCGCGCTGTGCTGGTTCCTGCTGAACCACACCGTATACGGCGAGAAGCTGTACATGGTGGGCACCAACATCAAGGCGGCGAAGTTCTCCGCCATCAACACCAAGCGCATGGTCATCGGCACCTACATACTCTGCGACGTGATCTGCTGCATCGGATGCCTGCTGATGGTGAACACCATGGCCAGCGCCAAGGCCGACTACGGCACAAGCTACGTGATGCGCTGCATCCTCATACTGGTGCTGGCGGGCGTGCTGCCCGACGGCGGCATGGGCAAGATCGGCAACGTGCTGATCGCCATCGTCACCATACAGATCAT
>CACYZW010000159.1 GCA_902778995.1 uncultured Eubacteriales bacterium
GCGCTGCTCCTTCTGCGGCAAGACCCAGGATCACGTGCGCCGCATGATCTCCGGCCCCAACAACACCTACATCTGCAATGAGTGCGTGCTGCTGTGCAACGAGATCGTCTCCGACGACGTGGAATCCATCGGCGTATCCGGCCAGCCCGAGATCAAGACGCCCCGGGAGATCAAGGAAATACTCGATCAATACGTCGTCGGCCAGGAGCAGGCCAAAAAGGCGCTTTCCGTGGCCGTGTACAACCACTACAAGCGCATTCGCTGCATGGGCAACAAGAAGAGCGACGTTGAGCTTCAAAAGTCCAACATCGTGATGCTGGGGCCCACCGGCTGCGGCAAGACCTATCTGGCCCAGACCCTGGCCAAGATACTGAACGTTCCCTTCGCCATCGGCGACGCCACCTCGCTGACCGAGGCCGGCTATGTGGGCGAGGACGTGGAAAACATACTGCTTCGGCTGATCCAGAACGCCGATTTCGACGTGGAGCTGGCCCAGCGGGGCATCATCTACATCGACGAGATCGACAAGATCGCCCGCAAGAGCGAGAATCCCTCCATCACCCGTGATGTCAGCGGCGAGGGTGTGCAGCAGGCCCTTTTGAAGATCCTCGAGGGCACCATCGCCTCCGTTCCTCCCCAGGGCGGCCGCAAGCACCCGCTGCAGGAGTTTATTCAGATCGACACCAGCAACATACTGTTCATCTGCGGCGGCGCGTTCGACGGCATTGAAAAGATCGTCGAGAGCCGCATCGGCAAAAAGGTGATGGGCTTTGGCGCGGATGTCAAGGGCAAGAACGACCAGACCGACGCCGAGATCATGTCCCAGGTGCGGCCCGAGGACCTGCTGAAATTCGGTCTGATTCCCGAATTTATCGGCCGCCTGCCGGTGCTGGTGACGCTGAACAGCCTGGACGAGGAGGCCCTGGTGAGGATACTCACCGAGCCCAAGAACGCCCTGGTGCGCCAGTATGCCAAGCTGCTGAGCTTCGACAATGTTGAGCTGGAATTCACCCCCGACGCCCTGCAGGCCATCGCCCAGCAGGCGCTGGGCCGCAAGAGCGGCGCGCGCGGACTGCGCGCCATCATCGAGGGCGTCATGCTGGATACCATGTACGAGCTGCCTTCGATGGAGGGCGTGAAGAAGTGCGTCGTCACCAGAGAAGCGGTTGTGAACGGCGAAAAGCCCCGGCTGATTTTCGCCGAGGCAAAGGAAGCGCTGCCCGAACCCAAAGCCCGCAAGTCGCAGCCCGAACCCATTGAAAACACGATGATTCCGGTAGCGCCCACGGCGGGATAGAGACATTCATCCCCCATGCCCAACCAAAGGGCATGGGGGATTTTTTTATTTACCGTTCATCCGCCGAAACCGGCTGTATGGCGAAATCGAAGGTAAACTCCCTGGGCATGGCATAGCGGGCGATCAGCGCCGGGCCGCAGCTGTTGGAGCCGATGCCGTTCTGCCGGTAATCCAGGCAGAGCACCGTGTCCCCGCAGGGTCGCAATTCAAAGTCATGCGCCCTGGATTCCAGCTCCTCCTGGGTATAGTGGGAGACATTGAAGCTGAACTCCTCGCCGGTGATGTCCATGCCGCCCAGGGGACCTCTCAGGCTCACATAGTCGCAATTCCAGCGGCTGCCGTTCTCCTGAGGACGGATGTAGTTTTCATGCATGGCGGACACGGTGTCGTCGTACAGGTGCTTCACGCTGGCGCGGTGCTTGTCCTTGTAGGACTCATAGGGGCCATAGCCGAAATACCGCACCTGTTCGATCTCACCGGGCAGCCTGAGGCGCAGGCCGAAGCGCGGCAGCGCCGGGCCGTCCGCCCGCTGGCGGATGTGGATGCTGCCCTCGATCCGGCCGTTCATGCGCACGCGCCACACGGCGCTCCCCTGGGCGATGTTGGGCAGGCTCACCGCGCCGATGCTGAACCGCACGGTGATCACGGCGTCGTCCCCCGCCTCCACCTGAACGTCGTACACCCGGGTGACGGCCCGGTCATAGCCGAAGCGCTTCCACTGCTGCTTGATGTACATGTCGTTGTCGGTGGGCGCGCGCCATATGTTGATCTCCATCGGCGCCTCCAGCAGGTGCAGCTGGTCGTAGTTCATCACCCGGAAGCAGCCGCACTGCTTGTCGAACACATACCTGAAGTTTTCGCCTCTCAGCCTGATCGCCCTGGCATCCTCCGCGACCTCCAGGGCCAATACGCCCTCCGGATGCGCGGGCGCTTCATACTTCTGACGCCCGATCTGCTCCCGCCCCAGCAGGTGTCCCGCAGGCACCAGCGGGCGATCATAGCGCTGCCGCATCTCGAAGTACACGGCGAAGGGGGCCTTTTTCAGCTTCGGCAGTTCAATCTGAATCTCCCCCTGGGCATGGGGCGGTATGTTCAGAAGCGCCTCAGGCACCTCGCCCGCGCTGATTTCCCGCCCGCCCTGGCGCACCGCGTAACTGAGGGTCATATGCTCGTTCAAAGGGGTGAAATCCAGCATATTGCGCACGCTGAACAGGCCGCTTTCCAGGTTGACCTCGCTGATGCGCGCGGGCCGATTGACGTTCTTGAGTTCCTTCAAACCCGTATGCGGGGTCCGGTCCGGCCATACCAGGCCGTCCATGCAGAAATTGCCGTCGTTGGGCTGATCGCCAAAGTCGCCGCCATAGCAGTATCTGCGGCTGCCCTCCGGCGTGCGGCCCATGTCCACGGCATGGTCGCACCACTCCCAGACGAAGCCGCCGCAGTGACCGTCGTGGCGCTCGAAGCACTGGAAGTAGTTCTCCAGATCGCCCGGGCCGTTGCCCATGGCGTGGGAATATTCGCACAGCACATAGGGCTTGTCCACCCAATGCTCGTCGAAATAGCGGTCGATCTCCTCGATAGAGGGATACATGCGGCTGTACAGGTCCAGATTGTCGTGATTGATCTCCTCGCCCGGCGGCGGGAAGGACGCCCGCTCGTAGTGGGTCAGGCGGGTGCGGTCGTATTCCTTGGTCCAGCGCAGCGCCTCATGGAGATTCGCACCCATGCCGGACTCATTGCCCATGGACCAAATCACGATGCTCGGGCGATTCTTGTCCCGGATGACGCTGTGCTGCACCCGATCCAGTATCGCCTCGCAAAAATCGGGGTTCTGGGCGATGCTGTTGTATTTGGCTTCATTGTAGGCGCCGTCCGCATACACCACGCCGTGGCATTCAAGATCCGCCTCGGCAATCAAATAGAAGCCATAGTGGTCGCACATGCGGGGGAACAGCGGAGAATTGGGATAGTGGCTGGTGCGAATGGCGTTGATGTTGTGCTGCTTCATCAGCACCAGGTCGCGCAGCATGTGCTCCTCGTCCACCGCAGGGCCCAGCACCGGATCGCTGTCGTGGCGGTTGACGCCCCGGAACTTGACCTTCTGGCCGTTGATGTACACCACCTGATTGGAGACGTGAATCTCCCGCATGCCCACGAACTCCACGATGTGCTCGCCGCCATAGCGCAGATCCAGCGTATACAGGCTGGGGTTTTCCGCGTTCCAAAGCTCGATGTTGTCCAGGTGAATATCGAACCAGCGCTCATAGGTGCGTCCGCTGGCCACCGGGTCGCCCTGGGGATCGTACAGGCGATAGTGCACGGCGTGCTGCTCCTGGGATTCCCCCCGCATCTGCAGATCCACGTGCAAATCCACCGCGCGCAGATCAGGGGTGAGTATGGTGCGCACGAAGTAATCCCAGATGTGCCGCGTCTCCCGTCGCAGCAGATATACGTCCCTGAAGATGCCGGACGTGCGGAACTTGTCCTGATCCTCCAGGTAGGTGCCGTCGCACCATTTCAGCACCAGCACCGCAACGGTGTTGTCCCCGGGATGCACCCGGTCGGTGATGTCAAATTCGCTGGTGGAATGGGAAATCTGGCTGTAGCCCACGAAAGCGCCGTTGACCCACAGGTAGAAGCAGGAATCCACGCCTTCAAATACGATCGTCCGGGTTCCGGGCAAATCGTCCAGCGTGAAGTGGCGCATATACAGCCCGCAGGGATTCTTTGCGGGCACATAGGGCGGATCATAGGGTATGGGATAGCGCACATTGGTATACTGGTGGCGGTCGTAGCCATGCATCTGCCACACCGAGGGCACGGGAATGGACTGCATCGGCTGTTCCTCCGACAGCATATCCTCCGGCAGATCCAGTATGCTGTCGAAATAGCGAAAGCGCCACCTTCCGTTCAGCGAGGTGAACCGATCCGATTCTGCGCGGATATCCCGCCGCGCAGCTTCGCCTTGGGAATAGGGCACGTAATAAGCGCGATTGGGCAGGGTATTGACGTGCAGCGTGTGCAGATCCTGATAATAACCCGGCAGCTTCATGTTACCGTCCTCCCTCAGCGTGTCATTGTATGTTTTTCATGGTCGCGCCGGACAGCTCCACATAATCGCCCGCCGCCAGCGTCAGCTCGGCCTCCCCGTGCAGCACCTCGAACTTGATCAGCTCTTCCTTCCCCGAGCCTACGATGCCCGAGTAAACGCTGTAGCTGGACAGCGGGGCCTTGTCCATCGCCGACACCAGGTAATCCCCGGCCGGCAGCTGCTTGCCCACCAGATAGGCCCCCTCGCCCACCGCGCCATCCTCGTTCATCAGCGACGGCTCCGCGCCAAGCGGCCATGCGCGCACCTCGGAAAACGTGACCCAGGTATTGCGCACCAGATGAATATCCGCCTGCCTGCTGACCAGCTTGTGCAGTATCAGGGGATCCTCAACGGAATTGCCGGCGCGAACCACCACGCTGGCAAACATCGCGTTTTCCCGTTCCTGGATCGCGTAATCGCCCACCGGAATGTCGGAGCCCACAAGATAGGTGCCGTCCCCGTAAAAGCCGACGCTCCCCTCGGCCTCCTTCGCCTCAATGACCTCGTCCAGCTGGGCGCGAACCTCATACAGCTCCGCAAGCGACAGCGTTGAAAAATCATAATCGGACGAGGCGTTCGCGCCGCAGCTCGCCGTCAACATCAAAAGCGCAAGCAATCCTGTCCACAGTCTGCGCATACTGCCTACCTCCAACTCTATATTTTTTTATGCCTTTAATATACACGAACGGGCGCAAATTGTCAATTGAAATCATATTAAACGGGACTGTCTCAGAATAGAAATTGGTTACAGCTCAGGGTACTCGTTTCCAATCGGGGGCGGTGGCGTGTACGCCGACCCCGCAGGCATTTTTCTGGCGGAAAATCCCATTTTCCAGAAGAAAAATACCTTCCTTGCAGATTTTGCGGCCAGATTATCTGCGATAATCAAGCAAAAT
>CACYZW010000160.1:0-1323 GCA_902778995.1 uncultured Eubacteriales bacterium
CGGTATTAACCTTGCCAATTTTGCCATCGTGGTCAGCGCGTTTATAATCTCCGCGTTGGGCTTGCTTCTGGCAATTTTCATTCGCAAAACGGATCGGAAGAATCGCGGCTTCTTTCTGGTCTTTTTCCTCCTGCTGGTGGGCTATACGGCTTCGGCTGTGATTAACGAGCTCTCCGATACGGCGCGCCTGTCGCAGATTTCGATGTTTTTATATTCCCTGTTTTCGTCCCTTCTGATCCCGGCCATCACCGTGTATTTGCTGCACTGCGCCGGAGAGGACTGGCGACACAATCCGCTGTTTGTGGTGGTCGCCATCCTGTGGACAGTGTACTTTGCGCTACTGCTCGTCACGCAGTTTACCACCTGGATATACTACTTTACCCCGGACAACGTCTATCATCGCGGACCTTGGTATCCGCTGCTACTGATTCCGCCCATTCTGTTGATGGCGGCGAACCTGATCGGACTCTGGCGCTTCCGCGCTGCGCTCACGCACAGGCAACGGATCGCTTTTCTAATATACTTTGTAGTGCCGCTTGTCTGCATGCTGATACAGATGTTTTTCTATGGCCTTCTGCTTATCGTATTTGGTACAGCGCTGGCCGTGCTTTTCATGTACATCTTCCTCCTGTCCGACCAGGTGGAGCAAATGATCCGGCAGGCCGAGGAAAATGCCAACCAGCGCGCCAGCATCAACGTACTCCAGATGCGTCCGCATTTTATCTGCAACACCATGATGAGCATCTACTATCTAATTGCTGAGGACGCCGACAAGGCGCGGCAGGTCACCCTGGATTTCACCACGTATCTTAGGAACAACTTTACCGCGATCGCCAAGGAGGATACGATCCCATTTGCAGAGGAACTGGAGCACACGCGGGCCTATCTCGCGGTGGAAAAGATACGGCATGAGAACAAGTTGTATGTGGAATTGGATACGCCGTACACCTCGTTCCGCGTTCCCCCGCTGACCCTTCAGCCTATCGTTGAAAACGCCGTCGTGCATGGCGTCAGCCCCGACTTGGAGCCGCTTTATCTTTCCGTATTGACCCGCGAAACAAAAACCGGCGGCGAGATCATCGTGGAGGATACCGGCCCTGGTTTTGCGCCTGCCGACGACCATGAGCCACATATTGCGCTGGCGAATATCCGGGAGCGCCTGAAAATGACGTGCGGCGGCACCCTGGAAATTACATCGCGGGAAACAGGTGGAACCAGAGTCACGATTCGGGTGCCGATCAAGAATGTGGAATAGCCCCTCGAACCAACAAGGCTGATGTGTCCATACCAGTCATTAATCAAAGGTTGTCGGTAGCCTTTTGG
>CACYZW010000160.1:1328-11345 GCA_902778995.1 uncultured Eubacteriales bacterium
TCGGACATTATTGCCTGCCTGTAATCGGACATTTTTACTGGTGTGGAGGATTTGATACTCGGACATTATGACAGCTTTGTAAAGTGTACTAATACGGGCTATAGTGTCATATTATAGGCTCTGCGCCCGGCGCCCGGCTCGCCGCCTGTGCCCGAAAAACCTGTAAACACGGGCATTTTCGTAATAGTACACTATAGCTTGTATTCTGACATTTTATTGGTGTGGAGGATTTGATACACTGACATTATGACGGTCACGTAAAGTTTCATAATACGAGCAATAATGTCATATTACAGGCTTCAGGCCTGGGCGCCGGAGCCAAAAACAAAAAAGGCGGCGCCGTGTTTTGCACCCCCCTGTGTCAGAAACCCCTTGTGGCAAGGGCTTTCAGCCGCCCTGGCTATAATGTCATTGTATCAAATCCACTACTCTAAGTTTCGACAAAACCCTGCGGACGGTCGTGTAGCTCCTCTTCGTCTTTCCCGCCGGGGTGGGAATGCCCTCAGCCGTCATCGCCTTTGCGATTTGGAACGGGGTGTGCCCCGCAAGGAAATCACCGAAGATGCGACGGACAATTTTTGCCTGTTCCCGATTGACGACCAGCCGTCCGTCCTCGCCCTTGTCGTAGCCGAGGAAATAAGAAAGCGTAAACGAGAGGAACGTGATGCCCACGATCAATATCAGTGTCTGCGCCAGGCTGCGCAGGAATCTTTTCATGCTGTAAACACCAACCAAATGGACGCGCACCGATGCGGCACACGTCCCTGTTTCAATGCATTATTTATGATAGTCCCATAAAAAACCAGCGCAAGCCCCCCGGGGGGATGGCATTGCATACATTTAACGGTAGTAACTGTAATTACAGGTTGCGCTCACCCCGGTTGACCTTCCCCCGCAGGGCGTTGCCTATGTTCGTCATGCACACCAGCGTCGCCACCAGGAACAGGCCGGGAATGAGTATGATCCACCACGCGCCGGTCAGCAGCGCCCGATCCGCGTTGGAGAGCATACTGCCCCATGAGATGATCTCCAGCGGCAGGCCCAGCCCCATGAAGCTCAGCGTGGATTCCGAGGCGATGGCCCCCCGCACGTTCATCACCACCATGAACATGATGCTGGACAGGAAGTTCGGCGCGAAGTGATTGACCAGCACGTGCATGAAGCCGCCCCCCATGCACCTGGAGGCGACCACGTACTCGCTCTGCCGAAGCTGCCGCACCTCGGTGCGCACCACCTTGGCGATGGTCGGCCAGCTGGTGACGCCCAGCACGATGGAGATGGAGACGACATTGGCAGGGCCCAGTATGGCCTGGAGGAAGATCACGATCAGCAGCGACGGTACGCTCAGGAAGATCTCCGTCACGCGCATCATCAGCGTATCCAGCCACACCGGCCCCACACCGCTGACGGTGCCGTAGACCACCGCGATGGCCGTGGACAACGCCGTGGCCAGCACGCCGATCAGCAGCGACACCCGCCCGCCGTGCCAGATCATGGCGAAGATGCTGCGGCCCATCATGTCGGTGCCAAAGGGATACCGGGCGCAGGGGGCCTTGGCCGGGGATGCCAGGTCCATGTAGTTCGCGTTCCCCGGCGCGATGACGTTCGCCAGCAGGCACCCCAGGGCGATGAGGGCCAGTACCGCAATGGACACCCAGGGCAGCCGGGCGCTCCGCTTCGCCGCAGCACGCGGCGCGTCATGGACATCCAGGCGGCCCACCACCTGAAAGCGCAGTTCCCCCGCAAGCTGATCCTCCGTGGGCATGGAGGGGTTGCCCGAAGGCTGTACGGCCTCATGGCTCATTCGTCGGCACCTCCAATCCCTCCGACGCGCGGATGCGCGGGTCGATGCGCTCGTTGATGATCTGCCCCAGCATGTTGGCGAATATGATCACCACGCCCGTCAACATGCACAGCACCATCAGCATATTGTAATCCTTCCATCGGGCGCTCTCGTAGGACAGCGTGCCGATGCCGGGATAGGAGAACACCGTCTCGATGATGTAGGTGCCGCCCAGTATGTGGGGCACCGAAATGGCCATGAGGCTGATGTAGGCGGGCAGTATGCCCCGCAGGCAGTGCCGGAAGAGTATCTGCCCCCGGCTCAGGCCCTTCGACTTGGCCAGCAGCACGTAGTCCGCCCGGATCTCCTCCAGCAGCTTGTTTCTTATCATGTAGGCGTAGTACCACAGGTGGCTCAATATCATCACCGCCATCGGCAGGATCAGGTGGCGAATCCGGTCGCCGATGTCGTTCTCCCGCCCTATGGTATAGGCCCCGCTGGAGGGCAGCAGCCGCCAGATCACGCTGAAGAAGAGTATCAGCACCAGCGACAGCCAGAATTCCGGCACACAGCTGAGTACCGTGCCCACCTTGCTGATGATTCTGTCCAGCCAGCTGTCCTCCCGCCAGGCGCAGACGATCCCCAGCAGCAGCGCCAACACAAAGGTCAGTATGAACCCCGGCAGGCCCAGCAGCAGCGTGTTGCCGATGCGGGCGGCGATCACGTCCAGCACATCCTGCTTATACTTGTAGGAGATGCCGAATTCTCCCCGCAGGGCCCCCTCCAGCCAGCGCACATACTGCGTCGTCAGCGGCGCGTTCAGCCCAAGGCGCTCCATGGTCTGCTGGCGCTCTGCGGGCGACATCTTCTCGGTGCGCTCGCCGTAGTAGGACACCAGCGGGTCGCCCGGGGACAGCCGGGACACGGCGAACACGATGACGGACAGCGCCAGTACGCTGGCCAGGAATATGACCAGCTTCTTCAACAGATAGGGCAGCCACTTTTTGCGCGTCATCATATCATCGCTCCATCAGCACGTAGTGGTCGAAGCCGACCCGCGTCCATTCCCGCCGGGTGACGTGCTCCGGCGCACGGTAGACGGGAATCTCCCGGCTGCGCTCCAGCCTCGGGTCGGGAATGGGCACGGCGGAGAGCAGCGCCCGCGTGTAGGGGTGCCGGGGCGCGTCGTACAGCTGCCGCGTGGGCGCCAGCTCCACCAGTCTCCCCTTCGACATCACCCCCACCCGGTCGCACAGGAATTCCACCATGGCCAGGTCGTGGGCGATGAACAGGAACGTAAAGCCGTGTTCGGCCTGCAGGTGCTTGAACAGGTTGACGATCTGCGCCTGTATGGACACGTCCAGCGACGCGATGGGTTCGTCGGCCACGATCAACTTCGGCTTCATCAAGAGTGCCCGGGCGATGCTCACCCGCTGGCGCTGGCCGCCGGAGAGCTCGCCGGGGCGGGACTCCAGTATGCCCGCATCCAGGCCCACAAAGTCCAGGTTCTGAATCAGCAGCGCCTCCCGTTCCCCGCGATCCCGGGCCAGTCCGCAGATGTCCAGCGGCTCGGACAGTATGCGCCGCACGCTCATCCGGGGGTTCAGCGCGGAGCCGGAGTCCTGGAAGATGATCTGGCGCTCACACTGAAGCCTGATCTTTTCCTCGCTGGAGAGCCGTGCACCGTTCACATCGATGCCGTCGTAGGTCACACGCCCCCCGCTGGGCCTGAGTATGCCCATGACGCACCGCGCCACCGTGGATTTCCCGGAGCCGGACTCCCCCACCAGGCCCAGGATCTCGCCCCGGTCGATGGAGAAGGAGACGTCCTTCACCGCGTCGATGGCGATCTTGCGGGTCAGGCGAAAGCGGTGGGACAGGTGTTCCACGGAAACGTAGTCGTTATACGGCATGGGGTCCTCCCTGTATCGGCGATGGAATCTTCGGGGCGGCGGGGTCCAGCAGCCAGGTCGCCGCCGAGTGGGTTTCGCTGATTTTGACCATTGGCGGCTGCTCCAGGTAGTCGATGCCCAGCGCATATTCGTTCCGGCAGGCGAAGGCATCTCCCCGGGGCGGATGAATCAGCGAGGGCGGCATGCCGGGGATGACGTTCAGCGTGTCCCGTCCCTTCGACCATGCCGGCAGCGCCTGGAGCAGCCCCCAGGTGTAGGGGTGGCGGGGATCGTAGAAGATGTCCTCCACCGTGCCCAGCTCCACGATGCGGCCCGCGTACATCACCGCCACCAGGTCTGCCACACGGGCCACCACCCCCAAATCGTGGGTGACGAACAGCGTGGCGGTGTGAAGCGTCGTCTGTATTTCCCGGAACAGGTCCAATATCTGGGCCTGGATGGTCACGTCCAGCGCCGTGGTGGGCTCGTCCGCGAACAGTATGCGGGGATTCGAGGCCAGGGCGATGGCCATCACGCTGCGCTGGCGCATGCCTCCGGAGAAGTTATAGGGGTAGAGTTTACTGCGCTCCTCGGCGTGTTCGATGCCCACCAGCTTCATCAGCTCCACGGCCCTCCTGTGGGCGGCTTCTTTGGAAATGCGCCGGTTGTGGACGCGCACCGCCTCGGCGATCTGGTCGCCCACGGGCATGACGGGGTTCAGCGTGGTCATGGGGTCCTGGAACACCATGGCGAACAGGCTGCCGCGCAGCTTGCGCATATCCCGCTCGCCGTAGTTCGTGATGTCCACGCCGCCCGCGATGATGCTGCCGGATTTGATCTTCGCCGTGCGTGGCAGCAGCTTCATCACACTGCGGCACAGTACGCTCTTTCCACACCCGGATTCTCCCACCAGCGCCAGCACCTTGCCCTCCGGCAGGGAGAGCGACACATCCCGCACCGCCTGCACCTCCCCTGCGTGGGTATCGAAGCTGACGGACAGATTTTGAATTTCAAGCAGATTGGCCATCAATTTACCTCATCTATGACGCAAGGAAGGACTTTGGGGTTAATTATGCCCCAAAGTCCAACGGCATACGATTTCCTTTTCAGCCATCGATCGTCCACTCCGCCACGTTCCAGAAGATGCCCACGCCGTGATGGCCCAGCACCGTGTCGGGAGTGATGCCCTTCACCCGGGCGTCCACCACGTAGTCCGCGTCGATGTAGCAGAAGAAGGTGTAGGCGGGGTCGTTGGCCAGCGCCACCTGGAAATCGGCGTAGGCCTTGGCGCGTTCTTCGCTGTCGAAGGTGCTGCGGGCGGCCAACAGGGCGGTGTCCACGTCAGCATTGGAATAGCCGGAGTAGTTGTTGCCCTGGTCGGTGCCGAACACCTTGAAGGTGTGGTCGTCGGCGTCGAAGGGGCTGCCCCAGCCGATCAGGAAGGCATACTGCGTGCCCCAGTCCACGGAGGCGGGAATTTCCACCTGCATATCGATGCCCACTTCCTTCAACTGCTGGGAAGCGATCTGGGCCAGGTCGATGCGCACCTGGTCGCCGGCGCGGCAGTTGATCGGGAAGGAGATCTTAAGCCGTCCTCGCCGCGCTCGCAGCCGATGGATTCCAGGATCTCAATCGCCTTTTCGGGATTGTAGTCGTAGTGCTCCACGTCGGGGTTGTTGTAGATGTTGCGCTGCAGCGGACCGTAGGCCACATCACCCTGCCCCAGCAGCACCGCCTGGATCATCGCCTCGCGGTCGATGGCATAGTTGATGGCGGGGATAATGTCCTTGTTCTCCTGCCAGTAGGGATTCCAGAAGTTGAACAGTATGCCGCGATAGTCGCTGGTCTTCATGCGATAGATGGCGTACTGGTCGTCGCCCTCGAACAACTGGGCGTCCTTCGGGGTGACCTGGGCCATGTTCAGCTCGCCGGACTTGAGCTGCAGGGCCTTGACGTTGTCGTCCTCGACGATCTTGAAAACCACAGTGTCGATGTTCGGCGCGCCCAGGAAGTAATCCTCATTCTTTACCAGCGTGATGGCCTGGCCCTCGTCCCAGCGCTCCAGCTTATAGGGGCCGGTGCCGATGGGGAAGCGGAAGTAATCGCTGGTCTGCATGTCCTCGCCCTCCAGCAGGTGTTTGGGCAGGATGCCGATGGTCATGTACTCCAGGAAGGCGGCGTTGTTGCCCTCCAGCTCGAACTGCACGGTGTTGTCATCCACCACGCGGATTTCCTTCACGTCGGTGTAGTTGGAGGCGATCTCGGATTCGTTGGCAGGGTCCATGATGGCCTCGATGGTAAACTTCACGTCCTCAGCGGTGAAGGGCTCGCCGTCGTGGAAGGTCACGCCCTGGGCTAGGTGAAAGGTGTAGGTGTGGGTGGCCTCGTCGTAATCCCAGCTCTCGGCCAGGCAGGGCACAATGTTATTGTCGGCGTCGTGGGCGGTCAGGCCGTTGAAGATGAGCAGGTTGATTTCGCCGTGCTCGTCGATGGCCGGATTGATGCGGGTGTAGTCGCCGCTGCCGTACACCAGCGTGCCTTCGGCCAGGGCAGATGCCGCGGACAGCAACATCAGCATCGCGATCAGGAGTGCAAGGATCTTCTTCATGTTTTCTCCTTTTCCATATTCAAACCGCCGCAGCGGCTTATTACCATTATTCTAAGGGTTTTCATATCGCCTGCGAAGCTCCCCCGGGGGATGCTTTTTTGAGATTTTACGCACTGTTTACGCCACCATATGCTATTTCATATACCGATCGATCGCCTTGCACAGCTCGTCGATAGCCTCGGTATCGCCCTCCTGCGCCGCCTCCACGATGCAGTGCTTCAGGTGGTCCTGCAATATGACCTTGCCAGTGTTCTGAAGCGTGGACTGCACCGCGGCCAGCTGGATCAGCACCTCCGAACAGTCGCGGCCCTCCTCGATCATTTTGCGTACATACTGCAAGTGCCCGATGGCCCGGGACATTCGGTTCAGCACAGACCGCGTATGCTCGTGGGAGTGCGTATGCCCATGACCATGGGTGTGGCTGTGTTCATGCACATGACCGTCTTCGTGCGCATGGTCATGTCCATCCTCGTGATCGTGGTCATGGTCGTGTTCATGGTCATGCACATGCTCATGGTCGTGTGTATGAGGGATGCCCGCGGCATGCAGCGCCTCGTGCTCCTGCTCCGTCAATTCGTGCCCGACGGCCTCCGGCACAGTATTTTGGACATCTTCAGCTTTTTTCTTTCGTCCCCGCGGCATTATTCCACTTCCTCCGCGTCCACAAATACGTTGATGGTCTGAAGCGGCAACGGCTTCCGGCTCATCTTGATGGCCGTCTGCACGTAGTCGGTCAGGTCGGCGCAGCACTCAGCGTTCATCTTCACCACGGCCACGCTGCGGATATCGTTCAGCTCGATGATCTTGCACAGCTTCATGGAGATGTCAAAGTCCGTCTCCGGGCAGCACAGCAGCGGTATCCTGCCGGGCGTGATTTTATCATGGATGTTGACATGGCACAGCGCGGCACAGTCCGCAACCACAAGCAGGTGGGCGCGATGGAAATACGGCGCGGTCTCAGAGATCTTCCACAGCTTGATCGGCCATTGCAGCAGCTTGAAGCCTTCGCCGCTTTCGAGACGTTCCGACGTGCCAAAGGGATCGCCGTTTTCCCAGGGGTTGAAGGGTCTCATGATGGGCATAGCGCTCAGCCTCCGATTTACAGTAGAGAAGGGGCCGTGCCGTTCAGCACAGCACAGCCCGCTATATGGAGAATCAATCAGGCTTGGGAGGATGCTGATTGAGTTCGGGTTCATTATATCGGTGCAGTCTTTTTCTCTGCAAGCCTCCCCCGGGGATATTCTCTTCGGAATTTTCCGGGAATTAACATTTGTGATGATAATTCTTGTTTGCGGCCTTCCAGGTGATCAATGCGAGATTCAGGTGGCTGACATCGTGAATGACGCCATCCTCCACGACCTCCTCGCGGTAGGCGCGTATGCCCTCGGACGCTCTCACTGGATCCATGTCAAACAGGCTCAGGTAGACCTCGTTGGTCTGACAAAACTCCTCGGGATCGCGATCATACTCCTCATGGAAGATATAGGTGGCGATCTCGGGCTTTCGCCCCATGAGCGTCAGAATATCAAAGTAGCGCTGCGCCTCCGTCGCCATGCCGCCCGCGGGGCGCACGTCCAGCCGCCGCATCAGCTCGCGCCGGTGCAGGTCATAGGAGCCCCGGGCCACGGTCACCAGACCGCAATAGCCCCGCGAGAGCTTCTCCATGCGCCGCAACTCGTCGTAATTGCAGATCGCAGGGCACATGGCGCTGAACACAAAGCCATAGCTTTGTTCATCGCCAAAGCGTTCCCACGCTTCCTGTGCGCAAAGAATATTGCCTATACCGGCCTTTTGGGCCCTGCGGCGGATCACCAACAGGGATTGGGCCGACATATCCAGCGCCCGTACCCAGGCGCTGCGCTGAGCCAGGGACAGCGTAAAGCCACCGCATCCGGCGCCGATGTCCAGCGCCGACAGCTGCTCGGAGATATAGCCCTTCCCCGCCAGGTACTCGGCGATCTTTGACTGTATACCTTCGTCACTCCAGGTATCGTCCTGGCGCTTCGCCATCATGTCGTAATAGGCCAGCCAGCGCTTGCTGCGGGCAACGCGCTCCTCGATGGTACCGTATTGGCCCTCCTCGGCCCATTCCTCGCAGGCCCTTTCCAATTTCGCGTTCAATCTGTTCCTCCATCAGATGAAAACGGCCGCATCGTCATCCGATGCAGCCGCATTGCAAATCTTTCCCTATGCCTTCCTGCGGATCAGCGCGGCCTTCACCACGCCCTTGGGATCCTTGATCAGCAGCCACACCAACCAGATGATCATACCCAGCGCCACGACGGCCAGGCCCAGGAAAGCATCGTTGAGCATGTCGGCCGGCGCGGGCGTAAAATATTCCGCCTTCAGCTCGGCATACTCGAAGATCGCGTCCACCAGCCACATGATCGATGCGCCCCAGTACATCCAGCACAGGATGCCCAGCTTCATTTGGCCTTCGGGCGCGTCTTTATACCACTTCACCGTTGCGATGATGGCCGCAAACACACAGATGAGCAGTGTCATACCAGCAGCCCTCCTTAACCCTTTGCGGGCTGAGGCTCCAGCGCCCGCTTCTCGATGGCCGAGGAAGCCGCCAGCATGCCCAGCCAGACCAGGGTAATCAGCACTGCCATGGTCACACCCACGGTGGACATCTCATGCAGCATCTCTGCCTTGTCCGCGGGATCGCCCATAGCAGTCAGGAAGGGGAACCACGGAACGACCTCGCCGTGCCATACGTGCTCAAAGGCCAGCAGCGCGGAACCGCCCCACAGCAGGTTGGTCAGCCACTTCAGCTTCCGGGCGAAGGGCAGCTTCTCGGCTACCTCTGTCTTGCCGTTTTCCAGCCTGACCTTGACAGTCTCGCCATGGTCATGCTTCTTCTCCATGGTCTTTCTGATGATCGTCGTCACGACTGCTTCAGTCGCAGGAACCAGAAAACATGCCATAATACATCCCCCTGTCGTAAAATGAATCTCATTGGATACTTCGGGCGGGCGGATCTCAAGTGCCGATAAGAGAATCCCGCCTGCCCGGGCATGCTTGATCCAATGCCGACGTCATTATAGCTTTTCTTAAATGGATGCGGAAGCCCACCCCGGGGATAGATTTACAAACAATTAATATTTTACCGCATCCTTGACGATCTGACCGTGATCGAAGGCCATCTTTTCTCCTTCGGGCAGGATCACCGTGCCGTCCCGAACGTCGAACCACCGCACCTCCGCCGCGTCGTCTCCGGCGACAGCCTTCAATCGCTCCCGGGCCACCAGCGCCGCGAAGGCTACGGAGACCGTCCATCCCCTGGGGTCGCGTCCCGGCGTGCTGTACACACCCACCATTCTCAGGGGCAGCCCGGCCAGGTGTGTCTCCTCCTCCAGCTCCCGCGCGGCGGTCTGCTCGATGGTCTCTCCCTCGTCCGCGAAGCCGCCCGGCAGCGCCCAGCAGTCCAGAAACGGATGCCCTCCCCGCCGGATCAGCAGCAGCTTCAAGCCCGCCTCACTTCTGGCGAACACGGCGATGTCCGCCGTCAGCGCGGGCTTGGGATAGTTCTTTGCCCGATAGCGCGCGATGGCCTCCGCCTCGGTCAGGCCGCGCTTATCCCTCAATTCATCCATGCTTCTCACCTCATCATAAAATCCGGCAGGACCGCGCGATGCGATCCTGCCATCATTATAGCGGATTATTTATCAGAAGTCCACCTCGGTGTCGTAGTAGCAGCACTTGAGCAGCTTCTCCATCTCCTCCTGGCT
>CACYZW010000161.1 GCA_902778995.1 uncultured Eubacteriales bacterium
GCATCTTTTCCGCCCTGCCGTTGCTTCACTGCGGTCAACGATGCGCTGCATCGCCTCCCTCCGTTCAGCTTAGGCAGAACGAAAAATCTGCTCCGCATAGGTTTACTTTTAGATTGAGCTTAGTATGAAAACAGTCCACCGGACGTTTTCCGGGCGCTCGACGCCCCTCACGGGGGACGAGCCAAGAATAAATCTCGGCGCCATTTTCCCTTGCCTCGCCCCCAAGGCGATGAACCCGACGGGTTCATCGGTCTGCCCGAAGGGCGGCGATGGCGGTTCCCTTTATGACGGCATCGGAGACGGGGTGGAATTCGCAGTACAGGCCGTGCCGGCGCCGGGCGTACTCAACCATGCAGGCATCCAGCATTTCACGGAAGTCCTTTTGCCTGAGGTAGGTGGAGCCCTCCGCAGTGATGAAGGCGGGGACGGACGGCTGTCGTCCGATCTGCGCCCGCAGCAACGCAGCGGAGATCGTAATGCTGCACAGAAATGCGCTTCTCCCGGTCATTGCGTCGCAGATTGCCGCAGCGGTCGCGCGATCCGTTTCAGAAGAACACGCCAAAGCGATGGGGCTGCAACCCGACGGGGTATTGGAAAAGGCGCTGATGTCGGCGGAACCAAGGGGCTCCCCGGCGAGCGCGCCGGACAGGCGATGGGAAAATCCCGCTGAGAGCAGCCCCTCCCCCTCCGCGGCCTCCAGTACCAGCGCCATCAGTCCGCCCTGATACCCCCCTGAGACCATCTTCTCGAAGCGATCGCAGCCGGGGTCGATGTGCCGCTGGTCGTAGAGATCGTCGATGTCTCCCGTGGGGAAGCCGCAGTAAGCGCCGGATTCGACGTTGATCATATCGCCCGATGGCTCCTGATAGGCAATGTTGGTCCCCGTGCCGTAGATGAAGCCCACAAATCCGCTGTAACCTGCGCAGGCGGCGTCGAGCTTTCCGCCGAGGGCGGCAGCCAGCGTGTCATTGATGACCGTGATCTGCTGGCCAGAGGGCAGGTTGAGTTCAGACGCCGCGGCACGAAAGCTGGCCCCGATGCGACTGCCAAGCAGGTCGGGAATGTCCAGCTGTTTTGCCCCGGCAGTGGCCACGGCATCGCCGTCCGGCAGAGGAGCGGCGGCCAGGGAGAAGCAGATCCCGATGGGATTCGCTGAGAGGTGCCGCTGGACCCCGGCGACTATGATCCGGAAAAACTCCTGGATGGAGACCCGGCTGCCGATACCCGGCGTCCGGAATGCGGGCAGGCGCTCGATCCTGACAACCCCGTTTCGGTTCAGGGTGACGATGGCGGATCGAACGTTTGTGCCTCCGATGTCGATCGCGGTGACGGATACGGGCTCTGTGGGCATCGCGTCCATATCGAGCCGCGTGGGGATCATCTTGAGCGAACCGCTCGCGCCGGCGCGCACCGCGTCCATCTCGCGAAGAAAGGCGTCCAGCTGCTCCTCCCAGTCGTAGGCGGAGGCGCACAGCCTGTGGCGCAAAAGGAAGTCCGCTACGTGACCCTGTGGGCGTTTGTTCATACAATCCATCGCCTGCACCCTCTTCATTCCTTGACGCCGCCAGCCGTCATGCCCATTACGATGTACTTCTGGAAGATCACGGTGACCAGCACGGGGATGGCGGAGCCGAGTATGCCGGCGACGCTGATCATGCCATAGTCGATGGTGAACTTCCCGTTGAATTCGGCAATGGCCACCGGCATGGTCTTGGAGGAGAGGCTGGAGGTGAAGATCAGGGAGTAGAAGAACTCATCCCAGCTCATCAGGAAGGCCAGTATGCCCGTGGCAATTGCGCCGGGGCGGGCGATCGGCAGGAAGATGTAGTACAGCGTTTGAAGCCGCGTCGCGCCGTCGACCTGGGCCGCCTCCTCAAAGGATTTGGAGATGGAGCCGAAGAAGTCCTGCATGACCCAGATGATGAAGGGCACGATGAAGGAGAGGTACAGTATGGCGAGGGGGCCCTTCCTGTCCAGGAATCCCAGCCGGCTATAGATGCGATACAGCGGGATGATGAGGGCGGCGGGAGGCAGCATGTAGGTGAACAGTATCGTCAGCATCAGGCCCTTTTTTCCGCGAAAGCGCACCTGCGCGAAGGCGTAGGCGGACAGGGAACCGACGATCAGGCTCAGAATTGTCACGGCGACGGCGATGATGAAGCTGTTCTTCAGCGCGATGCGGAACACATAAGCCGGATCGCTGCCGTTGTCGCTGGAAAAGATCTGCCGGAAGCGCTCAAGGGTTGTGGTTTCCGGGATCAGCTTCAATGGTTTGGCCGTCAAATCCACCGGGCGCATGATGCTGGTCATGAACATCCATAGCACGGGTGCCAGCACGCCGACGGCCAAGACCAGTCCCAGGAACATGTACAGAACGGTTCGTCCGCGGCTTCGCGGGCCGATGCTCCGTCGAATCGTCTTGTGCTCCATCATGAATCCTCCCGTCTCATCAGTCGGATATAGCCCAGCGTCATCAGCACGACCACCAGCACGATCAGGTAGGCGAGCGTCGAGGCTTCGGAGTAGTTCAGGTTCGTGAACGCCTGTAAATAGGTGTCATACATCAGGGTCTTGGTGCTGTTGGCCGGGCCGCCACGGGTCATGAGGTAGAAGATGTCAAAAGCCTTGAATTTCTCCACCGTGCGCATCACGATGATGACCATGATGGTAGGCCTGAGCGCCGGGAGTGTGATGGTGGTAAACCTGCGAAAGGCCCCCGCGCCGTCCACCATGGCCGCCTCGTAGCGCGTCCGGTCGATGCCCTGCAGCGCGGCCAGGAAGAAGATCACCGCCAGGGGGGTCATCTTCCATGCGTCCGCGATCACGATGCACAGCATCGCCGTCTTGGGATTGCCCAGCCAAGACTGATAGGCGTCAATCAGGTGCATGCGCATGAGCAGCGCGTTGATGACGCCGTATTCCCCATTCAGCATCAGCTTCCACAGGCTGCCATTGACGACCGTCGGGATGGCCCAGGGGATGATGATGATGGAGCGCAGGAATTTCACGCCGGGAAAATCCTCGTTGAGCAGCAGGGCGATCATCAGGCCGAATATCGTCTCGATTGCCGTGGAGGCGGCGGTGAAGTAGAGTGTACGCCCCAGATCGGCCCAGAACTCGCTGGAGGTCAGCGCCTTCCGATAAAAGCTGAGCCCCGCGAATTCTCCGTTGTGCGAGGACAGCGGATCGATGTTGACGAAGCTGTAGACGAGGGTTGTGATGATTGGGATGATGATGACCCCGAACACGACGATCATCGACGGAGTGATGAGGAAATAGCCGTAGCGTTCCTCTTCTCGCTTCAATTCCACGGGAACCCCTCCCACATGGTACAAATACAGGGGCTGCCGTGGCGCGGCAGCCCGATCAGACTACTCGTTGAAGTGCAGATGTGCGCGGCGATTATCGGTCGGCGAGCTCGAGGGCGGTGGCCTGCAGGCCGGTCAGCGCCTCCTGGGCGGTCTTCTGGCCCAGCAATACCAGCTGGATCTCGCTCTGCATGGCGGTGGAGAGTTCGTTGTAGTAGGGAACCATCGGACGGTTCACGATGTAATCGAACTGGATCTGGGAAGCGGCGACGACCTCCGCGCCCGCGGTTTCAATGACCTGGGGATCGGTGTACAGGCTCTTCCAGATGGGCAGCGCGTTGGCGCAATACCTGGCCTGCATCTCCCTGGAGGCGAGGAACAGCATATACTCCCATGCCTCGTCCGGATGCTTGCAGCCAGAGGTGATCATCAGCGGCATGCCGCCGTTGACCGTGGCGCTCTGGGCCTTATCGGTGCCGGGAATCGGAGTGATGATGCCCTGGCCGACGACGGAGGACTGCGCCTCGTCATTCATGGAGGCGTACTGATAGGTCCAGTTGATGGCGAACACGGCGCTGCCGGAGGCGAATGTGGACAGCACGTCGTCTTCGATCATCTCCAGGCTCTTGGGGTTGCACAGGCCATCCTTCAGAGTCTGGGCCATGAAGTCCAGCGCCGCGATGTTCTCGGCGCTGTCCAGGGTCGGCTGGTTGTTTTCATCCACGAACGCGCCGCCGAAGGAACCGGCGATGCAGGTGTAATCGCAGATCAGGCACTCCGCCTGGGCATAACAACCCACGATGGGGTATTCGCAGATACCCTGCTCCTTGCAGGCCTTCGCATCCTCGATCAGCTGGTCCCAGGTGGTGGGCGCTTCTTCGATGCCCGCCTGCTTGAGCAGCTCCATGTTCACGAACATGTACTTCACATCGTTGAGCCAGGGCATGCCGTAATACTTGCCCTCGTACTTTGTGGCGTCCAGCGCGCCCTGATAGATGTCATCCAGGTCCACCTCGCCCAAGCGATCGGTGACGTCCAGCACCAGACCCGCCTTGGCAAACTGGGCAGGCCAGATGCAGTCGCCCAGGATGACGTCGTAGCCGCCGCTGGCGGAAGCCGTGAGGATCTTGGGAGCGAGCTCTTCGTAGGCGACGAAGGTCGGATTGACTTGAATGCCTGTACTCTCCGTAAACGCCTGCGTCATGGCGAGGACATCATCCTCGCTGTATCCGGCCTGCTTCATGAAAATCGCGTTGAGTGAGATATCCTCGGCGAATGTCGGGAATGAGAAGAGCATCATCAGCATGACAAGGATGAGAGAAAGAGTCTTCTTCATTACGAACCCTCCTAAGAAATAGTATAGGCAAAGCCCTTGGGTGTGTTTCTAAAGTCCGGGATGTGCAAGTTCGAGTGGTTTTTTTGTCAAAACAAGGCGGAAAACCGCAGGCTTGCTGGCGGCAAGTCAAGGTTTGACACCGCAGCTTTGGCGGAAAAGACGCCGATATTGCATGTTCAGGATTTTAGAAGCACGCCCTAACAATAGTATAATACGAAATTCGCCCGACTTCAAGCACTTATTCACATTTTCTGAAAACGGGAGGAAAGAGGGACATTCCTGTTCAGGGTAGAGCAGATGTTCCGGACTATTCTGTTGATTTAGAGTTTCCTGGGATTTATATGCTCCTCATAGGAACCGATACTGTTTATGTCGGTCAAACCGCCATGCGCTTCCGGATCCCGGCTCTTTTTCTTGTTATTCGTCGACGACGGCGATGCAATCAGCGTCGAATCCACTATGGTTCCACGATGCAGTATCAATCCTTCTGACTCCAACAGGCGCACCACATCGTCAAACAGCTTGTCCTGCAAGTTGTTCGCCTTCAGTATGTTCCGAAATCTGCCAATGGTGTCCCCGTCCGGTACCTGATTACTGGAATCCACCCCGCAGAAA
>CACYZW010000162.1 GCA_902778995.1 uncultured Eubacteriales bacterium
CTCGGATATCCAGGTAAGGGTGCGCATGTTCAACGTAAACATGGGAAAGAACGACGATCTGATGACGACATGCAAACCCCTCGCCGAGTACGCATGGATCGTCGATACAATAAGGAAGAACGAAGCAATGCTGAGGGACGCAGTTGAAAGGGAAAAAGTGCTGGACATTGCCATCGACAGAACGATAGACGCTATTCCGGATGATTTCGTCACCAAGACCTATCTTGAAGCGCATAGAGCGGAGGTGAAGGGCATGTTGCTTACGGAGTATAATGAGGCGAAGGCTATGGAACTGTTCAGGGAAGAAGGCCGTGAGGAAGGCCGCGCAGAAGGCCGTGCCCAGGGAATGAATACGCTCAGCGCGCTCATCAAAAGCCTTCTCGACCTTGGCAGAACAGAAGATGTGGCGCGCGTGACCAGCGACCCGGCATATCGTGACAAACTGATTGCCGAATTCAAATCCTTTCCTGCGGGAAAGGGCATGCTCATTCCTGCCGCAGTTGGACGCGGGGAACGCCCTCAGCCGCGTCCGACAAGCCCCTTCCGCTTCTCCGCCTCCGCCCGCGTCCATGCGCCCTCCGTCGCGCCGACGGACTCCACGCACAGGCTCGCGGCGGCGTTTGCGAGGCGACCGCTTTTTGTTGTGGCGTCTTTTATAACTCTGTGCTATAATGAGTTCAGCAAATATGAATGGAGCTGATGCTATGCCAACGCTGTCCATTGTCAAGGGCATCAAGGTTTATATCAATTGGGACGACCATCTGCCGCCGCATTTCCACGCAATGTTTGCCGGACACGACGTTTCCATTGACATTGAAACAATGGAACCCAGGGGTGATTTTCCGAAGCGACAGCTCAGAATTATTCTGGGCTGGGCTGAATGTCACAAGGACGAGTTGCTTGATAACTGGAACCTGATCGCCGCCAAGGAAATGCATTATGAAATCTCCCCGGAATTGTGAGGTGTTTTCATGAATTGGAAAGACGCGCCCCTGGAAGTAGAGCGCTACTTTAATGAAGGGCCGCACAAGGCGAAATCGGTACAAGCCTTGACGCCCTATACCGTCGTCGTCACCTTTGACGACGGCATGGTCAAGGCTTACGATTATACCGGCAAGTTTACAGGTGTGCTTTCAGAAATCAACGACCCGGAAGTATTCAAAAGGGTTTATATCGACGATACAAACGCCATCGCCTGGGATACTTCAAGGGGACACATGGATTTCAGCGCTGACAGCGTTTATATCTATGGTCGAAATATAACGCCCTGAACAGGGTGCGCCCTCAGCCGCGTCCGACAAGCCCCTTCCGCTGCTCCGCCTCCGCCCGCGTCCATGCGCCCTCCGTCGCGCCGACGGACTCCACGCACAGGCTCGCGGCGGCGTTGGCGAGGCGGCCGCAGCCCAAAAAGGATTCGCCCTCCAGGATGCCGGCGATGAACGCGGCGGCAAAGGTGTCGCCCGCGCCGGTGGTGTCCAGGCAGTTCACGCCCTCAGCGGCGGGGATGAGATGGCGCTCGTCCCGGCACTTCAGCAGGCAGCCCCTGCCGCCCAGCTTGATCGCCACATGCTTCACGCCGCAGTGAAGCAGCGCGTCCGCAGCGGCCTCGGGGTCGGCTTCGCCGGTGATCTGCGCCGCCTCCTTTATGTTTGGGAAGAAGTAATCCAGCCGGGAGAGGACGCCGCCGGCCTCCCGGAGCGTCTCGCCGCCCTTGGGCCGGGTGGTGTCGGCGCAGAGGACGAGCCCCCTGGCCTTCAACGCGTCGAACAGCGTCGCGGTATCCTCGAGGGTCAGCTGTGGCGACACGAACAGGCTGGCGAGGCAGGCGACCCGCGCCCCGGCGAGGGCGGGCGCATCCAGCGCGGGCAGTATGTCCGACAGGCCCAGGCGCCGCAGGCTTCCGGTTCGGCTGGTGATGAAGCTGCGCTCGCCGTCCTCGCGCACCAGCACGATGTTGATGCCGGTGTCCAGCCCCTCCCGGAACGCCACGGCGGAGACGTCCACCCCCGCGCCCGACAGGGTCCGGCCCACGAAATCGCCGGGGGCGTCCTTCCCCAACACGCTCACCAGCGCCGGCCTGTGCCCCAGCCGGGCCAGCACCAGCGCTTCGTTGGCCGCGTCCCCGCCCACGCCCATGGCGATGCGCTCCAGCGGCGTGGAGTGGGCCGAGAAGGTTTCAGGCGAAACCGGCGCGAGGGGGATATCGACGATGGCCGCGCCGATGATGATGCAGTCGGACATGGGACGACCTCCTTTTTCTTCTATTCTACCACATGTCGCCATATCCTTCAACGGTGGTTTGACGAAATCGGCATCAGGTGTTATAATATCCCAAAATCATGACAGAGGTGACGATGATGAAGGTTTTGCTGATCAACGGCAGTCCGAAGGCCAACGGCAATACGGCGCTGGCGCTGGCGGAAATGGCGAAGGTATTCCGGCAGGAGGGCATTGAGGTAGAGACGATCCACATCGGCAACAGGGACATACGGGGCTGCATGGCCTGCAACGGCTGCGCCAAAAAGGGCAGGTGCGTATTTGACGACGCCGTCAACGAGGTTGCGCCAAAGTTCGAGGCGGCGGACGGCATCGTGGTGGGCAGCCCGGTCTACTACGCGGGGCCCAACGCCACGGTCACGGCCTTCCTGGATCGCCTGTTCTACTCCACGTCCTTCGACAAGACCATGAAGGTGGGCGCGGCGGCGGCGATCTGCCGCAGGGGCGGCGCCTCCGCGACCTTCGACCGGCTGAACAAGTATTTCACCATCTCCGGCATGCCGGTGGCCTCCAGCTATTACTGGAACAGCGCCCACGGCATGCTGCCCGGCGAGGCGGAGGCCGACGCGGAGGGCCTGCGCACCATGCGCATGCTGGCGCGGAACATGGCCTTCCTGATGAAGAGCATCGCCCTGGGCAAGGCGCAGTACGGCCTGCCCGAAAGGGAGACGGGCGCGGCGACGAACTTTATTCGATGAGGCGAGCGGATGTATAACGAACTGACGGAAGTGGACATCAAAAAGATGCAGGAGGAGATCGACTACAGGATGCGCGTCGTGCGGCCCAAGTGCATCGAGGACCTCAAGACCGCACGGGGCTTCGGCGACCTCAGCGAAAACTATGAATACAAGGCCGCCAAGCAGGAGCTGCGCCGCTGCGACAGCCGCCTGCGCTATCTGAAGCGCATGATCGCCACCGCGAAGGTCATCGAGGCCGACGCCCGCGAGGGCGTGGCGGGGCTGTTCGACCGCGTGACCATCGAATACGTGGAGGACGGCGACACCGAGACCATCACGCTGATGACCACCCTGCGGGAGGACGCCCTCAACGGCATCATCAGCAAGGAGTCCCCCCTAGGCAAGGCCGTCATGGGCCGCCATGTCGGAGAGACGGCGCAGGTGCGCGTTGACGGGGAAAACAGCTATACGATCAGGATATTGAAGATCGAAAAGGGTTCGGACGACGACAGCCTGCCGATCAGCGGGTTTTAAGGCAATACCGCACAATGCTCATGGGGCATGAACGGCTGAATTTCAGCCGCCTGCTGCCTGCTGATTTCTTGACTTGTTTAACCTTTCGCCGTCTTGACAGGCGGCGAAATATCTGCTATAATCAATTTTGCAAAATTAATTGCTGTAAAATCAATAAGGAGGACATGCGCATGCATCACGACTATAAGACCCAGATGACCTGCTCGCAGATGATCAGCTTTGATCTGAACGGGAACGTGGTCAGCAATATCAGCTTCCTGGGCGGCTGCAACGGCAACCTGAAGGCCATCTCCAAGCTGGTGGACGGCTGGACGGTGGAAAAAATCGAATCGTATCTTTTGGGCAACCTGTGCGGGCCCCGGCCCACCTCCTGCGCCGATCAGCTGGCGAAGGCGGTGCGCCAGGCCTACAACGAAGAGCAGAAGGGAGCGTAGAACATGAGGACGGAAGTGCGCTATTTCAGCAGGGGTGGCGCCACAAAGAAGCTCGCCGACGCCATCGGCAGGGCCGTGGGCGCCGAGGCAAAGAGCGTGGAGGTTCCATTGGAACAGTATGCGGACGTGGTGTTCCTGGGGGCCAGCGTGTACGGCGGCAAGCCCGATCCGGCGGTGGTGAACTTCATCGGCGCCAACGCGAAGAACATCGGCAAGATCGTGGTCTTCGGCAGCGCCTGCACCGGCAAATCCACCCATGCGGCCATCAAGTCCGCGGCGGCGGGCAACGCGGTCAAGACCGCGGAGATGTTCTTCCAGTGCAAGGGGCAATTCCTGTTCATGAACAAAGGCCGCCCCAACGACCAGGATTGCGCGGACGCGGCGGAGTTTGCCAAAAAACAGATCAAGCTGCTCGGGGTGACCTGATATGGCCGATACGCGATACGAGGCATTGAAGCTGGAAAACCAGCTATGCTTTCCACTCTACGCCTGTGCCCGGGAGGTCGTCAAGAAGTACAAGCCCTTTCTGGACGACATCGGCCTGACCTACACCCAATATGTGACGATGCTGGTGCTTTGGGAGAAGCCCGAGATCACCAGCAAGGAAATCGGCGAACGGCTCCACCTGGATTCGGGCACGCTGACGCCGGTGATCAAGAAGCTGGCGGACAAGGGCCTGGTCACCCGCCGACGCGCGCCGGAGGACGAGCGCAACCTGGTGGTCGCCCTGACCGACGCGGGCCTGGCCCTGCGGGACCGCGCGGCGCGCATCCCCGGCCAAATGGCGGGCTGCGTCCGCCTCGATCCCGAAGACGCCCGGACGCTGTACCGGATATTGTATCAGCTGCTGGAGGGCGTCAATGGCTGAGGATCACCCGCTCCAGCGCCTCCGGCGTATCCACGACAACCGTCGCCCCGGCGCGGCGCAGCTGGTCCCGTGTGCGAAAGCCCCATGTGACGCAGGCACAGTCGATGCCTGCGTTTTTTGCGGTATCGATGTCCACCTCGGTATCGCCCACGTACAGGCAGCGGCTCAGGGACACGTTCAGCCTCCGGGCGGCGATTTCCAACATGTCGGGGTGCGGCTTGCGGCGCACGCCTTCAAGCTCGCCCACGGCCAGGCTGACCAGGTCGGCGAAGTAGCGCTCCGCCAGCGGCTGCACGGCGGCGTCCGGCTTGTTGGAGAGTATGGCCAGCGGCAGCCCTTCGGCCTTTAGCCGTGCCATCATGGGCAGTATGCCGTCGAAGGGACGGCTCCTGTCCCCGGCGTGCAGGGCGTAATAGGGCCGGTAATGGGCCAGTATCTCCTCGGTCTGCGCCTCGGAAAAGCCCGGCAGAATGGCGTGCATCAGGTGGCCCACGCCCCAGCCCAGGTGGGGCTTGAGCGCGTCGGCGGTGCGCTCGGACAGATTGAAATGGCGCATGGTGTGGTTCACGGCGTCCACGATGTCCTGCAATGAATCCACCACCGTGCCGTCCAGGTCAAAGAAGATGGCGTCGTATTTCATCGTTTCTCCCATCACAAGGGCCAGTCCCTCAGGACTGGCCCTTCAGGATGTTGACAAAGTCAACAGACTGCCAGGCCGCTGTAAAGCCTGCAAGGCAAGGCGCCGGGATATGCAAAAAAGGGAGCTTACCAAGCCGTAAGTGACCGCGTTTTGCATATCCCGGCAACACAGCAAGCAGAAAACGCTTCCGGTTTTAATCTGTCGGAAGAGTTTTCTGCGTTTGCGGGCTTTTTCAGCGGTCTGAAGGGCCAGTCCCGCAGGACTGGCCCTTTGTACGTTATACAGCTTACAGTTCAGCCTCGAGGAAAGCCTGCAGCTTTTCAGCGGCTTCTTCCTCCTTCGCGCCTTCGCAGGCAATGGTGATCTCGGTGCCCTGCTTGATGCCCATGCCCATCAGCTTCATCAGCTGGCCGGCGTTCACGCTCTTGCCGTTGGCGGACAGGGTGACGGTGGTGTCCTCAAAGCTCTTGGCCAGCTTGGAGAACTTTCCGGCGGGACGGGCGTGGAAGCCCAGGGCATCCTTGATGGTGTAGTTAAACTGCTTCATTGAAAGCACGCTCCTTTTCATATTAATCAGTGACAGAATCATTATACGCCTTGGGGCTGTGAAAGTCAACGCTCCCTCAGCAAACCTCGGGAAATTCCGCCGCCCGGGCCTGTATCACCTGCATGCCTATGGCGCGCAGCTGGCTCAGGACGTCGGCGGGGGCGAACTCGTCGGTGATCACGCAGCCCTTCTTTTCCAGGTGGAAGCTGGCGTAGGTGCCCGCCTTGCCGATCTTGGTGTAGTCGGCGAGTATGAAATAGGCGTCCGAGTGCTCGATCATCGTCTCGTTGATGCCCAGCTCCGAGGGTATGCCGCACAGTATCTCCCCGTCCGGGGAGATGCCGGTGCAGCCCAGAAAGGCCTTGCTCGCGTGCACGTCCATCAGGTTGCGCAGCGTCAGGTCGCCGGTGAGTATGTGCTGCGTGCCCCGCAGCACCCCGCCGAACAGCTGCACATCCACCCCCTCCGGGTAGCGGTGTCCCACCACCATGGCGTTGTTGGTGAAGGCGTTGACGTTTTTGCCGTCCAGGTGATCCAGCAGCGCAAGCGCCGTATTGCTGCCGTTGATCAGCAGGCTGTCGCCGTCGGAAACCAGGGCCGCGGCGCGACGGGCGATCAGTCGCTGGCAAAGGGCCACCTGGTTCTTCTCGTCGGGCGCGACGGCGCGGATATCCACGGTCGCGCCGCCGTGGAAGCGGCTGATCTTGCCCTGCTCCTCCAGGGTCTGCAAATCGCGTCGGACGGTCATCGTGGAGATGTCAAAGGCCCGGGCCAGCTCATCCACCAGGATTTCCTGCCGATCCCGGATCATGGCCAGCATCTCCGCGTGGCGCAGATTGACGGTCTGGCGATCTCGTTTCATGGAAAGAGTTCCCCTTCTGTGTTATTGTGTGTCCATCAATGCCGGAAGCTCCGTCAGCGCGCGAATCCGGACGACGCCCGGCGGCGCGTCCGGGGCGTCGGTCCCGCGGTACAGCCAGAAGGCGCGCATGCCGGCGTCCCGCGCCCCCAGGGCGTCCCCCTTCAGGCTGTCGCCCACGAAGGCGCATTCAGACATCGCGCAACCGGCCTTCCGGGCGCACAGCGCAAACAGCCCCGCGTCCGGCTTTTCCACCCCGGCCTCCTCGCTGGTGACGATGAAGTCTATCAGCGGCATCATGCCCAGGCGTTGCAGCTTGGCAAACTGCCATTCGGCGGTCATGTTGGTGCCGACGCCGATCGTCATGCCCCTGTCCCGCAGCTGCGTCATCGTTTCCGGCGCGCCGGGGAGGGGCCTGGCGCAAGCCAGCAGCGCCGTCCAGTAGAGCTCTGCCATCGCCGGGGCGAGGGCTACGGGCTTGTTCAGCGCCTCCAGCATCATCTGGAAGCGAATCAGCCGGTTGTGGCTGGCGGCGGTGTTGCCCAAGCGCGCCTCCTGCAGCCGGAAGGTTTCCCCGTGCAGCGCTATGAACGCCTCGGGCGACACGCCGAGGACGCTTTCGATGAAGGCTGACAGCGTGCCCAGGGCCGCGCTGTGGGCCGATCTGAAATCGTACAGCGTATCGTCGACATCAAATATAATGGATTTTATCATATTCCTTTTGAAAAATCAAGTCGGCAGCGGCACTGCCGCCGCCGACTTTTGCACTTTGTTGCCTCAGAGTGAAGTACACCCTTAGTCCAGCAGTCCGGCGTCCTTCATGGCCTGCTCCATCTCGGGAGCGGACATGATGTTCTTCAGGCCCAGTACCGTGGTGCCCTTCTTCTGGGCGTCGGCGAACATGTTGGCGAAGTTGCGGGCGCACAGCACGATGTCGTAGTTGGGCGCGGCGCTCTTGCCCTCGGACAGGGAGCAGTGATGGATCGTGGCGGGCTTGACGGCCAGCTTGGTCAGCACCTTCTGCAGGGTCATCTTCATCATCAGGGAGGAGCCTGCGCCGTTGGCACAGCAAACCATGAACTTCTTGTTGTCGAGCTTAGACATTGTATTGTGTTCCTTTCCTTGTCGAATTTGATGCGCAGTCGATATGCTTTGGGGAGGGGAGGCGGTCGCCTGCCCTCCCCGGCGATATCATTGTATCACTTTCGGGATTAAAAGGCAATTACTTCTTCGAAGATCTCTTGGAAGCGATGTGCTCCTTGTAGGCCTCGTAGTCCTCGGTGATCAGGAAGTAGCCCTTGGGATCCATGCGGTACTCGATCTGGGGCAGGGCCAGCAGCAGGATGGCGACGACGGCCACGCCGGCGTAGCTCAGGTACTTCAGGATCACGGTGATGGCCGGCCACACGGTCGCCCAGTCAAACATGCCCAGGTAGCCGCCGTACTGCGCCATGCCGACCCAGCCCGCGATGAAGGCGGAGCCGAAGACCTGGATCAGGCCGGACAGGAAGGGGATGCACAGGCAGGCCTTCAGGCCGCCCTTTTCGTTGGCAACCAGGCCGATG
>CACYZW010000163.1 GCA_902778995.1 uncultured Eubacteriales bacterium
CGCGCTCTCGTTTCCTCTGTATCGTTTTCAAGGTTCGCCCGCCGCTCGCTCGACCGGACTTCGCAGCCCCTGTCTCGCTGACAGCTTTGCCAGTATATCGCAGCTTGCCCGAAAAGTCAATAGCTGTTTTGGTTAATTACATTCAAATAACTTCCACACTGTTACCATTCACCCTACGGGCGAATGGTAATTGGCGGGGGACCTACTTCCCCCGCCAAGACCACCCCTTTGACAGATTTGCCTGAATCCCTTCGGGCTTCCGGGCGGCAAATCTGCAAGGAAGGCATTTTTGCTCTAGTCGACAGGCTTCCTGACGCAAAAATGCCCCCGTTCCCGCCGTACATGCCACCGGGAACGATTGAACATTGGAGGGGCTGCTCCCCTCCAATACCTCCCTGCATAGTTTGCTTGTATGGTGAATGGTAACTCCACACCGTTTTTTCTGTCACAGACAGCGCAGCAGCGGCTGGATCTGCAGCCCGTTCAGCGCAGATTCCACGGTCTCGGGCAACATCTCGAAGCGCGCCACGAGGGAATTGGGCTTGCATTGTGGATCGTCCTGGGCAAAGGGCACGAAGTAGACGTTGCGCATTGCCAGAAGCTGGCCGATGTTCTTCGCGTTCTGCGCCAGCGCGTCGTTGCTGGATACGGCGACCACCAGCGGCCTCCCGTTACGCAGATGGGATTTTGCCGCCAGCGTCACCGGCGTGTCGGCGATGCCTGCGGCCAGCTTTGCCAGCGTGTTGCCTGTGCAGGGCGCGATGACCAGGGCGTCCAGCAGCTTCTTCGGGCCGATGGGCTCCACGGCGCCCAGCGTCGTCAGGGGCGGCTTTCCGGTGATCGCCTCAAACGCCTCCACCGCCGCTTTCGCAGTACAGAAGCGCGTGTCCACCGTCGAGGCGTTGAAGGACATGATCGGCGTCAGCACGGCTCCGGTGGCTTTCAACGTCCGCCAGGCCTCGAACACCGCCTTGAACGTACAGAAGGAGCCCGTCATCGCGCAACCGATGCGCATTTCAGACAAATCCTTCATATTGAGCCCTCCCCCCGTTCCAGCCGATCCATGGCGCTGAGTATCGCCTGCGCGGCGCTATGGGGGCAGTATCGACCCGGCAGCCCCGGCTCCCGCCAGGCCCGCAGTCCCAGGTTCCACGCCGCGGGTAAATCGACGCCGTAAGGCGGGCTGGCAAGGTCGATGAGCATCGCGTCCGAATCGACGCGGGACAGTGCCGCCGCGTCCAATATCATCGCCGGCGCGGTGTTGTAGATCAGCTTGTGGCCCGGCAGCGCCCTCTCGATACGGCCTGTGTCGAAGGCTTCCGCCCCGCGCTCCACGGCCCGGTTTCGCCCGACGGGCGTCCGTGAAGCCACCGTGACCCGCGCGCCCAGCGCGACCAGCAGCTCCGTCAGCGCCCGACCGATGCGCCCCCAGCCGATCACCATGCAGCGCATGCCGACCAGCGCCCTGGGTGAAGCGCGCATGGCGGAAACCAGCGCGCCCTCGGCGGTCATTCTGGCGTTCTCCAACAGCAGCGTTTCGTCCGTCCACAGGTCGATCACCCGGCCGTCCGTCACGTCCGGATGTCCCGGCCCGCAGGTGAACAGCTTCGCATCGTCCGAGGCCGCTTTCAGCACGTCCTCCATGCCCATATCAGCCTTCGGCGGGCAATTTACGACGATTGCCCCGGCCCGGGCCAGCGCACCCGTATCCGCCGCGCGCATCCAGGGGCGCGCCTCCCTTCCGACCACGCCCACCGATTCGCCCCGCTCCGACAGCAGCCGCGCCAATGCCTCAAAACGGGCGTCGCCGCCGATGATGACGTATTCCATGCGTCCATCCCCTTTCTGTCACGCCCCATCCTATGGCGCGGGCAGGAAAAGGGTTCGCGGGGCATGGGCGAAAAAAACCGGCTTTGCGCACAAATGCGGCAAGCCGGGAAGATTATAGGAAAACACCGCACAATGCTCATGGTGCAGTTATGCGCCATTTGTGCGGTGTCCCCTTATATATAATCCTTCCACGCCCCGTCCAATTCGGTGTGATGCAGATGGCCCTGCCCCGACAGGCCGGGAAAGCCCTGCTGACGAAGGGCTTCATAGAGCACGATTGCCACGGAGTTTGAGAGGTTCAGCGAGCGCGCCTCGGGGATCATGGGGATGCGGATGCACCGATCGTAGTTGGCGGCCAGCAATGCCTCGTCCAGGCCCTTCGTCTCCCGACCGAACACCAGGAAATCGTCGGGGCCGTATGCGGCGGCACAGTAATCCCTCGGGGCTTTGGTGGTGGCGAAGTGCAGGTTCGCGTCGGCATAAGCCGTGCGGAAATCCTGCCAGCTCCTGTGCAGCTCGTAGGTCATCATGTGCCAGTAATCCAGCCCCGCCCGCTTCAGATATTTGTCGCTCAGTTCAAAGCCCAGCGGCTCGATCAGGTGCAGCTTTGCCCCCGTGCCCGCGCAGGTGCGGGCGATATTGCCGGTGTTCTGCGGGATCTCCGGGTTCACCAGTACGATGTGCATCATGCCTCTTCCCCCAATACGCGCTCGAAAATCACCTTGGCCACGCCGTCGTTCGCGTCGGTATCGGCGACGATGCGCGCCGCGCGCTTGACCGCGTCGGCAGCGTTGCCCACGGCGACGGGCCAGCCCACGGCTGCGAGCATGTCCAGGTCGTTGGCATTGTCGCCGAAGGCCATGCAGTCCTCCAGTTCGACGTCCAGCCGATCCGCCAGCCATTTCAGCGCCGCCGCCTTGCCCATGCCCCGGGACATCAGCTCCACATTGCGCCAGGAGGAGCAGGTCACCCGAGCCTCGGTCTCCCGCCCAAGCGCAGCGCGCACCTCGTCCATCAGGGCCGTGTCCTCGGTCAGCCCCTCCAGCTTGTACACCCGATCCAGCGCCTCGCCCTCGAAGGCGGCGCGATCGTCCAATACCAGCTTGCCGCCGCCCAGATAGCCCTTGATCATGGACGAGGGATGGGCCAGCGCCCTCGTATTCAGGCAATAAAGCGCGTCGGGCACGTAGCTGTTGATCTGGACGTCGTAGCGACTGAGCACGGCGTAGACCCGCTTCACATCCTCAGGATTCATAAAGCACTCGTGCCAAAGGACGCCGCCCGGGCCGAGCACCGCGCTGCCGTTGACGATGACCAGCGGCTGGTCCTCGGTACCGCACTGGCGCATCACGTCTCCCAGCGCGCCGATCCAGCGTCCGCTGACGATGACGAAGGGAATCCCCCGCGCCCGACAGCCCGCCGCCGCCCGCCGGGTAGCATCGGAAATGACCCCGCCCCGGGGCAGTATCGTGCCGTCCACGTCGGTGGCGATCATGGTGATGGGCATGGGATGGGTGCCTCCTTTTCATTCAATTCAGAATTGCCCCCACTCCGGCGCCTCCGCCTCGAAAACCCTTCCCCGGTAATCCGTCAGGGGGCTGTCGGCGGAGACGGTCAGCCTTTCGTGCCAAAGGCACAGCTTTAAGCCGGAATACCTGCGGTTGGCGGCGCGGTCGCCGTAGCGGTCGTCCCCCAACAGCGGATGGCCGAAATCGGCCATGTGGGCGCGAAGCTGGTGGGTACGGCCCGTGACGGGCTCCAAAATCACCTCGTACAGCTCCGGTCCGCGCTGTCCCGCCACCCGGTACCGGGTGCAAATGGGCTTCGCCCCGGGCGCGTCACGGTGCAGCACCTTCACCGCGCCTCGGCGGGCGTCCTTTGCGATAAAGGCGTTCAACGTGCCTTCATTTTTTGGAAACTGACCGAGGGCCAGCGCGCGGTATTGCTTGCGCAGGCCGCGATGATCCCGAAAGGCCTCCAGGGCCTGCTGAAGGACGGTCTCGTCTGCGGCGGCCAGCACGATGCCGCCGGTCTGGGCGTCCAGCCGATGGCACAGCGCCGCGTCCGGCCAGCGCCGCCGAAGCCGCGCAAGCAGGGTATCCGCGCCCACGCCGTCCCGATCCACGTCCACCGGCAGGCCCTGGGGCTTCACCGCGACGATGAGCCTGTCGTCGCTGAACAGGATCTCCGCCGCCGGCTCCAGCCATTTTGCGTCGATGTACAGCGCCAGCGCGTCCCCGCCCCGCACGACGGCCTCGCCGCCGCTGCGCGCCCCGTTGACGCGCACGTCCCGCTTTTTCAGCGCTTCCCGCAGCACGCGCCCCGGCAGCATCGGCCAGGCCCTTTTCAGATAGCGCTCCAGAGGCATGGGCGGCACGCCCCCGGGCACGCGATGGGCGGTCACGGCGCGTCCTCCTCGGGCCAGGCCAGGTAGACCTCCTCCACCCGCAGCGGCGAAACGCCGCCGTCGGACATGTTCGCCAGGCGGTTCAAAAAGCCCGCCTCGTCGCAGCAGCGCACCGCCAGCGTATAGGTCACCACGTCGGTAAAGCCCCTGTCCTCCACCAGCACCGGCTCGTCCTTCAGGAAGAAATCCATGCGGTTCAGCAGCGGATAGCCGATTTCCATCAAATACCGGGCCGTGGGGTGCATCATACCCACGCCCGACGCCCGTAGCGCAGCCGCAGCCCCCTGGCTGTAGGCCCGCACCAGGCCGCCTGCGCCCAGCAAAATGCCCCCGAAATAGCGGGTCACCACCACGGCGGCATTGGTGACGCCCCGGGCCTTCATCACCTCGATGATGGGCATGCCCGCAGTGCCCCCCGGTTCGCCGTCGTCGGAATAGCGCATCACGCCCATGTTCGGCCCGATGATATAGGCGTAGCAGTTGTGGGTGGCGTCCTTGTATTTCGCCCGCATCTCAGAAAGGAAAGCCAGCGCCGCATCCTCCGTCTCGCAGGGCCGCCCATGGCCGATGAAGCGGGATTTATTGACGATGAATTCCTCCTGCGCGTCCCGGAGGAGGGTCTTGTAGGGCTTGAGCGACATGGGAGCCTCCTTTTGAGCATTAAAATGGGGAATCGGGAATGGGGAATGAGGACATCGAGCGCCCGGAAAACAGCACAGTGTGCTGTTTTTAGCGAGATGGGGCCGGTAAGCCCACAGAATGAGGAGTCAGGAATTAGGAGTAGCAAAGCAAATCCCTTCAGGATTTGTTTTAGGAAACACCGCATAATCGAGTCGTGCAGTAACGAGATGAATTTTAGTCGATTGCAAACTGCAGATTTCGAAGGCTTGCTGGCGGCAAGTCAAGAAATC
>CACYZW010000164.1 GCA_902778995.1 uncultured Eubacteriales bacterium
GGCGCTGGTGCGCCTGGCGGAGGAGGACCCCACCTTCAAGACCTACACCGACGAATCCACGGGCCAGACCATCATCGCCGGCATGGGCGAATTGCACCTTGAGATCATCGTGGACCGCCTGCTGCGCGAGTTCCGCGTGGAGGCCACCGTGGGCAAGCCCCAGGTCGCCTACAAGGAGTGCATCCGCAAGCGCGCCAAGGCGGAGGGCCGCTATGTGCGCCAGACCGGCGGCCACGGCCAGTTCGGTCACTGCGTGATCGAGATCTATCCCCGCGAGGCCGGCGCCGGCTATGAATTCAACAACAAGATCGTCGGCGGCGTGATCCCCAAGGAGTTCATCGCTCCCATCGACCAGGGCATCCGCGAGGCGGCACTGTCCGGCAGCGTCGGCGGCTACGAGGTCATGGACTTCGGCGTCGATCTGATCGACGGCAGCTACCACGAGGTGGACTCCTCTGAGATGGCGTTCAAGATCGCCGGCTCCATGGCCTTCAAGGAGGCGCTGCGCAAGGCGGATTGCGCCCTGCTGGAGCCGATGATGAAGATCGAGGTCGTCGTTCCCGACGAGTACATGGGCGACGTCATGGGCGACATCAGCGCCCGGCGCGGCCGCGTGACCGGCATGGACGCCCACGCGGGCATGCATTCCATCGACGGCATCGTGCCGCTGAGCGAGATGTTCGGCTACGCCACCGACCTGCGCAGCAAGACCCAGGGCCGCGGCACCTATACCATGCAGTTCGCCCATTATGAAGAGGTGCCCCACAACATCGCGGAGAAGATCCTGGGGCATCGTTCCTGAGCTTAACAACAATTATATCCGGAGGTATATCGCAATGGCGAAGGCTAAATTTGAACGCAACAAACCCCATGTAAACATCGGCACGATCGGTCACGTCGACCACGGCAAGACCACCCTGACGGCAGCCATCACGATGGCCCTGGCCCAGGTTGGCGGCGCGGAGGCCATGCGCTATGACCAGATCGACAAGGCGCCCGAAGAGAAGGCCCGTGGCATCACGATCAACACCGCCCACGTCGAGTACGAGACTGAGAAGCGCCACTATGCCCACGTGGACTGCCCCGGCCATGCTGACTATGTCAAGAACATGATCACCGGCGCTGCGCAGATGGACGGCGCGATCCTGGTGGTATCCGCGGCAGACGGCCCGATGCCCCAGACCCGCGAGCACATCCTGCTGGCGCGTCAGGTTGGCGTGCCCTACATCATCGTGTTCATGAACAAGACCGACCAGGTGGATGATCCCGAGCTGCTGGAGCTGGTGGAGATGGAGATCCGCGAGCTGCTGAATGAGTACGACTTCCCGGGCGACGACATTCCGATCATCCAGGGTTCCGCACTGTTGGCCCTCGAGGCGCTGACCGCGGGCAAGGACGCGAAGACCACCCCCGAGTGCAAGTGCATCTTCGAGCTGATGGACGCCGTGGACGCCTACATTCCGGATCCGGAGCGCGACACCGACAAGCCCTTCCTGATGCCTGTTGAGGACGTGTTCTCCATCACCGGCCGCGGCACCGTGGCCACCAGGTCGAGATCGTCGGCCTGACCGAGGAGAAGCGCACCACCGTCGTTACCGGCGTCGAGATGTTCCGCAAGCTGCTGGACTACGCCGAGGCGGGCGACAACATCGGCGTGCTGCTGCGCGGCGTGCAGAGGACCGAGATCGAGCGCGGCCAGGTTCTGGCGAAGCCCGGCTCCATCCATCCCCACACCCACTTCATGGGCCAGGTTTACGTGCTGACCAAGGAAGAGGGCGGCCGTCACACCCCGTTCTTCAACGGCTATCGTCCGCAGTTCTACTTCCGCACCACCGACGTTACCGGCAACATCAAGCTGCCCGACGGCGTTGAGATGGTCATGCCGCTATCCGCGAGGGCGGCCGCACCGTCGGCTCTGGCGTCGTGACCAAGATCATCGACGACTAATCGCCTGAAACCGGCGGCAGACCGCTGCCGATCAAACCAAGCGCCCGCCCCGTGCATTACGGGGCGGGCGTTTGCACATGCGGTACGGTGAATGCCGTGTCACAGTGCGCCTATTTTATCTTCGCCGCATGCGCCTTCGACCAGGTGGAATAATACTTCACGCCTTTGACGGTCTTGTAGGTGCGGACGCGCACATAGTAATACTTGCCCTTCGCCAGCCCCTTCACCACGGTCTTCGTAACGGAGGCCTTCTTGACGGTGACCTTTTTGGCGGCGGCGAAGCTCTTCTTCAAGCTGTATTGAATCTCATAGCCGGTGATGGACGAGCCTTTCCTCCATTTCACCGTCAGCTGTTTCGTGCCGGGGATCAGATTCGCCAGCGCCACGGGCCTGGGGTTGATCTTGAAGGTCTTTTTGACGGATTCGCCGTACTTTCCCTTGCCGGTGATGGTGACCGTCGCGGTGCCGACGGCCTTGTTATTGGCATATTTGACGGTGTAGTCGGTGCCTTTAACCAGCTTCCTGCCGTCGTACTTCACCACGGGCACGGGCTTGACGGCCTTGCCGGCATAGACCGCGTTTTTGATGCCGGTAATGCTGCACTTTTTTATTGAAATCAGCTTTGCCACGCGCTTTTGCTTGATCAATATCTCGCCGCAGACGGCGCAGTGGCTTCCCTTGGTCAAGCCGGTTTTTTTCAGGGTCGGCTTGACGGCGGGGTCGACGACGGGCGTGTGTCCCGCGATGGGAACGGTTTCCTGCATTACAAGCACAGCCTTGCAGACGGCGCAATGTTTGCCTTCGGTCAACCCGGTTTTGAGGCAGTTGGCCGGCACGGCGGGGTCGATGACTTCACTGTGGCCCTTTGCGGGAACGGTTTCCTGCTTCACAAACACGGCGTTGCAGACGGAACAGTGCCTGCCCTGGGTCAGCCCGGTTGCGGTACAGGTGGCGGCAACGGCGGGGTCGATGACTTCGTTGTGGCCCTTTGCGGGAACGGTTTCCTGCTTTACAAACACGGCGTTGCAGACGGAACAGTGCTTGCCCTGGGTCAGCCCGGGTTGGGTACAGGTGGCGGCGACAGCAGGGTCGATGACTTCATTGTGACCATTTGCGGGAACGGTCTCCTGCTTCAAAAACACGGCGTTGCAGACGGAACAGTGCGCGCCCTCGGTCAGCCCGGTTGCCGTGCAGGTGGGCTCGACAGCGGGGTCGATGATTACATGGTGGTCAATTGTAGGAACGGTCTCCTGCTTCACAAGCACGGCGTTGCAGACGGAACAGTGCGAACCCTCGGTCAGCCCGGTTGCGATACAGGTGGGCTCGACGGCGGGGTCGATGACTTCATTGTGGGCAATTACAGGAACGGTCTTCCGCCTCACAAGTACGGCGTTGCAGACGGAACAGTGCGAACCCTCGGTCAGCCCGGTTGCGGTACAGGTGGGCTCGACAGCGGGGTCAATCGTCACGGAGGCGTGCAATTCGTTGGCCTCGTAGCGGTTCCACAGCGCCCATTCTATCACTTCGGATTTGCAGGGCGCGGCAATCGTTATATCCCCATCGTCGAAAATTTTGTACCTGGATTCACTATGGAGGAGGTCGCCGTTCAGTATGGTGACGTAGCCAAGCTTATCACATGAATAGAATGCGTATTTGCCGAGGAAGGTAACGCTGCCGGGGATGGTGATGCGGGTGAGTTTATCGCAATCATAGAATGCGTATTCGTGGATGTAGGTGACGCTGTTGGGGATGGTGACGCTGGTTAAGCTATCACAATTGTCAAACGCATGTTCGTGGATGTTGGTGACGCCGTCGGGGATGGTAACGCTGGTTAAGCCACAACGTTTAAACACATACCAGCCGATGCTGGTGACTCCGTTGGGGATGGTGACGCTGGTTAAGCGATTACAATTTTCAAACGCACTATCGCGGATGAAGGTGACGCTGTCGGGGATGGTGATGGCGGTTAAGAAAATACATCCTTTAAACGCTTGATAGCCGATGCTGGTGACACTGTCGGGGATGGTGACGCTGGTAAGGCTCGTACAAGATTCAAATGCAGACTCGCCGATGCTGGTGATCCCATACGGAATCACCACTTTATCCGCAGTACCATTATACTTTACGAGGGTACTGCCTTTGATCTCAAAATCCGCTGTCGACGCGTCGTTCGGGAGCGCGTCGCCCGTCGGCGAAGTCGCGGCGTCCGGGCCGTCAAGCGCAACGTCGAGCGTCAGGGCGTCGGTGTCCCCGATAACGGGCAAATCCACGTTATCAAGTACAATACCGGCGTCGTCGAGCGCAAGCCCGTCACCCTCGATTACGATACCGCCATTGGATTCCTGCTGTATCTCCGCCATGTCCGCGTCGATGTCCAGAAGCGCTGTGCCGTCCACTTCCGCGCTTGCGCATACCGCGATCAACGATGCCAGCAGCAACGCGATCAACAGGCTTATACCGAGTTTCTTCATCGCTCAGATCCCCTCATCGTGTTCTCAAAGGCTGTTAATAAACTTATAATATCCGATTATGATTATTATATAATATGCGCCAAATAATGTCAATGATATTTTTGCATGAAACCGGAAATCCCCGTAACCGCGTTTCCGAATTGTCGCGGGGCCGGAGGCGCTTGTCTCCCTACAAGCACACCATCGTTGGCTGAAGGGTAACCGTCAAAAATGAAATATTATTGTTTTGTTAAATAGTTGACCGATTGACAGATATCTGATAAGATAAAATGGTAACAGTATAACGATTCGACAATCTGGAACGCGTTCTGCAAGACCGGAATGGAGGGGCATGGGTATGAAGAGCATGAAGCGCTTTTATGCGGCGGCACTGGCGATGGCGATGACGCTTGTATTTTGCCTGCAAGGGATACCGGCGTTGGCTGGGGCCCAAAGTTACCATTCAGAACAGGAAGTTTCTATTACATTGGAGGTGGGGGAGTCCCGCAGGCTCGATCATCCCAATCGGCCGAGGAGTGACGCTGCATACTTTTCGTATGCCGTTTATAACAGCGACGATACCGTCGTGTCTACGGAATATGCGAGTACGGACAGGAGCGCTGCTTTAATTACAGGATTAAAACCCGGCAAGGCGGATGTGACCATAGATTTGGAGTATGCTGTACAGCGTACTGAGTATACCAGAAAATATGATGTTATCAGCAAGAAATATGTTACTGAAACAAATATAGTTCTTGATCGTTACATAGAACGCTATCGATGGGTCGTTACGGTAATTGGCAAGGTGCAGGTTACCGCGCCGACGGCCAGGTCGCTGACCTATTCGGGCAGTGCACAGGTGTTGGTGAACGCGGGCTCTGCGGTGGGAGGCACGATGCAATATGCCCTCGGTACGAGCGCTTTTTCCGCGCCCTCCTCCGGATGGAGCGCCTCCGTTCCCAACGGTACCGATACGGGAACCTATAATGTGTGGTATCGCGGGGTAGGCAACGATGGCTTCAAGGACTCCGACCCGGCTTGCGTCACTGTGACCATTGATCGGCTAAATGTCACCGTTACCGCCGCAGATCAAACCGTACAACAGGGCGGCAGTATCGATACCGGCGTCGGTAAAGCCAGCCTTTCCGGCCAGGTCGGAGGTCACAAGCTGAGCGCGGTGACGCTGACTGCCGACGATACCAGCCAACCCACCTCCAATGGCAGAATCACGCCCAGCAACGCGAAGATCAGCGATGCCGGCGGCAATGACAGGACGGCCAACTATAATATAGGCTATGTGGCGGGCAGGCTTACGGTTCTCGCAACCCCGACCCCGACCACGGCCCCGACACCGACCCCGACCACGGCCCCGACACCGACCCCGACCACAGCCCCGACCCCGACCCCGACCACAGCCCCGACCCCGACCCCGACCACAGCCCCGACACCGACCCCAACCACGGCCCCGACACCGACCCCAACCACGGCCCCGACAGGAGCGCCAGAGCCCGTATCCGATAAAATCGACATCGCGGACTGCAAGATCACGGTGAAGGATCAGTACTACACCGGCAAGGCGCTCAGGCCCGCGGTTAGCGTGAAATACGCCGGGACGGCTTTGGAGGAGGGCGTAGATTACGCTGTCAGCTACAAGAACAACAAGGAAATTGGAAAGGGTACGGTTATCGTCACCGGCATCGGACGCTTTACGGGATCGGTAAAAGCGTACTTTGAGATCATTGAGAAGATCAAACTCTCGAAGTGCAAATTCTCGGTGAAGGACCAGGTCTATACCGGCAAGGCGTTGCAGCCCGATGTGACGGTGAAATACGGCAAGCAAACCCTGAAAAAGGACAAGGACTATAAGCTGTCCTACAAAAATAACAAAGCTGTCGGCATGGCAACGGTTACCGTCAAGGGCAAGGGCAAGTATACCGGCTCGAAGACGCTGACCTTCAAGATCAGCCCGAAGGGCACGGCCTTTTCCAAACTGACGGGCGGAAAGCAGCAGATCACGCTGAAGTGGAACAGCGCGAAGGGCATTACAGGATATGAGATCGAATACAGCCGTGAGTCGGATTACTACGGCAGCACAAGGGTAAAAATCAAGAAGGCCAAGACCCTGACCACCACCATCAAAGATCTGAAGGCCAAGAAGAAGTACTATGTGCGCATTCGAACCTATAAGACAGTCGGGGAAAAGACCTATTACTCCGCCTGGTCGAAAACAAAGACTGTGAAGACGAAGTAACCTTTCGGTTGCACAAAGCAGGACGGTTTTCCCGTTTCAGATGGGAAAACCGTCCTGCTTCATTTGATCGCCCGGGCCTTAAGGAAATGCCGCATAATCGAGTCGTGCAGTAATGAGATGAATATTAGAGTGTGTTTCTAAAATGCCTGAAGTGCATTTTCGGCGCCTTTGACTGCATTTTTGTGTTGCTTTTTCTTGCCTTAGGGTCCACTAAAGCTGCGAAAAAGCGCCTTGAAATGCAGTCAAATCCACTCGAAACTGCATCTCCTTCCATTTAGAA
>CACYZW010000165.1 GCA_902778995.1 uncultured Eubacteriales bacterium
CAACGGGAGGGCATCGCGGAGCTGATGCCCGCGCTGTGTTCCACGGACGAGGTCATGTTCCGGCTTCAACACGGGAGGCTGTACCGGGAGCACACGATCGCGAACGGAGACGGTCTGTGCGATTATTGGATCGTCGGCGACAAAACCGACGATGGGAGGAAAACCAGCCATGCATGAGTATTACGCAGCGAACAAAGACAAGTTCAGAAAGGGAATGGACCAGTTTCTCTCCCTCGTCGCGCCGGAACTCGAAAAGGCGAGCGGCAAAAAGTACGCGAAGGTGTTTGAAGAAATCTGGGATTACTATGAAAAACATCTTCTTGAACGCTTCCCCTATGTCGGCGGCGACAAGGTGAGCGGGACGAGGAACCTGACCGGCGCCTATTACTTTGTGGCCATGGGCGAGGTTATTAAGCGCTATGGACTGGCAATGGAGGACATCGGGCACATCATGGTGTACGCCTACGAGCGCAACACGCTGAAAATGCCCGGCCTTGTCCGTGCCTTGATGGGAAAGGTCTACAGGAGCCCGAAGCTGCTGAACAAAATGCTTCAGAAAAAGGACGCACAGAACGCGAAGAACGCGGCGGCGAATCCAGGCAGCTTTGAAACGCAGACGCAGATTCCGCCGGAGAAAGGCTACGATTTCAGCTACCACAATCTGGTCTGTCCGCTGGCCAGCTTCGCAAGGAAGTATGGCTACGAGGCATACATGCCCTGGCTCTGCAACCTGGACTATGTAAACTTCGGCCTGCTCGGCGCGCCGCTCTACCGCGAGCACACCTGCTTTGAGGATGGGGATTATTGCGACTTCAAGCTGAAGCTCGACGCAAAGCCGCTTCCGTACTGGCCGCCGGTGTTCTCGCAGGACAATCCATTTAAATGATGGCAAATACGCAATGAAAGCAGATTTGACACGGGATACAACAGAATATGGGGCATATATGGCAATAATTGAGGACAGGCAGGCGAACAGGAAATGACAGTTCCGGAAAGATGTACCCTGGAAACGGATGGCTTCACAGCTCTTTGGTATCCCGGCAGGATCAGCCCCGAGAAGGCGATCATCGCGGTCGGCGGCGCTTCCTGCGATGAAAGGACCAGCGTACTCATGTCACGTTTCATCAGAGAAGCGGGCTATAACGTGCTGGTGCTGGGCTTTTACATGTGGAAGGGCCTGCCAAAGGATCTCGTCTCCATCCCTGTGGATTACGCGGAGAGGGCCGCAAAGTGGCTGAAAGAGAAGAAGGGCATATCCAAAATCGCCATGACCGGCACATCCACAGGGGCGGGGTATACCCTGCTCTCGGCATCCCTGATCCCGGAGATCAGTTGCGTGATTCCCGTGGTGCCCTATGATTATGTCAATGAGGGCACGAAGCAGACACTGAAAGGCTATGTGGAGCTTCACAGATCCCAATACACCTGGCACGGCGCGGACGTTCCCTATACGCCCATCCGCATACTGGACGAGAAGGGCATGCTGTGGTGGCTGAACGGCGCGAGGAAAGCGCCAGGCTATGGGCTGGCCCGTTTCATGCGCTATGGATATGATCTGATCCAGGATCGACTTGTCCCGGAGTCCAGGATCAAGGTGGAGAACATGCGGGCAGACGTCCTCTTCCTCGCGGTGAAGGACGATGACTGCTGGCCATCCGACGTGGCAGTGCCGAGGATGCTGAGCGTTTTGAGGGAGGCAGGGTATCCGTATCGCGTGGAATCCCACATCTATAAGAAGGGCAGCCACGCGCTGTCGGACGGCTTGGACGACATGCGCGGCTTCCCGAAGTGGGCGCTCAAACACATGATCCCGGCCGAGAAGCGCTGGCCGGGGGAATGTGAAGAAGCCAGAAAGGACAGTTTTCAAAGGATACTGGCGTTTCTTGAAGCGTGGGGTAAGTTGCGAGACATCAATTCCCGCAATGACGGAACGGGTATTCCCGAACATGGGCCACTGTCAGTTCCTCCATGAGCGTCCGGAGGAATACGCCGCGCGGCTGGATCGGTACATGCGGTAAACACCATTTCCATGACAAAGATTTATGAGGAGGTACGTGTATGAATCCCTGGGTCATATTGGTCGAAATGGCGGCCTTTGCGACGATCTTCACGGCGGTTATCTTTGCCTATTATCGCGGCGACAGGAAACACAGCCCCGCGAGCATTCACAACTATCCGCCGGACATCTAGGCGGAATATTTCAAGACCCACGAGCGGATGGACGTGAGCTATAAATCCAAAAATGTGCTGCTGACCAAGGGCTTTGGCGTGCTGCTCTTTACGGGCATCCTGCTGGTGTGTGCGCGGGTCGCCGGGGCGCGGACCTTCTGGCAGGGCTTTGGGCTGACCTTCGGCCTGATGGCGTGGATCGGCATCTACGACACCTGTTTTTTGGACTGAGTGCTGTTCGCCAACCTACCCATGTTCCGGCTGGAGGGCACAGAGCACATGGACAAGGCCTACCATCAGAAGTGGTTCCACGTGAAGGGGATGCTGTTTCCCGGCATCGTCTTTGCGCTGATCCCCGCTGTGCTGGTGGGCACACTGGTGACACTGATGCGGTAAGGGGCATACCACATGAGCCTTTTATACCGCATACTACCCCGAAAAGGCGATGCGGGAGGCAAAGCGCACGCTGAAGCCCGGCGGACTGTATATCCTATTTGACACCGGCATCGGCGGCGTCGGAGCATGAATCGACAATCACATTCTCTTTAAGCTGGCGACGAGCGGCGATTGCCATACTACAGACCGCAGGGCATCGAAAAGCTGATAGAAGGCGTAGGATTCACGATTGTAGATTCCCGGCAGATTAGGGATATGATCTATACCGTCACAGGGAAAGAGTGATCCCTGGAGGACTGATGGAGGGCCTGCATACATGAGGATACATACCTTTGGAGAGGAACGCGCCCCGGTCGTCATCATGCTTCCTGGCTCGTTCTGCAACGCGGACACCATGATGAACATCATAATGGAGCTGGAGGCGGAGTTTCACATACTGGCTGTCGACTACAACGGGCAATATGCGGGAAGTGAAATGCCTTTTACCTCGCGTTGCGGCGAGGCGGAGGAGATCATCCTCTATTTGCGGGAACACGCCATTTCCTCCGTCGCCCTTGTATACGGCCAGTCCATGGGCAGCGAAATGGGTATGGAGCTGATATCCCAAATGAAGAAAGACGGAATCGCGATCGGCGCGGCCTTCTTCGACGGCGGCCCCTTCCTCCGCTTCCCAAAGATCGTCTCCAGGCTGCTGGGGAACAAATTCAAAACCATTGTGGGGTACCTGCGGGGTAAGACCCTGGAGGAAGCGCTGCGGGAACCGACGATCGTGAGGTTCTCCGGCAGAAAGCCGGAGCGGTACAGCCATATGCTCGGCCCGATCTGTCAGAACGCCGCCTTTATGAGCGACGAAACGCTGGCCCGGGAGGCGGACGCCTGCGTGACCTTTGATTATCCGGCCATGGACAGGGATTTTCAAAGGAGGCTGCACTTCTTCTATTCCAGGGAGGAATCCGCCTGGCGCTTCTGCCACAGGAAGCTAAAGAGGGCCTACCCGTATGCGCAGTACAGGCTGGTCAGCGGCTACGGCCATGTGGGGTATCCGGGAGAGCATCCGGAGGAGTACTGCGGCTGGCTCTCCGCCCTCGCGCGGGGTGAGGCGCTGCCCGGAGCGTAAACGGACATAGGAGAAGACGATGATCATTCGTGAATACGGGGCAGAAAACCCCCGGCATCTGGTCTTTTTCCAAGGCAGCTGTGAGCCCTGGCAGGAGTTTCGCCCGGCAGCGGAAGGGCTGGCGAGCCGGTTTCACGTCATGCTGGTGACGCCGGACGGGCACGATCCGGAGGAGCACAGCGACTTCATCTCCGTGGAAAAGACGGTGGACGACACCGCGCAATGGTTAAAGGAGCGCGGCATCGACCATCTGGACGCCATGTACGGGCTGAGCTTCAGCGGCGGCATGGCGGTGCGGTTCCTGACGACACAGGGGATCAAGGTGGACAGGGCGATCATCGACGCGGGGACGGCGCCCTACCAGTACCCCAAGTGGATCTGCAAGCTGATCGGGGTGCGTGATTTCCTGATGCTGAAGCTGGCCCGCTCCTCCGTAAAGCTCATGGAGATGGCCTTCCCGCCGGAGCGCTTCGCCCGCGATCCGCAGAACGCCCGGCAGGAATATGAGCAGATCCGGCAGTATCTGAAGGGGTACAGCAACCGGACGATCTGGAGCATCTTCTGGTCCGCTAACAACTACGCCGTCCCGAAAGCAGCCCCGAAGCTGGACACGCGGATTCAGTTCTGGGTCGGCACGGACGAGTGGGGCTCCCGCACCCGGGACCTGAAATGGACGAAGCGGTACCTGCCCCAGATCGAGGTGGTCAAAATCCCCAACATGATGCACGGGGAATTCGTGATGATGCACCCGGAGGCGTTTGCGGAAAAAGCGCTGGCATTCCTGGCATCGGCTGACCGGCAGAGGAGCGCGCAGGCATGAACATGATCGTATCGCTGATGGCGTCGGGGGCGAAGAAGCGGTTTTCCCGGCGGGAATACAGGCAGATCCGGCGGGAGGCGGACGCCCTCTTCCGGAAGTTGACGGAGGAGAACGGGGACCTTCCCAAGGCGATGAAGCGGCACAGCGGGACCAACATCTTCCCGGCCATCGCCGTATACAAGACGCTCCTCGCCCATGGCATGACGGCGGAGGACGCCACGGATGTGATTCGGAGATTCTTCTGTAAGATCTGCAAGATCATGTTCCGGCCAGCGGCGTGGTACCAGCACATCGCCGGGAACTACCACAGGTATCCGGCGGGGATGGTGAAGCATTCGCTCAGGGATTTCAGCCCGGCGGCGGGCTTTGAATACCGTATGCCCGATCAGACCGACCCCGCCGTGGCCAGGTTCGACATTGTCGCCTGTCCGTATCATGCCATGTGCGTAAAGTATGACTGCCTGGAGCTGAATCCCGCGTTCTGTGACAGCGACGACGCAAAGTATGGGAATCTGCACAGGAATCTGAAATGGGCGCGCAGCAGCACCATCGGACACGGCGCGCCTTGCTGCGATTTCCGCATCATCGATGTCAGCCGCCGCCCGGATT
>CACYZW010000166.1 GCA_902778995.1 uncultured Eubacteriales bacterium
AGTGACGCAAAGCCAGGGCGAAAAAGGCGCCCACAGATGTTACATTTTTATTTGAGAAGAGTATTTATGCGCCATGAGCATTGTGCGGTGTTTCCTTAAATACTATCCCGCGCAAACGGCCTCCACCGGCAGCCGCAGCGTGAAGGCGCTGCCCTTGCCGCTCTGGGAGCTGGCGGTCAGATCGCCGCCCATGATCCGGGCCAGACGCTGCGCGATGGGAAGGCCGTGGCCGTACCCGCCGTCGCTCTCGCCCCGCAGGAACACATAGGGCAATCGCTCCGGCGCAATGCCCGCGCCGTCGTCCGCCACGCAGATTTCGACATAATCTCCCATCGCCCGCCAGACGACGGTCACCTCCCCGCCCCGGGGTGTGAAGCGCAGGGCGTTGGAGATCAGGTTCAGCAATATCCGGCACAGCATGTCCTCGTCCAGCGCCATGCGCAGGGCAGCCACGTTCCCATGCCAGCGCAGCCGAACCCCGGTCTGCTCGGCGAAGGGGCGGCACCGCAGGCAAAGCTGCTTCACGCAAACCGCCAGATCGACGCTCACCGGCCGGGGGCGCTCCTGGCGGCAGGCCCTGCCGCAGCTCTCCAGCGCGCCGTCCAGCATGCGGCGCATGTACTCCACCGATTGCATCAGTATGTCCGCATAGGCGCCCGCGTCCAGCGTCGCGTCGTCCCTGGACAGCATCAGCATCTGGGCGCTGGAATGGATCAGCTGCAGGGGCATGCGCAAATCGTGTGCCAATTCGACGCTTGTGATGTCCATATCGTCACCTTCCCGTATTCAGGTGACATTGTATATGCGTTTCCGGCGCGCATTATGTCCGAAAACAACATTTTTCGCGGATTATCCCAGGCTTTTCAGCGCCAGGAAGATCAACTCGTCGCTCTTATCGGTCTGTCCCGCGAAGCGGGAGACGGCCCTGGCAGCCTCCGAGGCGCTGTAGCCCAGGGCCACCAGCGCGGCGACGGCCTCCGCCTCGGGGCCGCCGTTCGCGCCCTTCGGCGATATGGCCGCCGCGCCGCCGGTCAGCTGGCTGTCCTCCACCTTGTCCTTCAATTCCAGCACCAGGCGCTGGGCGGTCTTCTTGCCGATGCCGGGCACGCGGGTCAGGGCGTTGGCGTCCCCGGCCACCAGCGCCAGCGACAGGTCGCGCACGCTCATGGACGACAGGATCTGCAGCGCCGTGCGGCTGCCGACGCCGCTGACGCCCTTCAGGCGCTCGTACATGTTCTTTTCCTCGCGGCTGTAGAAGCCGAACAGCTCCATGGCGTCCTCGCGCACGTTTAAAACGCTGTACAGCTTCATCCGCTCCCCCACCGCCGGGGCCATCGACAGCGTCGCGCCGCTGACCAGCAGCAGGTAGCCCACGCCGTTCACATCCAGCACAATGGAATCTGCGGTCTTTTCCGCGACGATGCCGTCAAAATGGGCAAACAATATCAATCACTCCGTTCTGGTTGAGATATGCTGAAACCCCCGCAGCCCCCAATCCCCGCGCCTCATTGTATCTTGAACATCTTCTTCATGTGCATGGAATTGGCGTGGGTTATGGCCACGGCCAGGGCGTCCGCGGCGTCGTCCGGGCGGGCGATTTCCTTCATGTTCAACAGCATCTTCACCATCTGCTGCACCTGGTGCTTGTCCGCGCCGCCGTAGCCGGTCACCGCCTGCTTGATCTGCATGGGCGTGTATTCGTATAGATTGTCCGTGCGCTGCACCACGGCCACCAGCGCCACGCCCCTGGCCGCGCTGACCGCCATGCCGGTGGTGATGTTCTTGGAGAAGAACAGCTCCTCAAAGGCCACGTCGTCGGGCTGGTAGATGTCCATGAGCTGGTTCATGCCCTGAAAGATGGCCCGCAGCCGCTGGGGCATGGGCTGTCCCGCCGGGGTGGTGAGCGTGCCGAACTGTATCAGCCGCCGCCTGTTGTCGTCCGCTTCGATCACCCCGTAGCCCAGCGTGGCCAGGCCGGGGTCGATGCCGAGTATAGTCATATACCCTCCAATGAAATTGATTCGGCCTCCATATTACCATAAAGGCGCGAAAAATGCAAATGGCGGGAGCGACCCGTCGCCGCTCCCGCCGATCTGTTTGGGGAAATTTACTTCACCGTGACCTTGATCTCCGCCATGACATCCTTGCTGGCATCCTCGCCCTTTGTGAGCCAGACGTTCGCGGTGCCCTTGCCAACGCCCTTGATGTAGAGCGGCCAGCCGTCTTTGTCCCAATCGCCAAATTCGGCGGTAGCAACGCTCGAATCGTCGTAAAACATGTGGGGAACGCCGGCATACGGCCAGGTCACGTGCACCGTGGCCGTCTTACCAACGGCTACCGTCACCTCGGTCTTGTCCACGATGGGATCGACGGGCTTCACCTCCCGCACGTTGACCACGATCTTCACCACGTCGCTGGTCTTTGAATTCCTCACCGTCAGGGTCTGTTTGCCCGGGCGCAGGGTCTTGATGGTCAGGGTGCACTTGCCCTTGGTGATCTTGCCCAGCGAGCACTTCAGAACGCTGGAATCGTATTTTTTCAGGGACAGCTTGCCGTCCAGCTTGTAGGTCAACGTGACATACTTCGTCGCGCCCGGCTCCAGATTGAGCTTGGTGGCGTCGGCGGACAGGGGCGATTTCACCGTGACCTTGCAGGTGAGCCGGTTTCCCCCGACCTTCGCGGTGATCACAGCCTTGCCGACCTTCTTCGCCTTCACCAGGCCGGTCTTGTCCACCGTCGCCACGGCGGTGTCCGAGCTGGACCATCTGACGGTCCTGGACGTGCCGGTGACCTTCAGCTTCAGCGTCTTGCCGTTGTAAACGGCAGCCTTCGTCTTGTTGAGCGCCGCGGCGGCATAGCCCGTAAACGGCGCGTTCATCCCCGCGGGCAGCAGCGCCGGAGCCGCCAGACAGGCGATCAGCGCCAGGCACAGCGCCATCAGCAATTTGCTCGTTATCTTCATGTGACATCCGCCTCCGTTGATATGCTTTACTTCGCCCATATTATACCATGAACTGAAAATAGCGTCAACGGATGGCGAACCGGTTGACAGATTTTTATCCGCCGTGCTAATATGGTTGTAACGCATCGCATTCATATCAGGGGGATTGCCCATGCTTCCGGAGATCATACTTCGCGCCCGCGAGGCCATCGGCGACAAGACGCCCATGTGCCATGACTGCGGGGCGCTGTGCGGGGCCGCCTGCTGCCAGCCGGACGCCGACGGCCAGGGCGGCGTTTACCTGTTTCCCGGCGAAGCGGCGCTGCTGGAAAACTGCGCCTGGGCGCGCGTGACGCCCGCGCCCTTCGCGCCGATGCTGGTATGCGACGGCATGTGCGAGCGGGCAGCGCGGCCACTGGCGTGCCGCATCTTCCCGCTGACGCCGGTGCGGGGCAAGAACGGCAAATGGACCGTGCGCATGGACGTTCGGGCCAGGGTCATGTGCCCGCTGGCCTCCAGCGGCCTTTCGGGGCTGGACCCCGCCTTCCCCCGCGCCGTCCGGGACGCCCTGCGCATCGTCGCGGAGGAGCCGGAGGGCGACGCCTTTCTGGAAAGATGGCTTGCGCTGGAGGAAGAATACAGAAAGCCGCTGTGGTAGGCTGCTTCATCAAATGACCTGAGATTTTCACAGTATGACAGGGGGGACGGGTATGGAAGCGCGGACGTTGCGGCACGAGCCTGCCGGGGAGCGCTGGCGATGGTACGGGGCGCTGATCGCCTGCGTGCTGGCCGCATACGCGGTGATTTGGATGTTTACCGATAAGACGCCCTTCATGCACACCCCCTATTGCAGCTACGCCCTGCAGGCCCGGCGATGGCTGGATGGCCATCTTGACCTGGGGGAGGATTACCCCTGGCTGGAGCTGGCGATCTACAACGGAAGGTATTACGTCAGCTTCCCGCCGCTGCCGACCCTGATCGTATTGCCCTTTGTGTGGGTGCTGGGCGTGGACAGGACCCCGGAGTACTGCATCACCACCGTGATGAGCCTGATCGCCGCAGTGCAGATGTTCCGGCTGTTCGACCTTTTCTGCCGGGATCGGCGCATGGCGCTGTTGTGGGCGCTGCTGGCCACCATCGGCTCCAACTTCCTGCTGATCGGCTACAACGGCGATGTCTGGCTGCTGGCGCAGACCGCCGCCTTCATGTTTACCGCGGCGGCGCTGTACTACGCCGCGACGGACGACGAAGCCGACGGCAAATGGCCGCTCTTGTGGCTGGCCTGCGCGGTGGGTTGTCGCCCCTTCAACATCGTCTATCTGCCGGTGGTCGCCTGGCTGCTGTGGGAGAAATTCCGGAAGAACGGTCTGACGCTGTGGGGCGCGGTGAAAAAGCGCTGGTATTGGCTGATCGCGCCGGCCTGCGTGGGGCTGTTCTACATGGTCTTGAATCAAATGCGCTTCGACAGCCCGTTCCAGTTCGGGCACGACTACCTGCCAGAATTTACGCAGTCGCCGGATCACGTCCAGTTCTCGCTGTCCTATATCCCGTGGAATTTCCAGGACAAGCTGATCGGCATGCCCCGTGCGACCGGGGACGGCTGGCTGCGCTTTTCCAAGGCCGGTTTTGCGTTCTTCATCACGAGCCCGATTTATGCCGTCGGTTTCCTGTACCTGATCCGCAGTGTCGTCGGACGGCTTCGGGGGGAAAGGGGCGGCCACGTTGCGCTGATCGCGCTCATCGGCGCGTGCGTGTCCGTGCACCTGCTGGCGCTGTGCGCCCACGGCAGCATGGGCGGCATACAGTGGGGACTGCGCTACACCATCGACGCCATCCCCGCCGCCGCCCTGGGCGTCGCGCTGCTGCGCAGGCCGGAGGGCGAGGGGCTGGACTGGCTGCTGCCGCCCGCGCTGGTATTCGGGCTGTGCCTCAACTTGGTGGGCACGCTGGCCATATTGAACGACTGGAACATCTTCCTGTAACGCCCGTAACACCGTCATGCACATAGAAAAATAACTTGCAAACCGGGCGGAGATGTGTTATAATCCTTTGGTCTGTGGGTGATGATGACTGGGTCCCGTGCGGCGTCATGCCGTGAATCTTGTCAGGGCCGGAAGGCAGCAGCAATAAGCGGAAGTTGACGAGCGCCGCAACCCGCAGGCTTTTTTTGTTGAAAACCGCCCTCCGGCGCTTTGGCGTCGGAGGGCGGTTGTTCATGTAAAGCGGTTACTTGGTCGTGACCTTCTTGGCCTTGGACCAATCGGAGTAATGCTCTTGTCCATTGAGGCGCCTGAAGGTGCGAATGCGCACGTAATAGGTCTTTTTTGACCTCAATCCATCGATGATCAGGCTTGTCCTTTCAGGGTCTGTGACGATGCGATCCTCCCAAATCGCGAAATCCTTCGTCGTGCTGAATGCGATCTGATAGCCCGTGATATTCCTGCCCCTTTCCCAGTTGACACTGATTTGTCGCTTTCCTCCTGTAACCCTGGTAAGAGAGGTTCCCTTGGGCGTGAAACGAGGATCTGTTTCTCCGCCGCTTCCGCCACCGCTGCCGCCACCGTCGTCGCTGGTTTTCACAATGATGAAGTTCACATCCTTGGTGCCGGTGAAATTGCCCTTGCCCGTCAGCTTCACCTTCGCCGGCTTGTCGGTGGTACTCACGTCGGTGTTATTCTCGTAGGCAACGGTATAATCCCTATTCTTCTTCAGCGTCATGTCGCCATAGCGCACGGTCACATCAGGTTTTATCGCCTTGCCGGTGTGCTTCTGGTTAGGGATGGCGTCCACGGTGACGTTGGCATCCGCGATGTTCTTGGCTGTGATTTTAAAATATACATCTTTCAGTATCATCTTGAAGTTTGGGCCGAAATTCATATTGCCGATGGTGATCTTGTACTTGCCCACCTTTTCGCCGGGCTTGCGACCGAGCCAGCCGTCGTTGGGGAAGAACTTCGTGCCCTTGAGCTTCGCCTCCGCCAGCAGATATTCCTGGTTCGTAACGGACAGCTGCAGCCTGCCGTCTATCGTATTCACCGGCACGCCGTAGCCCGGAACGCCGGAGATATCCTGGTGCAGCGGACTGGTCTCGTCCGGGGACAGCCAGGAGCCGTCCGGATACACGGGATCGTTCGTGCCGTAAGTCTTGGCCACGCCTGCGCGGGGCGTGATCTCCACAGTTCTTCTCAAAATTCTGGCGGGAATTGTGACCGAATTGGCGGCATAATATTGGGCGTCGTCGCCCGTCAGGCCGAAGGTGAATTTCAGCCTGTACTTGCCCACATCCGCGCCGGAGAACTGCTCGACGGCCTTGATGCTGTTGACATTGACCTGAACCTTCTTGTGCTTTTTGTAGAATTCCTTGGCTTTATTGCTCTTCGGGACGAGGGTGAAATCCGAAGTCTTGGGCGGCGTGATGGCGTAGGCGTAGCCGCCGCTCTCCGTCCTCTTGAAGCAGTTGCGGGTCAGGTCGTATTCCTTGGTCAGCGTCGGACCGCTATAAATGACTTTCAATCGGAATTGTTCTGTCTGCTCATCTCCCGCTGTTTCTTCATTGGCGAAAAACACGGCGTCAGTGTCGTTTCCCTCCCCCTCGAACGTGGTCAGTCCGATGTCGAGGGACAAAGCCGTACTATCGATATCGACATTTGAAATGTCCGCGATGGGCGCGTCAATGCCGGGATCGAGCTCCAAAGCAAGGTCGCCCGTCGCCGCAGGCTTCCCGCTGTTGGCTTCCGTTTCCAACTGGACGATGACTTCTTCCCCTGCGGCCACGGCGATTGCGGGGCACAGCAGCGCGGCGCACAGCAGCGCGGTCAAGAGGGAAAGCCAAAACTTTCGGGTCTTCATACGTTCTCCTCCTATATCGTTGTCTCCTTCGGTTTTAAAACTCTGTAAGCGATTGTCGAAATCCGGGTAAAAACCATGTCCTGTCCAGATTGCCGACCCATTTCCATAATTGGACAATAACACTATATCATAACTTCATCGGAGAGTCAATTAAAATTAATATACGTCAAACCGCCCTCCGGCGCTTTGGCGTCGGAGGGCGGTTGTTCATGTAAAGCGATTACTTGGTCGTGACCTTCTTGGCCTTGGACCACGAAGAGTAGTAATTCTTGCCGTCCACGGTCTTGTAGGTCCGGATGCGGACGTAATACGTCTTTTTGGATTCCAGATTCTTGATGACCAGGCTCTTCTTGCTCGAACCCTTGACGTTTTTCTTGGTCTGGGTGGAGAAATCGCTCTTCAGGCTGTAGGCGACCTGGTAGCCGGTGATGCCGCTGCCCTTCTGCCAGTTGACGGTAATCTGCCCTTTCCCGGCGGTCAGCTTGGAGATGGCCGTCTTTTGGGGAACGATGGTGAAGTAGATCACTTGCCTGCCGGTGAAATTGCCCATGCCGGTGATGGTAACCTTTGCCTTACCGACTTTCTTGTTGTTGGCATAGGTCACCTTGTAATCTCTGCCGACTTTCAGCCGCTTGCCGTTGAACTTCAATATCGGATTTGGCGTGATGGCCTCGCCCGTATAGGTTCTGTTGGAGATGCTGGTAATGGCCACTTTTTCATCGGTGACAGGCCGTGCGGTGATGGTGAAATAATCCTCCAGCAGCGTCATTTTGAAGTTGGGCCCGAAATCCATGTCGCCGATGGTGATCCTGTAGCGGCCGACCTTCTCGCCGGCCTTGCGGCTGAGCCAGCCGTCGTTGGGAAAGAACTTGGTGCCGTTGAGCTTTGCCTCAGCCAGCAGATAAGCCGCGTTGGTGATGGTCAGCTGGAGCTTACCATCGACAATGTTCACAGGGATGCCATATCCCGCGACGCCGGATACATCCTGATGCAGCGGACTGGTCTCGTCGTTGGACAGCCAGGAGCCCTCTTTGTAGGCCGGATCCTTGTCGCCGTAGACCTTGCTCAGACCGGTGCGGGGCGTGATGACCACCTCGAGGGGAATGATTGTAGCGGGGATCGCCACCGACTGGGCGACATAGTAATCAGCGTCGTCGCCTTCAAGTCCGAAGGTGAAATTCAGCTCGTAGCTTCCCGCATCCCTGTAAGGAAACAGTTCGGATTGTTTGATGCTCGTGACCTTGATCCGAACGTCCTTGTGCCCTTCTACCCATGCGCTGCCCTTCGCGGGCTCCACCATGAAATCCTCGGCCTTGGGCGGGGTGATCAGGTAGGCATAGCCGCCGCTTTCGGTCTTTTTAAAGATATTTCTGGTGCAGTCGTAATCCTTGATGAGGGCGGGGCCAAAATAGATGACACGCAGCGGCACCTTATCCGCGTCCGATTCGCTCGATTCGTCGTTGGCGATGATCACGGCGTTGTCTTCGGTCGCCTTCGGCGCTTCCTGGGTCGAGCCGCCGTCGAGGTCCAACAGCATGTCGTCCAGCGCGGCGACAGGATCGTCCTCCATGAGCGAGTCAATGCCGGGATCAAGCTCCAGGCTGAGGTCGTCGCCGTTGGATGTCACCGTTTCCACGCCGGCTGCTTCAACGTCAAGGTCCAAGATGACCTCCTCCGCCGCCGCCGCGATCGTTCCGCACAGCAGCGCGACGCACAGCAGCGCGGCCCACAGGGCAAGCCGGAAATTGCGCTTTTTCATGGTTGTTATCCTCCTTGTATTTGGTTCTGCGGTTATAATAAAACCATATCCGCAGTTATTACAAATAATATTACAACAAATGGCACGGGATAGTCAAGTCTATTTGATGGTGTTTTCATGGCGAAACGGCTAGAGTGTGTTTCTAAAATGAGGCATGTGCAATTTCGAGTGGATTTGCCTGCAGTTCAAGGCGATTTTCCGCAGGCTTAGTGGGGCTAAGTCAAGGGACAGACTCTAAAGCCAAATCAATATGAAACCACAATACCTTCCCCGCACGGGCACAGCTGCGTCACGATTGTGTGCTATGATAACAATGGCTTTATAGCCCCGGGAGGTAAGAGATATGCGAAAAAAGAGAATGATCACCCTGCTTGCAATGGCGCTGTTGCTGACGCTGCCCGTGGGCACGGCGGCGCAGACCAGGGCGAGCATCAAATTCCCCGCGAAGGTCGGCCTGATGCTGGAAGGCGAAACGGCGACGGTGAAGCCAAAGCTGAAAAACGTCAGGCTGTCACAGCTGAGCTGGACGAGCTCCGACGACAGCGTCGTCCTGATGAACGGCAACGTCGCCAGCGCCCTGAAGCCGGGCAAGGCGATCATCACGGCCACCGGCGGCGGCGCAAAGGCCCGGTGCGGCGTGGTCGTGCTTCCCAGCGCGGTGACGCTGGCGGCGGGAGAGACGGTCAGCCTGCCCCGCGGCGGCGTGGAAAGCTACAGAATCAAGGACAAAAGCATTGCGACGGTCAGCAAAAAGGGCGTCATCAAGGGCAAAAAGCCGGGCGAGACGAAGCTGACCGTGTCCTATGGCAAGCAAAGGCGGACGATTGGCGTGGTCGTGACCCAGGGCGACGCGCCCCAGCCGCAGGAGGGCAGCGCCGCCGCGAGCCTCGACTGCGCCAACGAAACCGATCAGATCGTGCTGGTGGAGCATACCGGCGGCAGCAGCGCCGTGCTTTCGGTCCATGAGAAGCGGGGCGGCGTGTGGACGGAGCTCTTTTCCTGCGACGCCAGCGTGGGCAAAAAGGGCATCGGCAAGACGAAGGAGGGCGACAAGCGCACGCCCTCGGGGACCTATAACCTGACCACCCCCTTCGGCATCAGGGAGGACCCCGGCGCGAAGATGCCCTATACCAAAGTGACGAAGTATCACTACTGGTGCGGCACGTCGGGCAGCGAATACTACAACCAGCTGGTGGACGAGCGCAAGGTCGGTCGAAAGCACACCTCCAGCGACGAATACCTGATCAAGTACAAGGGCGTTTACAATTACTGCCTCTTCATCGACTATAACGCCGCCGGCGAGCCAGGCAGGGGCAGCTGCATCTTCCTGCACTGCGCCGGAAAGAACAACTATACCGCCGGATGCGTGAGCGTGCCGGAGAAGGTGATGAAGCAGATCATCTGCTGGGCGCGGGACGGCGCGAAGATCGTCATTCGGGAAAGAAAGTAAGTCAATATTAACTTGACATAGTTAATCTAAACTATTATACTGAAAAGTGCGATAACATGAAACGCATCGCAAGCGAATATATGTGAATCCGAAAGCGGGATTGAAATGACCCTTAGGAATTTGAAGGTCGGGCAGCTTGCCCGCATCGAGGCCGTTGGCGGACAGGGGGCGCTGCGCCAGCACTTCCTGGACATGGGCGTGATCCCCGGCGCAGAGGTAGAGCTGGTGAAGCTGGCCCCCATGGGAGACCCGATGGAGCTGCGCATACGCGGCTATGAGCTGACGCTGCGCCTTGCGGACGCGGAGAAGATCGAAGTGACGCGCATCGACCGGCTGACAGAGCGGGTCGCGACCTCTCGGCCCGAGCGAGAAAAGCCGCACCTTGGCCTTGGCGAGGACGGCAAGTACCACCCCAAGGGCAGCGGTACCCCCCTGCCGGAGGGAGAAATGCTGACCTTCGCGCTGGTGGGCAACCAGAACAGCGGCAAGACCACGCTGTTCAACCAACTGACGGGCTCGAACCAGCACGTGGGCAACTTCCCGGGCGTCACGGTGGACCGAAAGGACGGCGCGATGCGCGACAACGACAACACGTGCGTCACCGACCTGCCAGGCATCTATTCCATGTCGCCCTATTCCAGCGAGGAGCTGGTATCCCGCGATTTCGTGCTGCGTGAAAAGCCGAAGGCCATCATCAACATCGTGGACGCCACCAACATCGAGCGCAACCTGTACCTGACCATGCAGCTGCTGGAGATGGACATTCCCATGGTGGTGGCGCTGAACATGATGGACGAGATGACCGGCAACGGCGGCTCCGTGGACATCAACGGCCTGGAGGCGGCCCTGGGGGTTCCGGTGGTGCCGATTTCGGCGGCGAAGAACCAGGGCGTGGACGAGCTGGTCAAGCACGCGCTTCACATCGCCCGCTATCAGGAAAAGCCCATACGCCGGGATCTGTGCGGCCCGGAGGACAACGGCGGCGCGGTGCACCGCTGTCTGCACGCGGTGGCCCACCTGATCGAGGATCACGCGAAGGGCGCCCGTCTGCCGCTGCGCTTTGCCTCGACAAAGCTGATCGAGGGTGACGGACAGATCCTGGAGCAGTTGAACCTGGATGAAAACGAACGGGAGACGCTGGAGCACATCGTGCTGCAGATGGAAAGGGAGCGCGGCCTGGACCGCAGCGCCGCCATCGCGGACATGCGCTTCGCCTTCATACAGCGGGTTTGCGACGCCTGTGTCACCAAGCCCAGGGAGAGCAGGGAGCACCTGCGCAGCCAGCGCCTCGACCGCATACTGACGGGCAAATACACCGCCATTCCCCTTTTCATCATCATCATGGGCCTGGTGTTCTATCTGACCTTCAACGTGATCGGCGCGTGGCTCCAGGAGCTGATGGCAAGCGGCGTGAGCACACTGACCGGCATGGCGGACGAGGCGCTGACCGCCGGAGGGGTGAACCCCGCCGTTCACGGACTGATCATCGGGGGCGTGTTCGAGGGCGTGGGCAGCGTGATCAGCTTCCTGCCCATCATCGTGACGCTGTTCTTTTTCCTCTCGCTGCTGGAGGACAGCGGGTATATTGCCCGCGTGGCCTTCGTCATGGACAAGCTGCTCAGAAAAATCGGCCTGTCGGGGCGGAGCATCGTGCCGATGCTGATCGGCTTCGGCTGCACGGTGCCGGCGGTGATGTCCACCCGCACGCTGCCCAGCGAACGCGACCGCAAGATGACCATACTGCTGACGCCGTTCATGAGCTGCACCGCCAAGCTGCCCATCTACGCCTTCTTCGTGCAGGCGTTCTTTCCCCAGCGGGGCGGCCTGGTGATGGTGGCGCTGTACGTGCTGGGCATACTGGTCGGCATCGCGATGGCGCTGGTCTTCAAGCGGACGCTGTTTCGGGGTGAGCCCGTGCCCTTTGTGATGGAGCTGCCCAACTATCGCCTGCCGAGCCCCCGGAACGTGGCGCAGCTGCTGTGGGACAAGGCGAATGATTTTCTGCAGCGGGCCTTTTCGGTGATACTGGTCGCCTCGGTGGTGGTGTGGATATTGAAGAGCTTCGACCTGCGCTTCAACCTGCTGGCCGAGGAAAACGCGGGAAGCAGCATACTGGCTTCGGTTGCGGGCGCGGTCTCGCCGCTGTTCCGGCCCCTGGGGTTGGGCGACTGGCGGGTGTGCACGGCGCTGATCAGCGGCTTCATGGCCAAGGAGAGCGTGGTTTCCGTGTTGAAGGTGCTGTACGCCGGCGGCGTCGCAACGACCATGAGCGCCCTGAGCGCGGCGTCGCTGCTGGTGTTCTGTCTGCTGTATACCCCGTGCGTGGCGGCGATAGCCGCGATACGCCGGGAGCTGGGCGGGCGCTGGGCCCTGGGCGTGGTGCTTTTGCAATGCGCCCTGGCGTGGGTGGCCGCCCTGGCGGTAAGGTGGATAGGGATGATGTTTTAAGGAAATACCGCACAATCGAGTCGTGCAGTAACGAGATGAATTTTAGAGTGTGTCTCTAAAATGCCTGAAGCGCATTTTCGGCGCATTTGACTGCATTTCTGTGTTGCTTTTCCTTGCCTTAGGGTCCACTAAAGCTGCGGAAAAGCGCCTTGA
>CACYZW010000167.1 GCA_902778995.1 uncultured Eubacteriales bacterium
TTCCGGGGATTTCCTTTATACATGCCGTCTTAGCCCCTATGATCAGTTGTCCGTTGTGCTATATAATGATAATGCCCAAATTACGGCGAATAGGCTGTATCCGCTGATTTTATAAGACGCACAAATGAACAAATGAAGAAACAATCGGGGATAGCAACACTTTATTTGAGAATCGGTTAATGATTACCGTAGTTTTCTCAAAATCAGTGCCACTATCCCCGATAGTAACGGACGCCCATTGTAGTACAATAGGCGTCCCAAGGTGTGTTTGAATGGAGATTTTGATACAATCAGAGTTTTGTTAATCCTAAATTAAAGCAGAACAAGCTGCTTCAGAACAACTTTTTTGTGTTTTGTCGTGCACGTGAACCCGTGCATACTTTCCTGATATTATTTCAACGCGCCATCGCTCTTCTTCAGCGCATTCACAATGGCCGCCAGGTCGTCCACGAAGGTGATGGCCCCCTTCCTCCCACGTTTCATCTTAGCAGCATACGATCATTGTCCAGTTCTCTTCCGGAGCGCTCCCTGAACAACTCCAGAAGGCCGGGAACGGTCATGCTTTCGCGCGCCTGTCCCGAAACATCCAATATGATGCGGCCGCTGTCCATGACAATGGTGCGATTGCCCATGGTCAATGCGGACTGCATGTTGTGGGTGATCATCAGGCAGGTCAGGCCCCGCTTTGACACGATTCCCTTCGTCAGCGCCAGCACCTTCTCCGCCGTGGCCGGGTCCAGGGCCGCGGTGTGTTCGTCCAGCAGCAGCAGCTTCGGTTCGGCGATGGTGGCCATCAGCAGCGAAGCCGCCTGTCGCTGACCGCCGGAGAGCAGCCCCATTCGGGTCTTCAAGCGGTCCTCCAGGCCCAGGTCCAGCGCCTTCAGCAATTCCTGGAAGTACGCGCTGTCCCTCCTGTTTACTGCGAAGAAGCTGCGGCTGGCCTTGCGCGTATATGCCAGCGCCAGGTTTTCCTCAATGGTCATGTTTGGCGCGGTGCCCCGCAGGGGGTCCTGATACAGGCAGCCGATGTTCAGCGCGCGCTGGTAGTCCCTTTGCCGTGTGATGTCCTCGCCGTCCAGCACGATCTGCCCCCGGTCCAGCCTGAATTTGCCCAGTATGGCGTTGAACAGCGTCGATTTTCCCGCGCCGTTGGAGCCCAGCACGGTGATGAAGTCGCCCCCGGCAACCTCAAGATCCACGCCGTTCAGCGCGACCTTCTCATTGGGCGTGCCGCGCTCAAAGGTCTTTTTCACGCCGATGAGCCTCAATCCCTTCATGCCGCGTCCTCCTCCCTGTCCGCGCGCCGTTGGGCGGCCAGTCGCCGGATTCGGGGGATGGTCAGGGCGATCACCACGATGACCGCGCTGAGCAGCTTCACGGCGTAGCTGGGCATCTCCACCTTGTAAGCGACCTGAAGGATCACCCGATAGACCAGCGAGCCCGCCACAGCGGAGAGGATGCCCAGGGTGACGCCCCGGTTCCCGAAGAACACCTGGCCGATGATCACCGAGGCCAGCCCCACCACCAGCATGCCCGAGCCGAAGTTGAGATCAGTATAACGCTGTTGCTCGCAGAGCAGCGCCCCTGAAAACGCCACCAGCGCATTGGAAATCATGATGCCCAGCACCCGGGAACGGTCGGCGTTTATGGAGGAGGAGCGCACCATCTCCTCATTATCGCCCGTGGCCCGTATGGCGATGCCCGTGCGCGTTCGGAAGAACACCGCCAGTATGATGACCGTGGCCGCCACGATCAGCGCCGTCACGATCAGGGCACTCAGATTGCTGTCGAACTTTTTGTCACCGGTCAGCGCCGCCATGAGGCCCCTGAATGATTTGTACAGCGTCTCGCTGGCCACCTGCGTCTCCGCGCCAGCGCTGTTCAGCTCCGTGCGCTGCAGGTACAGATTGGACTGGCCGCCCAGCAGCATGAAGTTGACAGTGTAGAGGCCCGTCATGGTCAGTATGCCGGAGAGGATCGGGTTGATCTCTAGCTTCGTCTGCAAGAGGCCCGTCACCAACCCTGCCAGCGCGCCTGCCAGCAGCCCGCACACCAGCGCGAGGACAGGATGCCCCGCGATGGCGGCCACGGCGCAGACGCACATCCCCGCCACGAAGCTGCCGTCGATGGTCAGATCCGGCGTGTTCAATACCCGAAACGCTACAAAGACGCCCAGCGCCATAGGGGCGTAGATCATGCCCTGGCTGAGCGCGGATATCAGCAAACTCAATGTGTTCATAGGGAACCTTCCATTCTGTTGACCGATGCGGGACGGGGAGAGGTTCCCCCGTCCCACCGATCCGCACTATTCTCCGAAATGGCTGGTGCCGTCGACTTCCACAAGCACGTTGTAGGCAGCCAGGATGTCGTTGGACACCTCGATGCCGATGCGATCCGCGGCATGGAGGTTCACGAAGCGGGCATAGTCCGCCAGCGTCTCATAGGGGATATCCTCAGGCTGTTCGCCGTTTGCGATGCGTTCCACGATAGTGGCCACCTGCCCGCCCAGCTGCACGTAGTCCACGCCGATGGTGGCAAAGCCGCCGTCCGCCACCATGGAATCCGCCCCGCAGTACACGGGGATGCCGTATTCGTAGGCCACGTCGATGTAGGTAGACATGGCGGAGGCGATGGAGTTGTCGTTGCCGGTGTACAGCGCGTCCACGCCTTTGGAGATCAGCGTCTCCACAGCGGTTTGCAGCTCCGAGAGGTTGGCGATGGAGACCTCCTCATAGGCGATGCCGTTCGCGTCGCAATACGCCTTCGCCGCGTTGATGGTGGAGACGGAGTTGGTCTCCGAGGACGTATAGAGGAAGCCGATGAGCTTGTAGTCCGGCTGGAAATCCGAGATCAGGTTCACTATCTCAGCGGCAGGGATGTTGTTGGAAACGCCCGTGATGAACCCGCAGTCGTCGCCGGTCAGCCCCGCGGCCACGGGATCGGACACCGCCGCGAACACCACCGGGATGCCGGCGTCCTCAAACACCATCTTGGCGGACTGGGCGGTGTTGGTGGCGATGGGCACCAGGATGTCCACGCCGTCCGACTTCACGTTTTCCAGGATCGTGGAGAGCGCTGCGGAGTCACCCTCGGCGTTTCGGGTGACGATCTCAAATTCGACGTCGCTTCCCTCGAGCTCGGAGACGATGGTGTCCCGGATCTGATTGAGGGAGGTGTGGCTGAGCGGCTGGACGACGGCCACGCGCAGAGCTTCGGCATACGCGGAGCCGAAGGTGAAGAGCACAAGCGCCAGGATGAAGGCGGTGCAGAGGATGCGGCGGAAAATGCTGTGATGGAACATGGTGCTACCTCCTTGATGGGTCGATATGTCACAAGCCCGCGAGGATCTGATCCGCGAGGCGCATGTGCTTTTCCAGGACTGCCGCCGAGGCCAGCAGGGCTTCTCGCTCCGGCGCCGCCAGCGGCAGTTCGACGATGCGCTCGATGCCCCGACGCCCGACGACGCAGGGTACGCCGCAGTTGATGCCGTTCAGGCCATACTCCCCCTGGAGCCCTACTGACAGCGGAAGCACCACCCCGGCGTCGGTCAGGATCGCCCGGCACAGCCAGGCCGTCACCTGGCCGATACCGAACTCCGTGGATCCCTTGCCCTCGATGATGTCCATGCCGATGCCGTGGGTGCGTTCAAGCGCCTGCCCGGGGTCGAAGCCGGGCGCCTCCGAAGCGGGTCTCCCCGCGATGCGCAGCGCGGAGAAGGGGATCATCGACGAATCGCCGTGCTCGCCCAGCACGCAGGCCTCTATGTCCCGCCGTGCCGCGCCGGTCTGCCCGGAGAGCACCCGGGTAAGCCGCGCGGTGTCCAGCAGCGTGCCCGTGCCGAAGGCGCGCAGGCGATCCAGCCCCAGCAGCTCCCGCAGGCATCCGGCGATGATGTCGCAGGGATTGGTGATGCTGATGAGCAGCCCGCCGACGCCGTCCTGGCGAAGCTGGCCCGCCAGCTCGTGCGCCATGCGCACGGAATCCCCCAACAGGTCCAGCCGCGTCTGCCCCGGCGCCCTGGCCTTGCCAATGGCGATGATTGTGATGTCCGCGTCGGCGCAGTCGGCGTAGTCTCCGGTGCGCACCCGCGTGTCAGATGGCGGAAAACTCAGCGCGTCGGCGATGTCCATGGCCTGCGCCGAGGCCTTCTCCGGCAGCTTGTCGATCAATATGATCTCATCACAGACGCTTCCCACGGCCAGTGCCCGTCCGACGTGGGATCCTACATGTCCCGCGCCCACAATCGCGATTTTTGCATGCATTTGGCTGCCTCCTCTCCAATAAAAAAAACCGCCCCAACAAATCATTGCTGGGACAGGAGATATATTCCTGCGGTACCACCCGGCTTGGCACATCGGCGCCCGCTCTGCGCATACGTTCATATGCTGGCCCTTGTTAACGAAGTGCCCGCTCCGTCTCGCATACTCGCCCAAAGGCTTTCTGTTCGCCCTCGAAAGACCATTCATCACTGCCATCCTGCCGTATTTCCACCATCGACGGCTCTCTGCAAAAGGCTCAACAGCGAATACTTACTCTTTCTCATTGGTTTTGCATATTATACCGTGTTCCCAACGTCGTGTCAATGCTTTATCATGTTAAATTGTACCGACACAATGGGTTACTCACGGACCACAAACAGGTCATACGCCTGTCTCTATTTCTCTGCTCTATCTAATCCATTCTCCTCAGGATTTCTCGTAATGCACATTCTCGGTATGCCGGCCAGCATACATGTAAGCCTTATTATTCGGCTTTATCCTCCATGGCCGCACGCACAAGCGCGGCGAAATCCTCAAAGTGCCATTCGGAGGTCGGCTTGGGGTGCCCGACCGCCTTGAAGAAGCAGGTGGGAATTTCCAGCTCTTTTAGGTTCTTGGCGATGCAAGGTGTGCAGCCCAGATTCTTTTGACAATATCAGCCTTACGATCAGTTGGCAGAAGTCTTACATTTCTCTATCGCATCACCGAAGCGCCGCTCAAAGGTGCTGATCGCCTGCCTGCTCACCGCTTCCTCCGGGTAGAGCATATCGAAGGCGTGCACGTTTGTAGGATAGACGTCCACCTCCGCAAGCACGCCGGCCCT
>CACYZW010000168.1 GCA_902778995.1 uncultured Eubacteriales bacterium
GCCCACGTACAGCGCCAGGAAGCCGGCGTTGCGGCCCATGACCTCCACCACCGAGCAGCGCTCGTGGCTCTGCATGGTGTCCCGCAGCCTGTCGATGCATTCGATGGCGGTGTTGCAGGCGGTGTCAAAGCCGATGGTGTAGTTGGTGCAGCCGATGTCGTTGTCGATGGTGGCCGGCACGCCCACCACCGGCACGCCCAGCCGGGACAGCTCCAGCGCGCCCCGGAAGGTGCCGTCGCCGCCGATGGCCACGACGCCGTCCAGCCCCAGCATCCTGCAGGTGGAGACCGCCTTCAGGCGGCCCTTTTCGCTCATAAAGTCCTCGCTGCGGGCGGTGTAGAGCATGGTGCCGCCGCGGGAGATGATGTGGCCCACGCTGGCCGCGTCCAGCTGTACGAAGTCGCTGTTGATCAGGCCCTGCCAGCCCCTGCGGATGCCGATGCACTGTATGCCGTAGGAAAGCGCCGTGCGCACCACCGCGCGCACCGCCGCGTTCATGCCCGGAGAGTCGCCGCCGCTGGTCAGCACGCCGATGCGCCGGATCTTGTTTTCCATTGTGGGTTACCTCCTTATGTATATTGTAGTCTGAAAGCATTATAGCAGAAATTTCCCGCGTCAACAAGGGGCAAGGGGACGGTTCGGGAATTTCTTGCGGGGATTGTCGTTACCATTCACCCTACGGGCGAATGGTAATTGGCGGGGGACCTGCTTCCCCCGCCAAGACCACCCCTTTGACAGATTTGCCTAAAATCACAAGTGATTCGCCGGGGCCGATTGAACATTGGAGGGGCTGCTCCCCTCCAATACCTCCCTGCATAGTTTGCTTGTATGGTGAATGGTAACGGGGGATTGTCAGATTCGGTTTGGATGTGGTATAATCAGCATGGGGATTTTTCCATACCAGTGCATGGGCGATAAAGGGAAGATTGATGAACAGAAGCAACAGGAGCTACAAAGGCTACAGAGGGGCGCGGCGCGGCTGGCGAAGCTTCGCGCTGCCGCTGGCGCTGGTTTGCGCGGTGGCGCTGCTGGCGGGCTGGCTGTTGGATATGAACGGCTGGGGGACGCTGCAGGCCAGGGCCACCGAAGGCCTGGAGGGCGTGCGCATCAGCGAGGTGCAGAACCACAACGCGCTGACGCTGCCGAACGCCGACGGCAGCGGCCCTGCCTGGATCGAGCTGGAAAACGCCGGCGACGCCCCGGTGTCGCTGAAGGGGCTGTGCCTGACCCGGGATACAAAATTGAACAAGACGCTGGTCTTTCCCGACATCCGCATGGAGCCGGGGGCGTTTCTGCTGGTCTATGCGGACGGGAAGGGAACCGCAACCGCGGACGGCGCGCTTCACGCCCCGTTCCGGCTGCCCAAGTCCGGCGCGCACACGCTCTATCTGTACGATTCCACCCAAAAGCTGCTGGACGAGGTGGCGGTGCCCGTCATGCAGGCGGACGAGTCCCTTTGCCGGGACGCCGGGGGCGAATGGGTCGTGACCGCCCAGCCGACGCCCGGCAGGGCGAACGCCCTCGCTTCCGGGAAGCTCGAGGCGCTTCAGCCCTCGGATGTGGCGCTGAACGAGCTGATGTGCGCCAATTTGACGGTCTTTCCCGATGAAGACGGCGAATACCCCGACTATATTGAGCTCGTCAACCGGGGCGACCATGACGTGAGTCTGGAGGGCTACTGGCTGTCCGACAACATCGCCAAGCCCAGCAAGTGGCGCTTGCCCAGGGTCAGCCTGCCCGCGGGCGGCGTGCTGGCGATCCACTGCTCCGGCGAGGACCGGCGGGAGGACCCGGCCCACCTGCACGCCAATTTCAGGCTGTCAAAGGGGGAGACGGTGATTCTGTCCCGGCCCGACGGCGCGATGATCGACCTGGTCGCCCTGCCCGAGCTGCAGATGGGCCAGGCGCTGTCCCGCACCGAGGAGGCGGGGTGGAGCGACGCGCTGCCGCCCACGCCGAACCGGGAAAACACGCTGGAGGCGGCGCTAGCGCTGGACGCGGAAAAACGCGGGGCGCGGGCCGGGGGCGTGTTCATCAGCGAGATCATGGCCAGCCCCGTCAGCGAAAAGCGGGACTGGCTGGAGCTGTACAACGACGGGGACTCCGACGTGGATATCGGCGGCTGGGGCCTGTCCGACAAGCTGAGCCACCCCCGCAAGTGGCAGTTTCCCGGGGGAACGACCATCCCCGCCTACGGGTATCTGGCGGTGTTTTTGACCGGGGACGGCGCTAAGCCCGCCGGGGATTACCTGTCCGCGCCCTTCGCGCTGCCCGCCGACGGCGGCTGCACGGTGAGCCTGTGCGACGCCTCGGGCGCGCTGCTGGACAGCCTGTATCTGCCCCAGCAGTATCCGGGCGTCTCCTTCGGGCGGGACGGCTTCGGCGGCAGCGGCTATTTCCAGGCCGGCACGCCCCTGGCCGCCAACGGGGACAGGGCGCTGCTGGGCCCCGCCCAGGGGGCGCGCTACTCCGTGGCGGGCGGGCTGTTTGCATCCGGGGCGCAATTCGAGGTCGCCCTGAGCGCGAACCCCGGCGCGCGCATCTATTACACGCTGGACTGCTCCGATCCGGGCGAGGACAAGACGCTGTACGACGGCAGGCCCATCCCCGTCACGGGCACCACGATATTGCGCACCCGCGTATACGAGGACGGGCGTCTGCCCTCGATCATGGACGCCCAGAGCTACCTGTTCGACGTGAAGGCTGCCAGCGAAGCGCCCTATGTGGTTTCGCTGGTTTCCGACCCCGAAGGCCTGTACAGCGACGAGACGGGCATCATGGTCATGGGGCCCAACGCCGAGGAGCGGTTTCCCCACGGCGATTACGGCCGGGGCGCAAACTTCTGGATGGACTGGGAGCGCGAGGCGCACGTGGAGCTGTACAAAGGCACCGGGGAGACGGCGATTTCCCAGGAGTGCGGCATCAAGCTGCACGGCAGGAACACCCGTGCCTACGAATTGAAGAGCTTCAAGGTGATGGCGAAGGGCCAGTACGGCGCGAAGCGGTTCGACTATCCCATCTTCCGGGACCGGCCCTGGGACGGGTACGAGGCCTTCATACTGCGCTACAGCGGCCAGGATTACACCCACGCCTTCATGCGGGACGTGGTGATGACGGGCCTCGCCGCCAACAGCAGCGTGATGTACATGGAGGCCGAGGAGGCCATCGTATACCTGAACGGCGAATACTACAGCGCCATGTACGTGCGGGAAAACATCAGTCCCTTCTCGCTGGCCCGCCGCGAGGGCTGGGCGGGGCAGGAGGGTTCGCTGGATCTGGTCAAGAGCGGCCATGAGGTCAAGCAGGGCTCCAATGAGACCTATGTCGCGCTGAAGGCGTTCCTGGAGGCCCACGACAACAACACGGAGGAGGTCTACGCGCGCATCGACCACGATGTGGACGTCGATAACTTCATACAGTTCATCACCTTCTTCTGCGTTTTTTGCCCGCCGGACACCGTGAACGTGAAGCGCTACCGCAACCCGGACGCCGACGGGAAGTGGCGGTGGGTGCTCTATGACCTGGACCGGGGGCTGCGGGGCGGCAAGAACAGCGTCAACGGCTTCGAGCTGCTGGCCCAGGGCACCAACGCCCAGCTGTTCAACGCGTTTATGGCCAACGACCGGCTCCGGGAGCGCTTTCTGGAGAACCTGAACGGCGCCCTGTCCACCTATCTGTCCAGCGCGGGCATGGCCCAGGCGGTGCAGGCCCAGTACGCGCGCATCAGGCCGCTGCTGCCCCAGTACCTGGAAAAGATGGGGATCAGCGAATACAAGTACGAGACCAACCTGAAAAACCTGATGTCCAACGTCCGAAGCCGCCCCGCCCTCGTGCTCCAGCAGTGCGCGGAATACCTGCACATCGGCGAGGCGGAGATGCGGGAGCAGTTTGCGGAGACGATTGAGGCGATAGGACAGTACAAGCAGACCCTACAATCATCAAAGGAGGCAGAACCATGAAGAGACTGTTGGCACTGATGCTGTGCGCGATGCTGCTGCTGGGCGGGGCGGCCCTGGGCGAGGGCGGCGCGACGGACGGCGAGTACACCGTGACGAGCCCCGGCTTCTACGGCGATTTGAACGTCACCGTGGTGATCGAGGGCGGCGCGATCTCCGACATCGTGGTGAAGGATTGCCCCGAGACGCCCGAGCTGGGCGGCAAGGCCATCGACATCATGACCATGGAGATGATCGACAACAATACCTCGGGCGTGGACAGCGTCACCGGCGCGACGGTGACCTCCGCCTACTTCCGCATGGCGGTGAACGCCGCGCTGAAGGAGGCGAACGCCCCGGAGGCCATGACCGCGAAGGTGGAGACCCCCGAAAGGACCAGCGAGACCCTGGACTGCGACGTGCTGGTGATGGGCAGCGGCACCGCGGGCCTGTCCGCCGCCATCGCCGCCGCCGAGGCCGGCGCGAATGTGATGGTCATCGAGAAGCAGGACATCCCCGGCGGCTCCGCCGTGACCAGCGCGGGCATCGTGTACGCGCCGGTGGACGAAAGCGACAGGGACGCCATGGTGCAGTACTACATGGACCGCGCCGAGGGCGACGCCAACGAGGAACTCTTGAAGTTCTACGCCGACAACGCCCTGGACACCATCGCCTGGCTGGAGGGCCTGGGCGTGAAGTGGATGATGACCGTGCCCGCGGGCACCGCGCCCGAGCCGCGCGCCCGCTTCTCCATGACCGCCGAGGGCGTGGGCATGACCGGCGCGGCGCTGGTGAACCCGATGCTTGCGAAGCTGGACGAGCTGGGTGTACCGCTGCTGTGCGGCGTGAAGGGCACCGAGCTGCTGGTGGACGCGAACGGCGCGATCATCGGCGCGAAGGCCGAGAGCAAGGCTGCCGACTACGAGATCACCGCAAAGAGCGTGATCCTGGCCACCGGCGGCTTCGACGCCAGCAAGGAGATGAAGGCGAAGTATTCGCCCGTCGCCGAGAACGACTTCCCGCTGTCCAGCAAGGGCAACGTGGGCGACGGCATCAACATGGGCATGGCCATCGGCGCGGCCACCGAGTTCAAGGGCGGCGTCATCGGCTTTGACTTCGTGGACGGCTCGCTGCCCGCCAGCGGCATGAACGCCGTCGCGATGTATTGCAGCAGCTACGTGCAGCCTGACGGTACCTTCGTCAGCAAGGTGATCGACTATCCCATCACCTATACCGCCATCAAGACCCTGGGCGTGGATCACTTCTACGGCCTGTACGACGCTGCCGGGGCCGAGACCGCCGAGGCCGCCGTGGCGGTGGGCTTCGGCTGGAAGGGCGATACCGTGGAGGCCCTGGCCGAGGCCACCGGCATGGACGCCGCGAAGCTGGCCGACGCCATCGAACAGGACCCAGACCTGAAGGAAGCGCCTTACTACGCCGTGATGGTCAAGCCCACCACCATCGGCTCCATGGGCGGCCTGGTGATCGACGCGGACGCACAGGTGCTCAAGGCGGACGGCGCGGCCATCCCCGGCCTGTATGCCACCGGCGAGGTCGCCAACGGCGGCTTCTACAAGGTGGAATACCCCGCCTCCGGCTCCTCCCTGTCCCTGGGCATGACCTTCGGACTCGAGGCCGGCAGGAACGCCGCGGCATATGTGAAGTAATCTCGACACGTGCAAAGACTGGGGCTACACACGGCTCACGCATCCCCGCGTGAGCCGTGTTTTCGTGGTGCGCAACGGCGGTGGTGCCATGCCGCCATGATAAATTAGAGTGTGTTTCTAAATGCAGGGAGATGCAATTTCGAGTGGATTTGCCTGCATTTCAAGGCGATTTTCGCGGTGCCGCATCACAAATCTATGATTTGT